>DATHUR010000021.1:0-14485 GCA_035462025.1 Egicoccus sp. | reverse complement strand
CCTCGCGGTCGAACGACTCCACACCACCCGTCGGCGTGGCTACTGGCGGAACACACCGCCGTTCCAAGGGGCCATCGAGCGGTCGAAGATCTGACACTCGACCCCCTCGAACGCGGCGGCGTAGCCCTCGCACGAGCCGTCGAGACGGAACTCGACGGAGTCGATGGCCGGGAACTGGAAAATGGTGCCCGACAAGGCCGAATGCCACATCGCAGCGGCGTACGAGGTGCTCAGGTTGCCCACGCCGTTGGGGAAGCCGAGGTCCACGACGGCCTGACTCCCGTCGAAGCTCACCGACCGCAACACGGGTTGGCCCCGGTCAGCCGGCGTGTAGTAGCCACGCTCGGCGAGGGCGTCGTCCACCACTGGATCGATCAGCGCCTCGAGTACGGCGGCGAGATCCGCCTCGACGTCACCCGTCGGCGCCACGTCGACGGGCAGGCGGTAGACGTCCCCCGCTCGGGGCGAGTCCCGGCACGGCAGGTACCACCACGATCGCCCGGTCTCGGGCTCGGCATTGCGCAGGTCGGCCTCGTCCGTGACGCATGCCGCCTGCGACGTCCCCCCCGCATCGGCCGCGGGCGCGAGGAAGGTCCGGCCGGCGAGTTCCGTGCCGTCCCCGGCCCGGATGGTCGCCCATCCGCGCTTCGCGATGTCGTAGACGACCGCAGGGGCGGCCTCCCCCTCGAACTCGCGGCTGACGAGGATGTAGCGATCGGTCACCGACAGGTCGGTGGCACGGACGGGCGCGAAGCCGTCGATGGCGGCGTCATCGAGTGGTACGGGGGACTCGCCAATGACCTCGCCGGCCGACAGATGGATCGAGATCAGCCGGGCTGTCGGACGCCCGTCGTCGGCGGTGCCGGTGACGAGGACGAGCCCGAGATCGTCGGCGGCCGAGATGCCGACACCGCGTACGTACTCGCCGGTCAGCTCACCGCCCTCGAACACCACGACCGGCTCGCTGCCGGCGGCCCGGACCACGACCCGCTCCATGGCCTCGACCCACTCGGCATACAGCACCGTGTCACCGGCCGCGGCCGCGTGCTTGACACCCTGCTCCCAGGCGCCGATGCCCTCGACCACCACCTCGGGTGCGCCACCATCGAAGGGCACCGACACGAGGTCCGCGGTCGCCGACTCGAAGTCGCTGCCGGAACCGACGCTGACCAGCACGGCCCGGGTCGCGTCGTGCGGGCCGACCAGTCGCAGCGTCTGGTCGACGTCAGCCTCGAACAGGGTGCGGACCTCCCCCCGCCGGTCGCGGTGGAGCACGGGAGCGGGTTCGGCACTCTGCCAGTCCGGCTGCCACGCGAAGCCCCCCTGGCTGTCGGGCACGAGTCCGGTCGCGCCAGGGAAGCCGGCTTCGATGTCGAGCGGCAGCGTCGTGCTCTCGGGCCGGTGACGGTCGACGCGCGGGACGACATCGCCGAAGGCCGACTCCGCCGGGGCGACGACGAATGCCTCGACGCCCAGATCGCCCAGCGGCACGTTGCCGACCTCGCCGGCCGCCACCGGATCCGGGGCGCTGTCCTGCTCGGGCGCGGTCGGCTCGGTCGGCTCGGCGGACGGGGTCGGCGTCGGGTCCGGGGTCTCGGCCATCGGCGGCGGGTCGATCACGACCCCCGTCGGGCTGCCGCCCGTCACCAGGACGGCGACCACGACCACGACGGCGGCCAGGGGCGCGCCGACCGCGGCCGTGCGGACCATGGCCTGGCGGCGACGGCCGCGGCGGACGATGTCGTCCAGCGGCGCGGGACCCGCGCCACCCGGGGCGGCCCGTTCGAGCAGTTCGGTGATCTCAGGCATGGTGCGCGCCCTCCTCGATCGCGGTGACGTCGTCACCGAGTTGCCGCCGCAGGTTCTCGATCCCCTTGAACGTGGCCGACTTCACGGCGTTGTCGCTGATGCCGATCGCCTCGGCGGTCTCGGCCACCGAGGCGCCGAGGAAGTAGCGGTGGATCAGGACCTCGCGTTGCCGGTCGGGCAGGGCACCGACCGCCTCGCGCACCGTCAGGACATCGGCGGTCTCGACGGTCGGGGCAACGACCGCGGCGACCCCATGGCGGGCGTAGGCGCGGCGTTCGGCGCCCTTGCGACGGAACCGTGAGCGGGCGAGGTTGAACCCGACCGTGCGCACCCACGCCCCCGGCCGTGCCATCGCCGACACCTTGGACCAGCGCTGGTAGGCACGCGCGAAGGCGTCCTGGGCCAGCTCCTCGGCGACCGCCCGGTCACCGCAGTACAGGGCCAGGCCCCGCACCAGCGGTGCGTACTCGCGGTCCACGAAGTCGCGGAACGCCCCCTCGTCGGTGCTCAAGCCGTCAGCCCTCTTCGGATCGCTCACCCACACCGACGCGCGTCAGGACCGATCGGTTACCCCGGGCTCGCCCAGGTCCCGTCGTCGGTCACCTCGTCGACGATCCCGACCACGACCGTACGCAGCGGCCCGCCGGCGAGGCCGACGATCTGGCGTGCCGACGTGCCCTCGTCGATCAGGAGCACGGTCTCGCCGACGCCGGCACCGACGGTGTCGACGGCGATGAGATGGTTCCCGTCGGACTGGCCGGTGCGGTCGAGGAGGTCGCACAGCAGCAGCTTGCGGCCCTCGAACAGCTCGTGCTGGATCGTCGAGACCACCGTGCCGACGACGCGGGCGACCTTCATCGGACCGCCTCCTCGTCGTCGGTGTCGAGGGAGTCGACGATCCCGACGATGGCGTGATCGACCGGCACGAAGGTCTCGACCAGCGCCTGGGCCGCCTCGCGGGCGGCCACGTAGTGGACGAGTTCGCCGCGGCCGGCCATGGCCACCGCGTCGGCCGCGACGAGCGGGGTCCCACGCGGGGACAGCCGGCGGTCGAGCGGCTGGACGATGAGCAGGCGGACACCCTCGAGGCCGTCGGCCTTGACCGAGGCGACCACGGTGCCGATCACGCGGCCGAGCTGCATCAGGCGCCCTTCGGTGGTCGCGGGTCGGTGTCGTCCTTCGTGGTTCCCGCGACGTGCGGCGCGAACCGGCCGTCGGCCCGCAGGTTGTCGTCCATCTCGGCGTGGAGCCGGGCGATCGTCACGTGGGTGACCGGCCGCTCCTCGTCGCCGATCCGGGCGACGCCGTACTCGACCGCGGCCTCGACCTCGGTCTGGGTGCCGCCGAACAGCACGTAGCCCTTACCGCCGAGGTCGTCGGCGATCCGCAGCTCGCGCAGCACCACGTCGGCGTTCTTGACGCCCGCGTCGGCGGCTTCGATCACGGCGGTCACGGTCCGGGTCTCGATCACGCCGAGCGCGTCGCCCCCCGCGCGACGGGCGCCGCCGAGCGCCGCCACCACGTCGGGGTGCACGTCGGGCAGGAACACCACCCCGATCAGCCCGGCCGACCCGGCGATGCGTCCGGCCTCGACGGCTTCCTCGACCTCGGCGGTCCCGCCGCCGGCGAGCACCAGGTAACGGCCCGGATGCACCGTGCCGGCGCGCAGGACGTCGAGCGGCGACCGCTTGGCCATGGCGTCGCCGGCCACGATGCCGTGGGCGATCGAGTCGAACTCGAGGATGGCGAGGGAGGGGTCCATGGTCACACGATCCGCAGGGAGCCGACGAGCGACAGGCGCCGCTCCCGCGAGAAGGTCCGCGGGCGGGTCATCCCGTCCCCGGTCGGGGTCGCGATCGAGAACGACGCGAAGCCCTCGCCGCCGTGCCCGAGCCCGGAGAAGGTCGGGCCGTTGGCGACGAAGATCGAGCAGTTCATCACCCGCGCCATCTTCGTGATGGTGTCCACGTTGGTCGAGTAGATGCCGGCGCTGTGCCGGAAGTTGTGCTCGGAGCGGCGGGCGAGGTCGATGGCCGCGTCGATGTCGGGGGCCTCGGTGACCGGCATCACCGGCATCATCTGCTCGGTCCAGACCAGGTTGTGCTCGTTCGGGACGCGCGCGACGATCAGACGCACGTCGTCGTCGACCCGGATCCCGATCTCGGCCAGGATGACACCGGCGTTCTTGCCGATCCACCGCGGGTCGATCTTGCCGGGCTTGCCGGCGGGGCCGGGCTCGCGGAAGATCACGCGTTCGAGCCGACGCAGCTCGTGCTCCTTGAGCACGTAGGCGCCGTGACGTCCCATCGCGCTGACGAGCCGGTCGGTGACACCGCGCACGGCGATCGTGGTCTTCTCGTCGGTGCACACCACGTTGTTGTCGAACGAGGCGCCACGGACGATGTCGCGGGCCGCCTGGTCGACGTCGGCGGTCTGGTCGACGACCACGGGCGGGTTGCCGGGTCCGGCCGTGACCGCCCGCTTGTCGGTCTTGAGCGCCTCCTGCACCACGCCCGGCCCGCCGGTGACCAGCAGCAACCGCACGTCGGGATGGTGCATCAGGTCCTTGGCCGACTCGATCGTGGGCTCGGCGACGGCGGTCACCAGATCCGCGGGGCCGCCGGCCGCGACGATCGCCTGGTTGATCAGCCGGATGTTGTGCGCCGACACCTGCTTGGCGCCGGGGTGGACGTTGAACACCACCGCGTTGCCGGCCGACACGACCGAGATCGTGTTGTAGATCATCGTGGACGTGGGATTGGTGGTCGGCGTGATCGCACCCACCACCCCGAACGGGGCCCACTCGGTGACCATCATGCCGTGGTCGCCGGTCACCGTCTGGGGCTCGAGATCCTCGGGACCGGGCGCCTTGGTGGTGACGAGGCGGTTCTTGATCACCTTGTCCGCAGCGCGGCCCAGACCGGTCTCGGCATGCGCCATCTCGGCCAGCGACTCGGCGTGCTCGAGCATCGAGGCGCGCACGGACGCGATGATCCGTTTGCGCAGTTCGAGGCCCGCGGGCTGGAAGGCCTCGAAGGCACGCTTGGCCGCAGCGACCGCCTCGGGCACGGTCGCATGGATGCCCTCGCCGAGATCGGCCGCAGCCGCCTCGACGAGGCCCTGGTCACCACGCAGCGCGGCCCCGGCCGATCCCGGAGCCCCGTCCGATCCGGCGGTCTCGCCGAGCCGCAGTTGGACGCGCTGGATGATCCGCTGGATCTCCTCGGGCGACGGGATGCTCACGAGTCACCACCTGAGCGGTGCTTGTGGAAGCGTTCCTCGCCCCCGACCTCCCAGGTGTCGACGATGGCCATCACCACCGCGTCACAGGGACGGTCACGGGTCGCCTCGGTCTGACGGGCGGAGCTGCCCTGCGCGAGCAGCACGACCTCCTCCACCCCGGCCCCGACCGCATCCATCGCGACGACGAACTGGCCGGTTTCGGCCCCGTCGATGTCGAGCGTGCGGACGAGCAGGAGCTTGATCCCCTCGATCGAGGGGTCCTTGCGGCTCGACACCAGCGTGCCGGCGACGCGTCCGAGGAGCATGCGCACCACCTTCCGGTCGTGGGGTCACCCGTCGCTACGGGCGGTTCACTGCACTCGCGGTGGCCGGGTCCGCGGCGCCTGGCCGCCGGACCCGGTCTCGCGTCTAGTTGTCCTCGACCGAACCGTCGTCGGCCGCGTCGTCCCCGCCCCGGCCGAGCGGCAGCACGAGGTCGACGTCGGCGTGCGGACGGGCGATGACGTGACTGCCGACCATCTCGCCGACACGCTCGGCACCGAGCACCCCGGCCTGTACCGCCGCCTTGACCGCGGCGACGTCGCCGCGGACGACCGCGGTCACGTACCCACCGCCGGTCTTCTGCATGGCGACCAGTTCCACCTTCGCGGCCTTCACCATCGCATCGGCGGCTTCCACCATCGCCGGGAAGCTCCGGCATTCGATCATCCCCAGGGCCTCAGCCATGTGTCGTTCTCCTCAGTTGGTCGTTTCAGGACGTTCAGGTCGTTCAGGTCGTGTGCGGGTTCACTTCTTGGTCGGGGAGCGCCCCTCGAGCGCCTCGAGCGCGGACACGGCGGCCTGCCAGCCGACCTCGACGTCGCGCTCCTCGCCGCCCAGGTACATCCGGCCGACGGAGCCGAAGACCCGGACCTCGAGCACGTTGATGTCCGCGGCCTTCTCGGCTTCGTTCGCGGCCAGGGCGGCGTAGGCCGCCGGCTGACACTCGAGCACGTAGAGGGTCTGCTGCGGGATCAGCATGTTGCCGTGCCGCATGCGGTTGATCAGTTGGGCGTGGTGGTCGTCCACCCGACGGATGATCTGGCTGGAGAGGATCTCCGGCTTGATCCGGTCGTTCTCGGTGTGGCCGATCGCCTCGAGGATCGCCTCGCCGGCCTCGCGCGTCGCGGCCTGTTCGGGCGCGTGGATCTCGAGCAGCCCGTAGACGCGCTCGACGATCTGCATGCCCGGCTTGACGTCGACGGCCTTGAGGGCCACGTCGGTCAGCCGGTTGATCTCGATGCCGGGCGCCACCTCGACGTAGAGGGAGGCGTCGCCGGCGAGGGGCAGGAAGCCCTGCGCGACCGTGCCCAGGAACGCGGCGTACTGCGGTTGGAGGTTGTCCAGGTAGCAGTAGGCCCGCAGTTCGATCCCGTTGCTCATCGGTGCTCCTTGAGGTCGATCGCGTTCGGTTCGCGCATGGGCGCGGTTGCGGTTGCGGGTGGTCTCGTGCCGGGTGGGTCGATCAGTAGGCGTCCTCGCCCTGGCCGCCCGAGACGATCTGCACCCCGGCCGACGCGCCGATCCTGGTGGCGCCCGCGGCGATCATGTCGCGGACGTCCTCGCGGGTGCGGATGCCCCCGGAGGCCTTGACACCCATCTCGGGGCCGACGGTCTCGCGCATGAGCAGCACGTCGTGCACCGTCGCCCCACCCGGCCCGTAGCCGGTCGAGGTCTTCACGAACGTGGCCTTCGCCTCGCGGGCGACGTGCGAGGCGATCACCTTCTCCTCGTCGGTGAGGTAGGCGGTCTCGATGATGACCTTGAGCGCCACGCCGGCCTCGCGGCAGGCCTCGGACACCTTGGTCACGTCGGTGCGGACCAGGTCGAGGTCGCCGCTCTTGAGCGCGCCGATGTTGATCACCATGTCCAGTTCCCGGGCGCCGTCCCGGATCGCGCGCCGGGCCTCCATCGCCTTGATCTCCGGCGGTGACGCGCCGAACGGGAAGCCGATGACCGACGCCACCTTGACGTCGCTGCCGCGCAGGTTGCCGGCGGCACGCTTGACCCAGTACGAGTTGACGCACACGGACGCGAACCCGAACGCGCGCGCCTCGCTGCACAGCCGGTCGATGTCGTCGGCGGTCGCCTCGGGCTTGAGCAGCGTGTGGTCGATGTAGCCGGCCAGGTCGCTCGGCACGTCCGCGCCGTCGCCGGTGAAGCCGACCCGCCCGGTCCCCGAGCCGACGAAGCGGCGCACCTTGTCCGAGCAGGTGCCGGCGCAGCCACCCTCGCAGTCCGCGCACGAGTCGCTGGGGTCGCGGCCCAGGGCCTTGAGGACCTCCTGGGTGATCGCGTCGATGAGTTGGTCGGTGTTCATGCGGGTCTCGTTCCGTAACGCGCTTCGAGCTGCCCGATCTTGGCCACGCGGCGTGCGTGCCGATCGAGGCCCGGGGTGGTGGACAGCCAGGCGTAGACGATGTCGCGGGCCAGGTTCTCGCCGAGGAGACCGGCGCCGAGGGACAGGACGTTGGCGTGGTTGTGCTCGCGGCTGTTTCGCGCAGAGGAGATGTCCCAGCAGGTGGCGGCCCGGATTCCGGGCACCTTGTTGGCGGCGATGGCCGAGCCGATGCCGGCACCGTCGATCACGATGCCGAGCCGGCAGGCGCCGGTCGCGACCTGGTGGGCGACCTCGTGGGCGATGTCGGGGTAGTCGACGGCGTCGGTGCTGCGGGTGCCGCAGTCGTGCACTGTGTATCCCCGGTCTCGCAGGTCGGCCGCGAGCCGCTCCTTGAGGGCGAAGCCCCCGTGGTCGGCACCGATCGCGAGCGTCCCGAGCGAGTCGCCGTCGGTGGCCACATCCTGCGGGCGCTCGCCCGGCGCATCGCCGGTGTCGCCCGCGAGGTGACGGGCAACGACCCGGGCGACGACCTCGCGGACCTCGTCGGGCGTCGGGGTGCGATCAGCCACGGTCGGCCTCCGTCGGGCTCCGGCGGTGCAGTTCGACCTGGTACTGGTAGCGCCCGGGTACGAAGCGGAGCTCGGTCCACTCAAGCGGCAGATCGCTGGCCGTCCAACTGCTGCGTCGGATGAACAGCAGCGGCGTTCCGGGGTCGCAGCCGAGCAGGACCGCCTCGTCGTCGCCGGCGAGGGCGGGATCGATGGTTTCCGAGGCGCGGGCGGGGACCAGCGCGGGCGACGCCTCGGCGAGCACCTCGTACAGCGAGCGGCCGGCGGACGTTCCCACCGTGACGGCCTCGTCGTGCCGGCCGAGGACCCCGAGCGGCAGCCAGGTCCGCGAGATGCCGACCGGGACGTCGTCGGCGGACAGCAGCCGCTGCACCGCACGGCACGGGGCGTCGTCGTCGAGGTGCAGTCCCTGTGCGACCTCCGGCGGGGCCGCCACCACTGCCGAGGACAGCACCCGATGCGACGGCGCGTAGCCCTGTCCGCGGAGCAGGTCCGAGAACGACGTCAACACGGGGTGGTGCTGGATCTTCGGGGTGCCGACGAAGGTGCCCTTGCCCTGCACGCGGCGCAGCAGCCCCTCGGCCTCGAGCTCGCCGACCGCCTGCCGGATCGTGGAGCGTGAGACGCCGTAGCGGTCCTCGAGTTCGGTCTCGGTCGGCAACCGGTCGCCCGGACGCAATCCCCGCTCGGCGATCTCGGTGCGGATCGCCTCGCGCAACTGCGCGTAGAGCGGGACCGGGTTGCGCCGGTCCCGCGCCACGGTGTCCGCCCGCGCGGGGAGATTCATCATGACGACATGATGATGTGCGGGTGTCGGCCTGTCAACTCCCGGACGCGAAGCGGCGGCCTCAGCCGGCGGCGGGCGCGCCGACACGCTCCGCAGCCCAGGCCGCCACACGGTCGGCGAGGCCGTGCAGGCCGTGGAGGCGATCGGCCTCGTGACGGTCGCGGGTGACGATCCGCGAGACGTCGGCGACGGTCACGTCGGTGTCCGGCCGCTCGACGACCTCGATCAGGTCGCCGGCCTGCACGGGACCGGGCGCGAGCACACGGAGGTAGGCACCGGGACGTCCGGCCTCGAGGAAGCGGCGCACGAGGTCGGGCACGTCCCAGAACGCCGCGAAGGTCCGGCACGGGATGCGGGGTGCGGTGACCTGGACGGTGCAGGCGCCGATGCGCCAGACCTCACCGACGCGGGCGCCGGACACCTCGAGGTGGCTGACCCGCAGGTTCTCGCCGAATGATCCGGCGGGGAGGTCGCGCTGGAGTTGCGCGACCCAGAAGTCGACGTCCCCCTGCGCGTAGGCGTAGAGCGCCTGATCGACGCCGCCGTGGTGCCTGGTGTCGCCCTGCTCGTCACCGGCCAGGCCTGGCGCGGCGGCCAGCACCGGGCCGTCGACCGGGCGCTTGTCGATGGCGGTGACCCCCGCACTGCTGTACTCGGTCGGCCGGCACGTCGCGACGCACACCGCGTCGACGCGCGGCCACGGCCGGCTGGCGGGGTGGGCTTCCCGGGTCACACGGCGCTCCGGACCAGGTCACGGCGTCGGCGCAACGGCCGCCGCCTGCGCTGCTGGCCGGCGAACACGTCGCCACCCGAGGTGGCCTGGGCCGGGACCGGCTCGCCGGGACGGCCGGTGATCAGCAGCACCACCGACACCACGATGATGGCGCCGGCCATGGCGGTGCGGCCGGTCACGAGCTCGCCGGCGAACGCCCAGCCGAGCAGCACGGCCACGACCGGGTTGACGTAGGCGTAGGTGCCGACCAGCGTCGGGGAGGCGTTGCGCATCAGCCAGCTGTAGGCGGTGAAGGCGACCAGCGAGCCGGCCGTGGTGAGGTAGCCCACGGCGAACAGGCTGCTCGCGCCGATGGCCGACCACTCCACGCGGGCGACCTCGCCGGAGCCCACGGCGACGACGGCGAACACCAGGGCGGCGCCGAGCATCTCCATCGCGGCGGCGACCAGCGGCCGTGCCGGCGCATCGGCGAGGCGGCTGCGCAGCGAGCCGGCCGCCCAGGCGAAGCTCGCGAGCAGGACCAGCAGCATGGCCCCGACCTGGCCACCACCGCGTGGGTCGACCAGGCTCGCGACGCCCAGCAGCCCGACCAGCAGGCCGAGCCAGACCCGTCCGGAGAGCCGCTCGCGCAGCACGAGCCGTCCGAGCAGCGCCATCCACAGCGGGACGGTCGCCGTCAGCAGTGCCGCGGTCCCCGAGGCGATCCGGGTCTGGGCGAGCGACACCAGGCCGGTGCCGCCCACCAGCAGCAGCGCGCCGGTCTGGATGGCGTGACGCCACTGCCGCAGGGTGATGCGGTCACCGCCCCGGTCGCCGCGCCGCACGGCCCAGACGAACAGGACCGTGCCGGCGATCGCGAAGCGGACCGCCATCATCGTGAAGGGCGGGATGGTCTCGATGGCGACCTTGATCGCCAGGAAGGTCGAGCCCCAGATCACGTAGACGGCCAGCAGCGCGGCCGCGACCAGGGTGGTGCGGCGCGAGGGACGGCGGCGGAGCGGGGGCTCGCCCGGTGGCGGCAGTGGCGCGAACGCGTCGGTCGCGACCGGGTCGAGGTCCGCCACCGGGTCGACGGCCACCACCGGGTCGAGTGCAGGACGGCGCTGCAGGCGGGCGACGACCCGCCGGTTGAGGGTGCGAGTCATCGCTGTCCGCCGTTGGACGCCGAGATGGCGGCGGGGACACCGGTCGTGGCGCGCACGGAGACGGCACGCGTGACCGACGACGGGGGCACGAGGCCATCGGCGAGGTCCGGGGCCGGGACCGGCATGCCGTACGCGGTGCCGACCGGCACCACCCCGGCCCAGACCGGCAGGTCGAGGTCGTCGGCGTCGTCACCGACCCCGCCGGCGCGGATCTTCGCGACGGCGTGGTCGAGCGGGAGGCGCAGCACCGTGGTGGCCCGCAACTCCTGCGCGGACGGCGGTCGCACCTCGGCCCAGCGGCCCGGGGCCACGTGCTCGGTCAGCACCCGCAACGCCTCGACCTTCTCGTCGTCATCGACGAGAAGTTCGGCCTCGCCATGGATGACGACCGAGCGGTAGTTGACCGAGTGGTGGAAGGCCGAGCGCGCCAGGACCAGGCCGTCGAGCAGCATCACCGTGGCGCAGACCGGCAGTCCGGCGGCACCGGCCCGCATCGCCCGGGACGCGGCCGACCCGTGGAGGAACAACTGATCGGCGCTGCGGCCGTACAGCGTCGGCACCGTGACCGGACGGTCCCCGTGCAGGTAGGCGAGGTGGCACACCAGCCCGGCGTCGAGGATGCCGCGGACGACGGCGCGGTCGGAGGTGCCGCGGTCGGGCAGTCGCCGGACGCGAACCAGGTCGTCGGATGCGGGGGCGGCCACAGCACACCTCGGAGGAGATCTGTTACAGTACAGACATGACTTCTGAGCCGGTACAGTATTCCATTTCGGGTGACAGCGCCGCAACCATCGTGCGCTCGATCGAGGACGGCGTGAGCGGCGGCGATCTCGCGCCGGGGCAGGCGGTGCCGTCGGTACGCAGGTTGGCGCGCGATCTCGGGGTCTCGCCCACCACCGTCGCGACGGCGTACCGGGACCTGCGGCAGCGCGGGATCCTGGTCGCACACGACCGTTCAAGGACCGTGGTCGGCCACCGGCCGCCGCTCAGAAGCAGATTGGCCCCCGACCTGCCACCCGGGGTGCGGGATCTGACCTCGGGCAACCCCGACCCGGCCCTGCTGCCCGACCTCGGGCCGGCACTGGCCACCGTCGGCCCCGTCCACCGCCTCTACGGCGAGCAACCCGGGGTCGATGCCCTGCTCGCGCGGGCCTCGACGGCGTTCGCGGCCGACGGGATCGACCCGGACGCGCTCGCCGTCGTGTCGGGCGGACTCGACGGCATCGAGCGGGTCCTCGAGGTGCATCTGCGGGTCGGCGACCGGATCGGACTCGAAGACCCCGGCTATGCCGGCTCGCTCGACCTCGCGCGGGCCATCGGACTCGACCCCGTCGGCATCGAGGTCGACGACCAGGGACCGCTGCCCGACGCCCTCGCCGCGGCCCTCGACCGCGGCCTCGCCGCGTTGCTGCTCGTGCCGCGGGCACAGAACCCCTTCGGGGCGGCACTCAGCCGCGAACGCGCCGCCGAACTGCGGCCACTGTTGGCCGCACACCCGGACCTGCTGGTGATCGAGGACGACCACGCCAGCGCCGTGGCCGGCGCGCCCGTCATCACGTTGACCACCGGCCGGTCGCACTGGGCCGTGGTGCGCTCGGCCGCCAAGGCGTTGGGCCCCGACCTGCGCGTGGCGGTCCTGGCCGGCGACGAGGACACCGTCGGCCGCGTGCTCGGCCGTCAACGGCTGGGCACCGGGTGGGTCAGCCACCTGCTGCAGCACCTGACCGCCGAGGTGTGGCGGCGGGCGGCCGGCGACGGCAGCCTCGACGACGCCGCCCGTGCCTACACCGAGCGTCGGAACGCACTGCTCGACGCGCTCGCGGCCCGCGGGCTGGCCGCGCACGGCGCCAGCGGTCTCAACGTCTGGATCCCGGTGCCCGAGGAGGTCCCGGTGGTCCAGGGTCTGCTCGCCCGGGGCTGGGCGGTCCAGGCCGGCGAGCCCTACCGCATCGACAGCCCACCCGCCGTCCGCGTGACCATCTCGACGCTGACCGCGGACGAGGCCGAGCGGCTGGCGGACGACCTCGTCGAGGTGCTCGACCAGCGTCTGGGGACCCGACGCGGCTAGCACTACCCTGCGCGCCGTGACGATCCCCTCCGCCTCGCCGCGACCCGACGCGCACCCCCGTGCCCGGGTCGTGCTGCTGGCGGGCCCCTCCGGATCGGGCAAGTCCTCGCTGGCGGCCCGGGTCGGCGTCCCCACGGTCTGCCTCGACGACTTCTACCGCGACGGTGACGACCCGGCCCTGCCGGTCGGCCGCCTCGGCATCGTCGACTGGGACGACCCCGCGTCGTGGGACGCCGAGCGGGCCGTCGACGCGCTGGTACGGCTCGCCCACCACGGCCGGGCCGACCTGCCGATCTACGACATCCCGCACAACCGGGCCGAGGGCAGCCACACGATCGACCTCGCCGGTGCGCCCCTGGTCATCGCCGAGGGCATCTTCGCCGCCGAACTGGTCGAGCACTGCCGTGACGAGGGCATCCTGGCCGACGCGCTGTGCCTGACCCACCGGCCGGCCGTCACCTTCTGGCGGCGCCTGGTCCGCGACCTGCGCGAGGGCCGCAAGCCGCCGCTGACGCTGCTGCGCCGCGGCTGGTACCTGCTGCGCCGCGAGCCGCGCATCGTCGCCCGCCAGATCGCCTGCGGCGCCGTTCCGGTCAGCAGCCACGACGCGGCCCTGCGCCTGCGCCGGCTGCTGGCCGACGCCGGCCACACCGAAGCGGTCGTCGGCGAGGACGCGGCGTGAGCGGGGTGCACGAGACCGCGACCGGGTTCGACGGCGTCGCCGCCGAGTACGAGGCCGCGCGACCGACCTACGAGGCGTCGATCGTGGCGCGGATGGTCGACCTGCTCGAACTCGGAGCAGGTCGTCGGGTCGCCGACGTCGGTGCCGGTACCGGCAAGCTCACCCGGGCCCTGCTCGACACCGGCGCCGAGGTCGTCGCGGTCGAGCCGATGGCCGGGATGCGCGGGCAGTTGCGCCGCAGCGTCCCCGATCCCGCACTGACGGTGCTCGACGGGACGGCCGAGTCGATGCCGTTCGACGGCGGCCATCTCGACGCGATCACGGCGGCGCAGGCGTTCCACTGGTTCGCAGGTCCGACCGCGCTGGCCGAGTTCCACCGCGTCCTGCGGCCCGGCGGTCGGCTCGCGGTCATCTTCAACCGTCGCGACGTCACCTCCCCGGTACAGGGCGCGATCGACCACCTGCTGGCGCCCTACCGCGGCGACACGCCGTCATGGGCCCGCCACGACTGGGTCGAGTGGCTCGAAGAGACCGAGCACTTCGCTGCGCCGACCACCGCCACGGCGCCCTGGGTGCAGCATCTCGACGTCGAGGGCCTGGTCGGCCGGGTCGCGTCGGTGTCGTTCGTCGCCCGCCTCGACGACCGCACGCGGGCCCGGGTGCTGGCGGCCGTGCGCGACGTCTACGACGCCAGCCGCAGGGACGACCAGGACCGGGTCGCGCTCGACTACACCACCGAACTGTGGGTACTCCCCCGGCGCGACGCGACGACATGACCGAGGGGCACGCGCAGGTGCCGGGCCTGGATCGCATCCGCGACCTCGCCTCGCGCTACGTACCCGATGCCGTGCCCGAGTCCGAGATCCGCGACCCATGGCAGGCCGCGACGGCGCTGATCGTGGCGCCCGGCGACCTCGGTCCCGAACTGGTACTGATCGAGCGTGTGCACCGCGACGGCGACCCGTGGTCGGGGCACATGGCGCTGCCGGGCGGCAAACGCGAGGACGACGACCCCGACCTCGCCGCGACGGCCGCGCGCGAGACCCGCGAGGAGATCGGGATCGCGCTC
>DATHUR010000020.1:0-9510 GCA_035462025.1 Egicoccus sp. | reverse complement strand
CGGCGATGCCCGCATCGGGCAGACGCTGACCGTCACCGACCCCGACGTCAACTGGACCAACAACAGCACCGCCGCGATGACCCCGAGCTACCAGTGGCAGGCCGACGGCGTCGACATCGCCGGCGCGACCGGCACGTCACTGGTGGTCGCCGCCGACCACGTCGGGGCGCGGCTGCGCGTGCTCGCGCGTCGCACCAATGACGTCGGTACGACGACCGCCACCTCGGCCGCGAGTTCGGCGGTCCCCGCCGTGCCGCTGCTCAGCGGACTGACGACCTCGGCCGGCGCCCTCGCCCCCGTCTTCGACGCGGCGACGACGAGCTACGCCGTCACCGTCCCGATGGCGACCTCGTCGCTGCAGCTCACCCCGGCGACCGCCACCCACGGCGCCACCATCACGGTGGCCGGGTCGCCGGTGACGTCGGGCACAGCCGCGCCGGTGACGCTGACCTACGGCCGCAACGAGGTATCGATCGTCGTGTCGGGCTCGGGCGACTCGACCACCTACCGCGTGACCATCACGCGTCCGTCACCGGCCCCCGCGCCGGCACCGACGCCCACGACCCCGACGCCGCCGGTGCCGGTCCGCGACCCGGTCGGCCAGCTGCCGCAGCCGGGCGCGGGTCAGGGCACCGTCGGTGGGCAGCGGGTCGCGCTCGAGGTCGCGCACAACAGCACGACGCGCGGTGTCGACGTCCGCGGGCCCGGCTTCGAGCTCGAGGTCGCCCCCGCGACCGGCGCCACCGTGCCGGGCCTGCCCACCACGGCCGTACCTCCGGGGGAGCGGCCCGCCGCCGACCTCACCTTCACCCGCGGCGAGGGTGCCCGTGTGGCGGTGCGCGGCTTCGCGGCCCGCACGCCGGTGCGTCTGTGGCTGTTCTCCGAGCCGACGCTGCTCGGCGAGTTCGAGACCGACGCGGCCGGCGCGCTGGCCGCCGTGTCCGACCTGCTCGGCGACGACATCCCCGCCTGCCGTCACACCGTGCACGCCGAGGGCCAGCTCCCCGGCGGCGAGGCGGTCGAACTGTCCCTCGGCGTCTGGGTGGACGCCAAGACGTATCCATACGCCGACGTCGCGCCACAGTCCGACCACGCCCGAGCGGTGGCCTGCCTGCGCGACCTCGACGTGATCCGGGGCACCGGAGCCGACGCGTTCGACCCGGCCGGCGACCTGCAGCGCGGCCAGGCAGCGACACTCGTCGCACGCCTGCTGGACCTGCCGCTCGACGGTACGCCGGACTTCGCCGACGCCGTCGGTTCCACGCACCGCGGCGGTATCGCCGCCGCGGCGGCGGCGGAGCTGGTCTCCGGCTTCGCCGACGGCAGCTTCCGGCCAGGCGCCGCCATCACCCGTGGGCAGCTGGCGAGCCTGCTGGCTGCGGCCGCCGGACTTGACCACGCCACGCCGAGCGCCTTCGACGACACCGACCGCTCGGCCCACGCCGGCGCCGTCGCCGCGCTCGTCGAGACCGGCATCGTCGGTGGCTTCGGCGACGGGACCTTCCGGCCCGGCCAGCCGGTCAGCCGCGACCAGGCTGCCTCGATGCTCCACCGCTTCGTGGAGTGGCGCGAAACCGACTGATCCCGACGCATGGACGTGGACGCATCATGTCATCACTCAGGGTGATGCTATGGTGGGACGATGCGGACGACGGTGACCCTGGACCCCGACACGGCGCAGATCGTGCGCCGGTTGATGCGTGAGCGTGGGGTGTCGTTCAAGCAGGCTCTCAACGACGCGATCCGCAGCGGGGCGACCTCGGCGGCCGAACCCTTCAGCACGCCGACGGCATCGATGGGCCGTCCGACGGTGAATCTGGACCGGGCGCTGCAGATCGTCGGTGACCTCGAGGACGACGAGCTGGTCCGCAAGTCGCGCTCGGGCTCGTGAAACTCGTCGACGCCAACGTCCTGCTCTACGCCGTCAACGCGGACGCCGAGCGGCACGAGGACACGCGGCGCTGGCTCGACGAGGCGTTGTCCGGACGCGACACCGTGGCGTTCGCCTGGATCGCGATGCTGGCGTTCGTCAGGCTGTCCACGAAGGTCGGGCTGTTCCCCTCGCCGCTGACGCTCGACGAGGCGATGGACACGGTCGATGCCTGGCTGGGGGCGGCGCCGTCCGTCGTCGTCGAGCCGACGACCCAACATGCCCGCGTCGTCCGAGGACTGCTCCGCAACATCGGCGTCGGCGGCAATCTGGTCAACGATGCGCACCTGGCCGCGCTCGCGATCGAGCATCGCTGCACGATCGTGTCGTACGACCACGACTTCGATCGGTTCGAGGGCGTGCACCGCATCGCCCCAGTCTGACACCGTCAGGCGGTGGCCTCCAGCACGCCCGACGACGCAAGGTCGTTGTAGACGTGCTGTTCGACGACCAGCCCCTCGCGCACGACGAGCCGGTCGAGGAAGCGCACGCCTTCGAAGGGCACGCCCTGCAGATTCTCGCCGCCGAGTGTGCCGGCGATCACCACGACCACCTCACCATCCGGACCGGCCGCGACGTCGGTGGACTCCATGTGCTTGACGAGCCCGGTGTAGCGACGGGCGAGCCCGTCGCGCATCTCGGCCAGCGAGCGGAACTCGCCGTTGGGAAACACGAACCGGACCTCGGCGGCGACGTAGGCGGCCGCCTCGTCCCAGCGGCCGCTCGTGGACGCCTCGAGGTAGGCACGCATCCGCGCGCCCACCTCGGCGGTGTCGCCGGTGCTCACACCTGCTCGGTCGGGCGGTGCTGGAAGTGGCCCCGGGGTTCGCCGACGATCGCGCCGTTTTCGACGATCTGTTGGCCGCGCAGGAACACGTCGGTGACGGTGGCGCCGATCTCGACGCCCTCGAGCGCGCTGTACTCCTGGCTCGACTCGGAGTCCTCGGCGCGGGCGACGAAGCTCTTGTCCGGGTCGACCAGGGCGATGTCGGCGTCGTAGCCCGGCGCGATGGTGCCCTTGGAGCCCAGCCCGTAGCGGCGCGCCGGATTCCAGCTGACGAGCTTGGCGATGTCGGGGTAGGACAGGCCGCGCTTGTGGCCCTCGCCGATCAGGCCGGGCAGCAGGTACTCGGTGCCGCCGAACCCGGACTTGGCCAGGAACACGTCGTCGCGGTCGGCGCCGAACTTCATCTCGTCGCGGCAGCAGGCGTGGTCGGAGACGACCCAGTCGACGTCGCCGGCCACCAGGTGGCCCCACAATGCCTCGACGTCCTCGCGCGGGCGGATCGGCGGGTTGACCTTCGCGCCGATCCCGGCCTGGGTCACGTCGGTCATCAGGTGCCCGATCGTGACCTCGCGTCGGAAGTCGACGTGCGGGAACGCGTCGCGCATCTTCAGCGCCGCCTCGAGCGCCTTGGCCGAGCTCAGGTGCAGCAGGTTGATGTTGGGCAGCCCGGTCTCGTGGGCGAGGTAGCTCGCGATGAAGATCGCCAGCCCCTCGGAGTGCGGCGGCCGGGAGCGGTGGTAGGCATTCAGGTCGCGGGGCCCGCCCTCCTCCTCGACCATCCTGGTGTAGGCGGCCATGATCTCGGCGGTCTCGCAGTGCAGCGACAGCGAGATCCGGTCGGCGAGGTCGGGGTGCTTCTCGCGCGTGGCCTGGATCGCGCGCATCACGAACTCGAAGTGGGCGTAGTCGTAGCGTTCGCCCGGGGGCGTCATCAGGAACGACGACTGGTCGTCGGAGCGGCCGTGGAGGCCGTGCGAGCCGTAGAACATGAAGATCTTGAACGACGGCACACCATGGTCGGTGACCAGGCTGTCGATCTCGTCGAGGTGGCTCTTCTGCATCGGGGCGACGTGGAAGCCGTAGTCGACGTAGGCACGGTCGTCGGACAGCCGCCGCACCTCGGGGAAGAACTCGGCGTACGGGCCGCCCTTGTTGAGGTAGTACTGGCCGGTGCGGATGTAGGTCAGCCCGGTCGTGACCCCACCCTGGGCCGCGGCGCGCGACTCGGTCCGGGTGTCGACGTCGAGCGGGTTGTAGATGCCCCAGTGCTGATGCGCGTCGACGGCACCGGGGAACGCGAGCCGGCCACCACCGTCGTGGACGCGATCGGCGGCATCGGCATCGAGATCGGGCGCGAGCCGGACCACCTTGCCGTCCTTCACCCCGATGTCGGCATCCTCGACCGTTCCGGTGTCGGGGCGTACGACCCGAACGTTGGTGACCAGCAGGTCGAACTCGGCCATGGACATCCCTCCACCAGGGTGCTCGATGTGGAGCACCGTACGACGCCGTTCCTAGCCGCGCAACAGTGTTCCGTTGAACGGAACACGGTCAGATGTGGCCCAGTTGCCGCGACAACTCGCGGGTTGCCGCGAGCAGCGCCGTGCTCGCGCCCGGCACCTCGTCGCGGAAGCGCTCCAGCGGGCCACACACCGACAGCACGGCCACCGGATGGCCGCGGTGATCGAACACCGGTGCCGCCACGCTGCCGGCGCCCGCCTGCCGCTCGCCGTACGACACCGCGAAGCCGCGTGCGCGTACCTCGCCGAGCTCGCGGCGCAGGGTCTCGGCGTCGGTGATCGTGTGCTCGGTCAGGGCGACCAGGTCGTGCTGGCCGAGAAAGCGCTCGATCTCGTCGTCGGGGAGGAAGGCGAGGAACGCCTTCGACGAACTGCCCGTGTGCAACGGGAAGGCCCGCCCCAGCGGCACGGTCATCTTGACCTCCCGCTCCGGCGTGATCTGGTCGACGTACATCCGTTCCCAGCCGTAGCGCAACGACAGCGTCGCGGTCTCGAAGGTGGTCTCGGACAACTGCCGCAGCACCGGCAGTGCCAGCGAACGCAGGTCGATGCGGTCGACGTAGGCCACGCCCAGCGAGAGCGCGACCGGCCCCAGTCGGTACCGCCGCGTGGTCTCGTCGGCCTCGACCAGGCCCTTGGACGCGAGCGTGGTGAGGATGCGGTGCACCACCGCCTTGGACAGCCCCAGCTCCGAGGCGATCTCGGTGACACCGAGATCGGGGCGGTCGACCCGTGTGAACAGGGTCAGCACGTCGGCGGCCCGCTCGACGCTGCTGATGCGTCCGGGCGAGGGGGCGGCGCTCACGATCGGCTCCGGCGAGTGGTGGCAGGGTGGTGGCGGACGGCGCAGCGTAACCGCGCCGTGTTCCGGTGGGCGAAACACCGGCGTGCCGGAGGGAACCCTTGACGGTATCGTGACAGCGGAATAGCGTTCCGTATAACGGAACAGTGACGGCGAGGCTGTGCGACCGCAGGCAGGGAGACTCCGTGACCGACGCTCGAAACGGTCCACTGACCGGCCTGCGCGTGCTCGACTGCTCGACGATCCTGGCCGGGCCGCTGATCTGCCAGGTCCTGGGCGACTACGGCGCCGACGTGATCAAGATCGAGCATCCCGAGCGCCCCGACGGCATGCGCGGGCACGGGCGGGCCGTCGACGGCCACGGGCTGTGGTGGAAGGAGATCGGCCGCAACAAGCGCACGATCGGCCTCCACCTCGGACGTCAGGAAGGCGCCGCGGTCCTGCTCGACCTGGCGCGCGATGCCGACGTGCTGGTGGAGAACTTCCGTCCCGGAACGCTCGAGCGCTGGGGCCTCGGCCCCGACCGCCTCCACGAGGCCAACCCGCGGCTGGTGATCGTGCGGGTGACCGGCTTCGGCCAGGACGGCCCCTATCGCGACCGTCCCGCGTTCGGGACGCTCGTCGAAGCGATGAGCGGTTTCGCCCACCTGACGGGACAACCCGACGGGCCGCCCACCCTGCCCGCCTTCGGCCTCGCCGACTCGATCGCCGGGATGGCCGGCGTCAGCGCCGTCATGATGGCGCTCTACCACCGCGACGCGCGGGGTGGCAGCGGCCAGGTCGTCGACCTGAGCCTGCTCGAGCCGATCATGACCGCCGTCGGCCCCGCGCCCACCGTCTACGCCAAGACCGGCGAGATCCAGCAGCGCACCGGCAACCGCTCGCCCAACAACGCCCCCCGCAACCTCTATCGGACCTCGGACGGCCACTGGGTCGCGATCTCGACCAGCGCTGACGCGATCGCGCAACGCGTCCTGCGCCTGGTCGGCCATCCCGAGGTCATCGACGAGCCGTGGTTCGCGACCGGCGCGCAGCGCGCCGAGCACGCCGACCTGCTCGACGGCTTCGTCGGCGACTGGATCGGCCGGCGCACCCGCGCCGAGGTCGCCGCCGCGTTCGATGAAGCCGGCGCGGCGGTCGCGCCGGTCTACAGCCCGGCCGACCTCGTCGCCGACGAGCAGGTGCGGGCCCGCCAGATGCTCATCGAGGTCGACGACCCCGACCTCGGCGACCTGCTGCAGCACAACGTGCTGTTCCGCCTGTCAGAGACGCCCGGCGGCATCCGCTTCACCGGCCGCGCCCACGGCGCCGACACCGACGAGGTGCTCGCCGAGGCCGGCTACGACCCGGACCGGATCCGCGAGCTCAGGGACGCCGGTGTCGTCCGCTGACCCGCCGGCGCTGCACCGCAGCTACCTCTACGCCCCTGGCTCCCGGCCCGATGTGATGCGCAAGGCGCTGCGCGCCGGTGCCGACGCGGTGATCCTCGACCTCGAGGACGCCGTCGCGCCCGATGCCAAGGACACCGCGCGGGCCGAGGTCGCGGCTCTGCTCGACGAGATCGCGACAGCGGCTCACGGGGGCGACGCCGGAGGTCCGAGCGCCGTCCACGTACGGATCAACCGCGACGGTGGCGGCTACCACGCCGGCGACCTCGACGCGGTCGTGCGCCCCGGCCTCGACGCGCTCCGGCTGCCCAAGGTCGAGGCCGCCGACGCGGTCGCCGAGGTGGCCGTGCGCATCGACACGCTCGAGCGTGAGCGCGGCCTGCCGGCCGGTCACGTGTGGCTGTATCCGACGATCGAGTCGGCGCGTGGCATGGCCGTCCTCGACGAGGTGGCCGCGCTCGACCGGGTCGCGCGCTTCGCGTTCGGCACCTCCGATCTGCTCGCCGACCTCGGCATCGCCGACGAGACGCGCTGGTCGACGCTGTACCTGCGCTCGGCGCTGGTGTTGCGCTCCCGGCTGGCCGGCATCGGCCCGCCCGTCGACAGCGTTCACACCGACCTCGACGACGTCGACGGCCTGCGCGAGGCCGCCCGACACGCCGCGTCGCTCGGCTTCCACGGCAAGTCCGTGATCCACCCCCGCCAGCTCGCCGCGGTGCACGACGTGTTCACCCCGTCGGATGCCGCGATCGCCCGCGCCCGGCGGATCGTCGCGGCCCTGGACGACGCCACCGCCGCCGGTCGGGGCGCCGTCACACTCGACGGCGAGTTCGTCGACGCCGCCGTCGTCGCCCGGGCCAGTGCCCTGCTCGCGCTGGCTTCCGATCCCGACCCGTCCGCCCCCTGACGTCCAGGAGCCCTTCGATGACCGACCCGCTGCTTGCGGCCGTCCAGTCCGGTATCCGTGCTTACGACCTCTCGCGGCCGTACCGGATCGGCATGCCACAGTCGCCCAACCACCCCGCCTACTGGCACTCGCTGCCGCGCCGCCACGGCGACATGGTGCGTGAGGACGGCGCCTCGGCCGCCAGCGACATCATCGTGCTCGGCACCCACGTCGGCACCCACATCGACGCACTCGCCCACGTCTCGCAGGACGGCAAGCTGCACGGCGGCGTCGACGCGGCCGAGGCCCAGGTGGGTGGCCGCTTCGCGGTCGGCGGGATCGACCAGGTCGCGCCGCTGGTCACCCGTGGGCTGCTGCTGGACGTCCCGGCCGCGCTGGGTCGCGACGTCTGCGAGCCGGCGTACGAGATCACCCCCGACGACCTCGACCGTTGCCTCGAGGTCCAGCAGGTCCGGCCCGAGCCCGGCGACGTCCTACTGGTCCGGTCGGGCTGGGGCGCGCGGTGGGACGAGGGCACGCCCTACATCGGCAAGGAGACCGGCGTCCCCGGCGTCGGCGCGGCCGGCGCCAGCTGGCTGGCCGCACACGATCCCGTCGCCGTCGGCGCCGACTCGATCGCGTTCGAGCACCTGCCCGCCGGCAAGGGTCACTCGGTCCTTCCCGCGCACCGGGTCCTGCTCGTGGAGGCCGGGATCAACATCATCGAGACCATGAACCTCGAGGACCTCGCCGCCGACCGCGTCCACGAGTTCACCTTCGTCGGCGTCCCGCTGCCGCTGGTCGGTGCGACGGGGTCGCCGCTGCGGCCGTTGGCGCTCGTCGCGGAGTCCGGCGCGTGAGCGAGCCGACGCTGTCGCAGCAACTCGCCGCCTTCGCCCTCGCCACCGTCCGGGACGGGGCGCCCGAGGCGGTCCGCGCTTCGGTCCGCCAACGCATCCTCGACGTGGTCGGCCTGCAGGCCGCCGCACTGTCGCTGGACACCAGTGCCGCCGCGCTCGCCCTCGTCGACGCCCAGGGCGGCGCAGCACAGGCCCACGTCGTCGGTCGCGACGCCGCCGTCCCCGCAGCCTGGGCCGCGTTCGCCAACGGCGTGCTCGCTCACTCGCTCGACTACGACGACACCCACCTGCCCTCGGTCCTGCACCCCTCGGCCAGCGTGGTCCCCGCCGGACTCGCCGCAGCCGAGCACCACGGCGCCTCCGGCCCGACGATCCTCGACGCGATCGGGGTCGGCATCGAGGTCGTGGTCCGGCTCGGCATGGCCGGCTTCGACCGCACGACCAACGACTCGGTGTTCTTCGCCCACGGCCAGCACGCCACCTCGATCTGCGGCACGATCGGCTCGGCGGTGACCGCCGGGTTGCTGGCCGGCTTCGACGAGGACCGCATCGTCGACGCCATCGGCGTCGCGGCGTCCATGGCCAGCGGGATCATCGAGGCCAACCGCACCGGTGGCACCGTCAAGCGGATGCACTGCGGCTGGGCGGCCCACGCCGGCGTGACCGCCGCCCAACTCGTCGATGCCGGGTTCACCGGACCGCCGACCGCGCTCGAGGGACGCTTCGGGTTCTTCGAGGCCTTCCTGCACGGCACCTTCGACCCCGACGCCGTCGTGGACGGTCTCGGCGACGACTGGGCGGTCCCGGGCATCTTCTTCAAGCCCTACCCGGCCAACCACTTCACCCACACCGGTCTCGACGCCGCCCGGCGGCTGCGTGCACAGGGCCTCGACCCCGACGACGTCGAGGAGGCCGTGCTGGGCGTCGCGCCGTCGACCGTGCGCACCATCGGTGAACCGCTCGAACTCAAACAGCGGCCCGAGACCGGCTACCAGGCCCAGTTCAGCGGTCCCTACCTCGTGGCCCTCGGCCTGCTCGGCGGCGGCGGGCTGGGCGCGAGCCTCGACGACTTCACCGACGCGCTGGCCCAGGACCCCCGGCGCCGCGCCCTGATGGCACGCATCCGTATCGAGCCCGACGACCGGTGCGGCGAGATCTACCCCTACCAGTTCCCGGCGGTCCTGCGCGTGCGCACCCGTGACGGCCGCGACCTCGTCGAGGAGGTGCTGGTCAACCGCGGCGGTCCCGACGATCCCCTGAGCGAGGCGGAGCTGCGCGAGAAGTTCCGCAGCAACGCGGGCCGCGCCTACGACCCGGCCGCGCTCGACGCGGTCGAG
>DATHUR010000019.1:0-37292 GCA_035462025.1 Egicoccus sp. | reverse complement strand
TCGCGGCGCACCGGCATCGCCGGGGCGTAGGTGTCGGCGCTGCGGCCCGACGCGAGTCCGTGCCAGACGGCGCAGTCGACCGCGTCGGCGTGCGCGCCCTCGACGTCGTCGAACCCGGCATCGGGCACCCCACCCGACGGGCACGCCGACGCGGTCGAGGTCGACAGGACCCGCCAGTCCTGGACGCTGTGATTCACCCCGTCGGGCACCGTGGTCACTCGCTGGACGTCGCTGCCGTCGACGTTCGCGTGCCAGACGGACCAGCCCGCGTCCTCGTCGTCATCCGGGTCGGCGGAGAAGGCCAGTCGTGTGCCGTCCGGTGACCACGCGGGGGCGTAGGCGTTCATGCCCTCCAGATCGATCGCCGTGTGCAGGTTGCTGCCGTCGGCGTCGATGATCCGGATGGCCCCCGAGGCGTAGGCGATCTGCGTGCCGTCGGGCGACCATGTCGGCGAGTCGAAGGACCAGGTCTCGCCGGGGTCACGGGACCCCGCGATCACCTGGGCGTTGCCGCCGTCGACGTCCATGGTCCACAGCAGCGAGTTGATCGGGGTGTCAGTGCCGCGGTAGGCCCAGTCCTCGAAGACGAAGCGCGTCCCGTCCGGCGACCAGTCGATCGCGTCGATCGCCTCGACCTCGTCGGGCAGTGGGACCACCTCGACGGAGCCGTCGGTCAGGTCGATGATCCGGATGACCTCGGAACTGCCGCTGGTGATCGTTCCCGGCCCGGTTCCCACCGCGACGTAGCGGCCGTCGGGTGACCACGCGAGGTCCCACATCCCTTCGAAGCGGCCGAAGGTGAACTCGCGCGCGGCTGAACCGTCGGTCCGCATGACCCGCACCAGGTTCGACGTCTCGATGGCGCCCTCGTACTCCAGTTCCGCCACCCAGCGACCGTTGGGGGAGAGGACACCGCCATGCCGGTTTCCCGTGCGCAACGTCTGGAAGTCGCTCGCGTCCGGCGTCACCGCCACGATCTGGTAGTCGTCCGCTGCACCCCCGGAGGGCCAGCGCGAATAGATGATCGCGCCTGGCTCCACGTCCCGTGCGGACTGGGCGGTGGCCGGTGCCGCGCCGGTCGCGACCAGGCCGACGGTGAGCGCGAGCGTGAGCAGATGGCGACGCATGTGAATCCCCCGTTGGTGGACGCGCGTGAGGACGCGGCCTGATGACCGGCTGAAGTGTGTGCCATTCGGGCGCGACCGGCAAGCGCCCCACCGCTCGGCGTCGCTGCATGCACGGCGGGAACTCCCGCCGGTCAGCCGGTGGCGATGCCGCGGGCGAGGTCGGCCGTCGGGGCGATGCCGAGCCGGACGGTGGTGCCGTCGCAGGCGAGCGCAGCGGCCTGGTCGTCGCCGTCGAACGTGCGGGGGTTCCCGCCCGTGTCGGCCCCGGCGTCGGGCCAGGCCGCCTGGTACCAGGTCGCCACGTCGTCGCAGAGGGTGCCGTCGGCGTCGCCCAGCACGAGGCCGATCGCGGTGTCGTCGCCGTCGCCCCAGATGGTGACCTCGCCGCCGGCCCAGGCGGATGCGGCGGCGCGCGGGTCGGGCAGCGCGGCCGCCTCGTCGCCGCCTGGGGCCTCGAACAGCCACAGCAGCGGGGCGGCACCGAACTCGTCGGTGAGCAGTTCCTCGAAGCCGGCGGGCGCGGCGGGCGCGTCGAGTCCCGCGGGCGCGTTGGCAGCGTCGCCGTAGAGCACCTGGGCGGTCGTCGTCGGCGGTGACGCGTAGGCGGCGTCCACGGCGTCCCAGCCGCCGTCCTGCCACTGGTCGCACACCCAGTCGAGGCCGTCGGTGTAGGGGAACAACAACTCGCGCTGCAGGTACACCGGCACCTCGTCGAGGCCGGCCTGGGCGCGGGCGGCGTCCTCGCCGGTCGAGGCCGCGAGTTGGTCCTGGACGGAGATGTTCTGCAACGCCCACTGGTTCATGAACAGCGTCGCGTCGCCCTCGACGACCGCCTGGGCCGCCAGGACGCGGTCGCTGCCCTCGAGCGCCTCGAGGTCGGGCAGGCCGAGGGCCTGGTCCGCAAGCGCGTGCTGCAGTTCGTGGGCCAGCGTGATGGTGTCGAGCGTGCCGACCTCACCGTCGTCGGGGACGCGCACGACCAACTCGCCGGTGTCGGGCGAGTAGAAGCCCGCCACCTGGTCGTCGAGCAGTTGGCGACGGACGGTGGGCAGATCCGTGCCGGCCGGCATGGCACCCAGCGCGACCAGCAGCCGCTCGTAGGCGTCGTCCAGCGCCGGATCGGCGTCCTCTTCCAGGAGTTCGTCGAGCCGTGCATGCAGTTCGGGTGTGGTCAGGAAGTCGACCTCGACCGGGTCCGTCCATGCCAGTTCGCGGTCCTCGGCGACCCGGGGGACGAGCGCCTCGACCAACGCATCGGGGTCGTCGGGGAGCGCGTCGGATCCGTCCCCGGCGCCGCCGAGCAGGCCGCCGAGATCACCAAGCGCCCCGAGACCGCCGCCGTCGGGGACGAGGCAGGCCGCACCTGGCATCTCGCCGCCGCCGAGCAGGCTGCCGAGGTCGCCCATCCCGCCGCCGAGCAGCCCGTCGAGCAGTTCCCCGATGCCGCCGTCGCCGCCGAGCAGC
Organism: Egicoccus sp.; assembly: GCA_035462025.1. Taxonomy (GTDB): domain Bacteria; phylum Actinomycetota; class Nitriliruptoria; order Nitriliruptorales; family Nitriliruptoraceae; genus Egicoccus. The sequence continues at coordinate 34,701 of DATHUR010000019.1, read as the reverse complement.
CCGTCGAGCAGACCGCCCAGCCCTTCGCCGGCCGCACCGCCCGCGCCCCCCTCGAGTTGTTCGACCCGGGCCTGCAACTGCTCGACCTCGGCGGCCAGTTGCTCGACGCGTGCCTCGGCGGCGTCGGCGCGCCGGTACTGCACGACCAGGCCGATGCTCGTGGCGACCAGCGCCACCGCGGTGGCGCCGGCGACGGACGGCAGGACCCAGGGGCGCATGGCCGGGAGGGTAGCCCGAACGGGCCAGCCCGGTTTCAGTCGTCGGCGCTCTCGGCGCTCGCCGGCGTGTCGACGCTGGCCGGTTCGTCCGCGCTCTCGGTCTCGTCGCGGTCAGCGGTCGGGTCGGGCGAGGGGGTGGTCGCGGCCGGCGACGCCGGCTCGTCGGGCGAGGCGGTCGACATCGGCGTGGCCACCGACGCGGGGGAGGTGGCCCGCTGGCTGGGCGACGACGTGGGCTCGGCAGGCGACGCGGTGGACGCCACGCTCACGACCTCGACGGGCGAGATGGTCGAACCCGGCGACGGCGCGGTCGGGATCCGCTCGAGCAGGTCCGGCGTCACGATGACGGCGTCGGCCGACAGCGGCAGGGTCGGCAGGTCGACCGTGCCGGCAGGCTGGGAGGCGATGACGTCGAGGTCGATGGGCGCGACCTCGGCGGACGAGGGGCGCTGCAGGGCGAACGCGCCGACGCCGATGCTGGCGGCGGCGGTCACCACCGAGGCGACCTGCCAGCGGCGGGCGGGATCCATGAGCGACTCCTTCTAGGGGGCTTGCAGGGTGGGCTGGCTGGAAGCGGTCTCGGCGACCGGGTCGCGTGTGGCCGGGTCGAGCAGTTCGTGCTCGTCCGGGGTCGGCTCCCACGGCAGGTGCAGATCGATGCGGGTGCCCGATGGCCCGGAGTCCACGACCACCTCGCCGCCGTGCGCGTCGACGACCGCCTTGACCACGCTCATGCCCAGCCCGGTCGATGTCGGTGCGTCGCCGGCGCGCACGAACGGCGCGAAGACCTCGTCGCGGATCTCCTCGGGGATGCCGGGACCGTCGTCGTGCACGGTGATCACCACCCGGTGCGGCTCGAGCGTGGCCCGGACGTCGACGGTGGTGCCGTCGGGCGTGTGCACCTGCGCGTTGGTCACGAGGTTGAGCACGGCCTGGGCGAGTCGGTCGGGGTCGGCGTGCAGGGTGACGGGCGGCGGCGGCTGGATGCGCACGCGCCGGCCACCCTCGGTGCCCGACAGCCGCAGTTCGAGTTCTTCGAACCACTGCACCAGTTCGATGTCGCGTGGACGGGCGAAGTCCGCCATGCCCGACCGCGCGATCGCCATCAGGTCGTCGACCAGGCGACCCATCCGGCGCAACTCGTCCTGCAGGATCGCGGCGGTCTCGGCGGCGAGCCGCGGGTCGCTCTGGTGGGTGTTCTGCAGGACCTCGAGGTGTCCGCGCGCGATGGTGATCGGCGTGCGCAGTTCGTGGCCGACGCTGGCCATGAACTCGCGCTGCTGCGCGCTGGCGGCCTCGAGCCGGGCGAGCATCGTGTTGAACTCGCGGGCGAGCACGCCGACCTCGTCGCCGGTCGTCGGCTCGACGACACGGGCGTCGAGGGAGCGCAGATTGGTCAGGCGCGCCGCGGTCGCGAGCGAACCCAGCGGGGCGAGCGCCCGCCACAGGGTCGCGGCGAGCAGGATGGCACCCAGCAGCAGTGACAGTCCGGCGGCCGCCGCCAGCAGCAGGGCCGCCTCGCGGGCCTCGGTCCGGACCGGCTCCATGGGCGCGACGATCTGCAGGGTCGCGGACTGCTCGCCGTCGAGCAGGACCGGGACCGTCGACGTGCGGACCTCGCCGGCGTCGGTCGTGATCGTCTCGCGCACGTTGAGCGTGCCCGCCGGCAGGGTGTCGGCGCGGTACAGCGGTTCGAGTTCGGGCGGCCCGTTGGCCGCCGCCATCCGCCGACCGTCGTCGAAGGTGACGATCGTCCAGTACGACGGCGTCGACGGGTTCAGTTGCAGGTAGCGGGTGACGGCATCGCGAAGCGCTTCGGCGTCGTCGGGGGCGTCGGGGGCGGTCTCGGTGAGCAGTTCCGAGATCGAGAGCGCGAAGCGTTCCTGCTCGCGGGCGATGACGACGTCGATGTCGCGGCGGCCGTCCTGCAGCGCCAGTTCGTACGCCAACGCCGCCGCCACACCGAGGCTGACGGCGAACACGATCATGGCCGTCGCGGGGACACGGACCCGGAGCGAGCGCAGCGACCGCAGGATGCTGCTCATGCCGCGGGGCCCGTCGCCGGGGCGGCGGCCTCGGCCCGCAGCCGGTATCCCGCACCGCGGACGGTCTCGATCAACTCCTTGTGCAGCTTGCGGCGCAGATAGCCGACGTAGACCTCCACGACGTTGGAGCCGGGGTCGAAGTCGTAGCCCCACACCCGGTCCATCAACTGCACCTGCGAGAGCACCTGGTTGGGGTGGCGCATGAACGTCTCGAGCAGGGCGAACTCGCGGGCGGTCAGGGTCACCTCGCGTCCGGCGACGCGCGCCGTGCGGCTGCGCAGGTCGAGGGTCACGCCACCGACGACGAGTTCGGTCGCATTGACCTGGTCGCGGGCACGCAGCCGTGCGTGGATCCGCGCCAGCAGTTCGACGAAGCTGAACGGCTTGGTGACGTAGTCGTCCGCGCCGTTGTTGAGCCCCGCCACCCGATCCTCGACGGCGTCGCGGGCCGTCAGGATGATGACCGGGACGTCGGATCGGCGGCGGCGCAGGTTGGTCAGCACCTCTTCGCCGGACATCCCGGGCAGCATCAGGTCGAGCACGACGAGGTCCACGTCGTCGCTGCAGGCCAGCGCGTACCCGGTCTCGCCGTCGGGCGCGACCTGGACGCCGAAGCCTTCGGCCTTCAGACCGCGCTCGAGGAACGCGGCGATGCGCGCCTCGTCCTCGACGATCAGGATGTTCATGTGGCGAGTGTGCAGTATGCGCGCCGGACCTGGCCCGTACCTGAGAACCTTCTCATCCGGCCCTCATCGAAGGTTCACCCGCCGGGCCGATCCTGTCACGCTGCCCACCTGTCGTCCCCAGGAGTCCACCGTGCCGACGTCGCCGACCGCCGACCCCCTGGCGGCCGCTCGTCACCTCGAGGGTCCGGGTGCGCACGACGTGCTGCGCGAGGCCGCCCGGCAGGCCGGGGCGACGCTGAGGGCTGCCACGCTGCGCAGCGTCCATCACCGCGCGGGACGGTCGATCACGCACGTGTACGCCGCCACGCTCGTGACCGACGGGCAGGCCCAGGAGGTGCTGCTCGTCGCGCACGTCGACGCGAAGCCGGTCCCCGAGGGGGCGCTCGTGCTTCAGCAGGGCGACGACCGCATCGCCGTGTGGCGCTTCCCGAACGATCCGTTCCTGCCCGGTCTGCCGTCGGCCGTCCACTACGGCCGTGTCCGCGAGTTGCTCGATGCGCTGGGCGGTCCGCCGGGGACGGTCGGCCTACGCACGCGCGCCTACCGGCCCACCCGACGTGCCGTCGTCGAGGTGACCGTGACCGACGCGTCGTCGCCGGATCCGGTCGCGGCATCCGGACGGGTGCTCTACCTCAAGGTGCTGGCCGGCCGACGGGCCGAGGAACTCGCGGGCATGCACCGCCAGTTGATCACGACCGTCCCCGTGCCCAGGGTCATCGGCGTGGCGACCGGGCAGGGCATCGTCGCCCTCGAGGCGCTGGCGGGCGCGACGCTGCGGGAAGCCCTGCTGACCGACGCGCAGCTGCCCGAACCCGTCGCGTTGGTCGAGCTGTCACAGCGGTTCGCCGCCAGCGGGCTGACCAGCAAGCGCGATCCTGTCGCGTTCGCCGACCCGACTCGCCACCTCGACTTCCTGACCGACGTCGTCCCTGCAGCGGCGGCGGATCTGCGACGGATCGCCGCCGACGTGGCGGCGCTGGAGGCCCCGTTGGTCCCCGTCCACGGCGACCTGCACGACGGCCAGCTGCTGCTGACCGGCGGCCGGGTCACCGGCGTCCTCGACGTCGACGGCTCCGGTCCCGGCCACCTCGCCGGCGACGCGGGAAACCTCGTCGCCCACCTGGAGGTCATCGGCCACGTCTGGCCGGACGTCGCCGAGCGGGCCGGCACGTACGCGGCCGCGGTCGCCGAGGCGTACCGCCCGGTGGTCGGAGACCGGCCGTTGGCGTTGGGCACGGCAGCAGCCTGGATCGCGCTCGCCACCGGTCCGCATCGTGCGCAGGACCCCGGTTGGCGTACCGAGACCGAGGTGCGGGTCGCAAAGGCGATCGCGGCGGTCGCCTGATCCCGAACCGGCAGGCGCTGCGGTCGGTCAGAACGAGCGGTGCCCGCCGAGAAGTCGGCGGGCACCGTACGTCGGGGCCGGGGCGGGCTCCCGACGGCTCGCGTCGGTCAGCTGTCGATCGACGCGGGCGAGTCGACGCTCTCGGGCGAGTCGGCGCTCACCGGTGACTCGGTGCTCTCCGGCGAGGCGGGGCTGGCCGGCGAGGCCGGGCTGTCAGCGGTCACGGGGCTGGCCGTCGACTCCGGGCTGGGTGCAGAAGCCGCACTGACGGTGGTGTCGTCGGCGCTGACCGAGGTGTCGGTGTCGTCGGCGCGGGCCGCCTGGTTGGCGCGTGCCTCGGCCACCGCGGCGAACGCGCGCTCGTTGGCGTTGGCGCTGGCCGGCTGCACGACGTCGTCGTCGGGCGAGTCGGTCGAGGCCGACGTGACCGGCGAGCCGCTGGTGTCGGTCGAACCGCTGGTGTCGGTCGAGCCGCTGGTGTCGGTGCCGGTGTCGTCGGCGGTCGCGTCCGGGACGGGCTCGCCCAGTCCGTCCTCGGCGCTCAACTCGATCGGAGCCGGGTCGGCCTGCGGGCCGGCAACCGCGGCCGTCACGCCGAAGGCGCCCGCCGCCAGGGCGGCGGTGGCGGTGCTCGCGGTGACCGTCTTCCAACGGGAGAGGTGCTTCATCGGGGTTGGCTCCTTGGTGGGGGTGGCATCACCATGCCCCCCGGACCTGAGCTTCCCGTGTGGCCAACCTGAGAGTCGTCTCAGGTCCTCACGCGTTGGGGTCGAGCAGGAGCTTGCCCATGGACCTGCGCTCGCGCAGATCGCGGTGTGCCTGCGCCGCGTCGGCCAACGCGTAGGTCCGGCCCACCACCGGTCGCAGGTCGCCGGCGGCGGTCATGGCGAACAGTTCGTCCATCGGCGCCGCGAGGTGGCGCTGCGGGTCGCGCATCGCGTGCATCAGCCAGAATCCGATGACGCCGCGGGAGCGGCTCATCAGGCCACCCAGGTCGACCGGGGACGGCGACTGCCGCGAGGCCATGCCGTAGAAGACCAGCCGCCCGAACGGCGCCAGCGCGGCCAGGCTCTGATCGGTGGTCGTGCCACCGACCATCTCGAGCACGACGTCGACCTTGCCGCCGTTGGCCTCCTCGAGCGCCGACTTGAGGTCCGGTTCACCGGCGTCGACGGCGACGTCGGCGCCGAGGTCGAGTGCGACGCGACGCTTCTCCTCCGACGACGCGACCGCGATGACCCGGCCGGCGCCCCACCGCTTCGCCAACTGCACCGCGAGGCTGCCGACCCCGCCCGCGGCCGCATGGACCACGACCGACTCGCCGTCGCGCAGTTGCGCCGAGGTGCGCAGCAGGTGCCACGCGGTCGTGCCCTGCAGCACCAGCGCCAGGGCCTGGCCGTCCTCCACCCCGTCTGGCACGTCGAAGGTGGTCGCCTCGGCGGCTGCCGCCTTCTGCGCATACCCACCACCGCCGAGCAGAGCGACGACCCGCCGCCCGTCGGCGGTCGTGCCGACCGCCTCGGCGCCGGGGACCATCGGCACGCTGGCCGGCGCGAGATAGGTGTTCTCGGCCTGGTGGGTGTCGGCGTAGTTCAGCCCGGCATGGGCCACGTCGATGACGACACCGCCGGGGAACGCGCTCGGTTCGGGCTCGTCGTCGACGACCTGCAGGACCTCGGGTCCGCCGAATTCAGTGATGCGGATGGCACGCACGGGCACTCCTTGGGATGGGTCGAGGTGGGTGTGGTCAGGCCTTGGTGACGTCGACGACCTCGGCGCCGACGGCCGCGATCAGGTCGGCGGGCACGACCAGCAGCGACACGCCGTGCGCCCCACCGCCGATGGCGATCCGGTCGGCGGCGGCGGCCTGGGCGTCGACCACGACGGGCAGCGGCCGGTCGGTACCGAGCGGCGTGATCGTGCCCCGCTCGTAGCCGGTGGCGTCGCGGGCTTCCCCGGCGTCCGGCAACGACAGCCGCGAGACGCCGAGGTGGGCGCGCAGCTTCGCCCAGTCGAGCTGTCTCGACCCGGGGACCAGCACCAGCAGGTACTGGCCCTCGGCGCGGCGGACGACCAGGGTCTTGCACAGCAGGTCGACCGGGATGCCGATGCGTTCGGCCGCCTCCTCGACGCTGCGGGCCCGCTCGATCACGCGGACCTCGTGGTCCAGGCCGAGCGCCTCGGCGGCCTCGATGGCCGGGGTACGTGGTTCGGTCACGGTGACGGCTCTCCTTCGCCCGCCTCCACGGCGGCGCGCTCCTGGCGGTACTCGACGAAGAACGCGCCGAGGGTGCCGGCCAGCGAGGCGAACACGACCAGCGCGTACACCGACAGCAGCAGCGCCAGCAGTCGCCCCGCCAGGGTGACGGGTTCGTAGACCAGGCTCGACGAGATGGCCAGGTTGGCCGCCCAGAACAGTGCGTCGCCGAGCGAGGTCAGCGCGCCCTCGCGGCCCTTCTCGAGCACGTACAGCAACTGCCCACCGCCCAGGGCGACGATTGCGGTCATGACGCCCAGGAACTGCAGACGCCCGGTCAGCAGCCCGCGGGCCGTCCCGACCGCCCGATAGGACGATCCCAGCACCCGGGCCGCCGGCAGCACCCGCACCAGGCGCAGCGCCCGCGTGATCCGCAGGATGCGCAGTACGGGCAGCACCAGGAACAGCAGCGACGGCCACCGGCGGCGCAGGAACCGCAGGGGATGTCCCGACACCACCATCTTGGCCACGAACTCGAGCGCGAAGATGCCCCAGATGACGTTGCCGGCCAGGGTCAGCTCGGAGCGGACGCCCTCCGGCGCGATCAGTTCGTAGGCGACCAGCGCGGCCCAGACGACGGCCAGCACCGCCATGGGCAGGTCGAGCCGCCGTTCGAGAAGGCCGGCCAGCCGTTCGCGGTCGGTCGGCTCGTCGTCCGGGTCGGGATCGAGCGTGGTCGCCGCCTCGTCCATCACGCGCGGCGAGTCACGTTCGAGTTCCGAGACCGGCTCCCGTGCCTGGAAGACCCAACGGCAGCACGCCCGCCGCCGCTCATGGTTGCAGCAGCAGCTTGCCGGCCGTCTCGCCCGACTCGAGGTCGGTGTGGGCGCGCTGGACCTCGTCCAGCGGGTACCGGCCGTGGACGTGGACCTCGAGCTGGCCCTGCCCGACCAGTTCGAACAGCGCGTGGGCGCGCCACTCGAGCTCGTCGCGGGTCGCGACGTAGTGGCCGAGGGTCGGCCGGGTCAGGAACAGCGATCCCTTGCGGTTGAGGACCTGCGGATCGAACGGAGGGACCGGACCCGACGATGCGCCGAACAACACCAGCATGCCGCGCGGACGCAGGCAGTCGAGCGACGACTCGAAGGTGTCGACCCCGACCGAGTCGTACACGACGTCGACCCCCTGCCCGTCGGTCAACTCGCGCACGGTCCGTGCCACGTCGACGTCGCGGTAGAAGACGATCTCGTCGGCACCGAGCCGGCGGACCTCTTCGGCCTTCTCGGGTGTCGACGTGCAGGCAAGCACGCGCGCGCCGCGACGCTTGGCGAGCTGCAGCAGCAGCCGTCCCACCCCGCCGGCAGCGGCGTAGAGCAGGATGGTGTCGTCGCTGCCGAGCTTGTAGGTCGAGCTGCTCAGGTAGTGGGCGGTCATGCCCTGCAGCATCAGGGCCGCGGCGATGTCGAGGTCGACGCCGTCGGGCACGACGACGGTGCGGTCGGCGGCGAGCGTGACCAGCCCGGCGTACGAGCCGAGTTGGTCGCTCCAGGCGACACGGTCGCCCTCGCGCCGGTGCGTGACGCCCTCGCCGACGGCCCGGACCACGCCGGCGCCCTCCAGCCCGAGCCCGCTGGGCAGCGACATCGGGTAGATCCCGCCACGCTGGTAGGTGTCGATGAAGTTGACCCCCGCCGCGGCCACCTCGACGAGGATCTCGCCCGGGCCCGGCGTCGGGTCGTCGACCTCGTCGATCCGCAGTACCTCGGGGCCTCCGGTCTCGTGGAACCTGACCGCGCGCACGCTTGGGCCTTTCTCGTCGGCGTCGACCCTCACGGTAGTCGCGGCTCCGGGTAGGTTGCGGCCGCCCGCCTGGCAGGAGGTCACCGTGCGGACGCCGACTTCGGACGCGGCACTGGCGCTGATCGCCCACGACGCCCGCAAGGACGACCTCGTCGAGTTCGCGCAGCGGCGGCGCGCCGACCTCGCGCGCTTCCGACTGCTCGCGACCGGCACGACCGGGGGCCGTATCGCCGAGGCGACCGGGCTCGACGTCGAGCGGGTCGAGTCGGGACCGGTCGGCGGCGACGTGCAGATCGGTGCGCGGCTGGTCGAGGGTGGTGTCCTCGGGGTGCTGTTCCTGCGTGATCCGATGACCGCGCACCCGCACGAGCCCGACATCCAAGCCCTGCTCAAGCTGTGCGACATCCACGGTGTGCCGCTCGCCACCAACCTGGTCACGGCGGAACTGGTGCTCGACGCGCTGGTGGGCCGGGGGGCAACGAGCGAACGAAGTGAGCGAGACGGGGGACCCGGGCCGGGGCCTCCCGATCGTGCCGACGAGGCAGCGGGGTCGTGACGGCCGACGCGTGGCACGTCGCCGGGCCGTCCCACGGCCAGCGGATCGAGACCGGCACCTGCCTCGGCGAAGCGGTGGCACTCGACGTCGCCGTCGACGGGCCAGACGCGCCGGTCGGCACGATCGTGCTGATCGAGGGGCTCGGGATGCAGCGCACCGAGTGGCCGGTCCGGCTGCTCGCCGGGCTGCACGATGACGGGTACCGCACGGTGACGCTCGACAACCGCGACATCGGGCGTTCGACGGTGGTTCCCGGGCTGGTCCAGGACCTGCCGCGCGGCACGGACGGCTGGCCGCTGCCCCCGTACGGCCTCGAGGACATGGCCGCCGACGTCGCCGCCGTCCTGCACGCGCTCGACATCACCGAGGCCCACGTCGTCGGCCGCAGCATGGGCGGCATGATCGCGCAGCACCTCGCCATGGCCTTTCCCGAGCGGGTCACGAGCCTCGTGTCGCTGATGTCGACCACCGGCGCCCGCGACGTCGGCCGGGTCCACGAGTCCGCCAAGTGGGTGTTGACGACCATGCCTCCGGTCGACGACTTCGACGCGTTCCTCGAGTACGAGCTCGCCCGGGTCGAGGCGATCGGCTCGCCCGGCCACGTCGACCTCGACGTCGCCCGCGCCCGCGCGGAAGCGGCCTGGGAACGTGGCGTGCATCCGCAGGGCACGGCGCGGCAACTGCTCGCGGTCCGGGCCGACGGCGACCGCACCACCCGCCTGTCCGAGATCAGCGCCCCCACGCTCGTGCTGCACGGCGACCGTGATCCGCTCATCGACGTCTCCGGCGGCAAGGCGACGGCGCGCGCGATCGCCGGGGCGAGGTTCGAGCCGATCGAGGGGATGGGTCACGACCTGCCCGACCGGTACGTCGACGCCGTCCTGCTGCCCCTGATCCTCGACCACGTGCACGATTGACTGCTGGGTCCCCTGTCTCGCTCGCTCCGCTCTCTCGTTGCCCCCCAGCACCCCCGGACTTCCCCCGGTTGGTCGGTTTCCGGTGCCCTGCCGTAGCCTGCCGGGCGTCTCCCGACTCCCGTCAGGCCCGCCCGTGTCCAGCACCTCCGCCGAGTTCGCCGGTGTCGTCGACGTCCGCGAACGGCTCTCGGCCGTCGGCTACCTCCCCGACGAGTCGATCGAGACCGTCACCTACCTCGCCGAGCGGCTGCGCAAGCCGATCCTGGTCGAGGGGCCGGCCGGCGTCGGCAAGACCGAACTGGCCAAGGCGGTCGCCGAGGCGCGCGGGGCCGAGTTGATCCGCCTGCAGTGCTACGAGGGGCTCGACGAGGCCAAGGCCCTGTACGAGTGGAACTACAAGAAGCAACTGTTGCGCATCACCCACGCCCGCGGCGGCGACGCGGCGGCGGGCGAGTCGTGGGACGCCGTCGAGGACGACCTGTTCGGCGAGGACTACCTGCTCGAACGGCCGCTGCTGCGGGCGCTGCGCCACCCCGGTGACGTGGTGCTGCTCATCGACGAGGTCGACAAGGTCGACTTCGAGTTCGAGGCGCTGCTGCTCGAGATCCTGTCGGACTTCCAGGTCACCATCCCCGAACTCGGCACCGTGAAGGGCACGCGGCACCCGTTCGTCGTGCTGACCTCGAACAACACCCGCGAGCTGTCCGAGGCGCTCAAGCGGCGCTGCCTGTACCTCCACCTCGACTATCCCTCGGTCGAGCGCGAGAAGGAGATCGTGCTCTCGCGCGTCCCCGAGGCCCCCGAGCACCTCGCCGACCAACTCGTCCGGATCGTGCGCAGCCTGCGCCAGCTCGAGTTGAAGAAGCCGCCGTCGATCTCCGAGACGCTGGACTGGGCACGCACGCTGCTCGAGCTCGGGTTCGACACCGTCGACGAGGCGGTCGCGCGCAGCACCATGAACGTGCTGCTCAAGTACCAGCAGGACGTCGAGAAGGCCGTCAGCCACCTCAAGCTGCCGCCGCGTCCCGAGATGAACTGACGATGAGCGGCGGCGGAGGTGCTGTGCTGGGGTTCCGATGCACCGGAGCCGGTCTCGGAACTCGAGGATGAGCGGCGACTCCAAGGTCCCGCCCGACCTCGACCCTGTCCACGGACGCACCGACGACCCGTTGTCGGCCGACCGCCGCGTGCTGGTCGTCGGCGCCATCGCGATGGTCGCGCTGATCCTGGTCGGCGTCGTGTCGGCTGCGCTGTTCACACGCTCCGCCTGCGGCCGGATCGTGCCCGACCCGGTCCTGCCCCGGGCCGGTGGTGCCGACGTCGAGTCGGTCATCGACGAGGCGTTGCCCGACCTGTTCGACGACGAGCGCAGCGTGCTGGTCGAGTTCCTCACCGGGACGGATCTCGGGCAGCGGGTCGGCGAGGTCGTCGCGGCGGTCGACGTCACCGGCGCGGAGCGGTTGGTGCCCGCGACCGACGGCCTCGTCGCCGCGACGGGCACGACGACGACGCTGTTCGAGCCCGGCAGCGGCGCGGTGCGTGCCACCACCTCGGTCGGCGACGGCGCGGTCGTCGGCGACGGCGACACGCTGTACTCGCTGGCGCTCACCAACCCCGGGACGGGGCAGACCGACGCGCTCGTGGCCCTCGACCGGGCGCTCGAGGGCGGTGACTGTCTCGACACCGCGACGGTGGGCACGCCGTTCGCGTTCCTGCTCGGTGCCGGTGCCGGTGAGCTGCTGCTGTTCCGGGTCGAGGAGGACGGCGAGACCCCCGAGGTCGAACTGCGCGACGCCGAACGCGGCGAGATCTGGGCCACGCCGCTGCAGACCCCGCAGATCCCGCCCGGCGTCAGCGGTGAACGCCTCGACGCCGCCATGGACGCCGACACCGTCGTCGTCGGCCGCCGCTTCGTCGCCGACGACGAGGCCCCCGTGCTCAGCGGCTTCGACCGCGCCACCGGCGAGGAACGCTGGACGACGCCGGTCGCCGCGTTCGACGAGATCGCACCGCCCGGCGACGGACCGGTCTGGGTCGAGGTGCTGGCGGTCGACGGCGACACCGCCCTGCTCGGCCTCGCTCGCGACGACGCCGACGACGACGCCCGAGACGACGCCCGCGACGCCGCGCACCTGGTGGCGGTCGACACCGCCGACGGCGCGATCCGGTGGATCTCGGACGCCGACCCGGTGGCACCGCTGGCGGCGAGCATCGGTGGCGACGCGGTCACGGTGGTGGGCATGGGCGGCGCCGGCCTCGAGGTCGTGCGCCTCGCCGTCGGTGACGGCTCGCCGATCGGTGCAGCCAGTTCGCCCGTTGCGGACACCGAACAGCCACCCGTCCGCGGTGGGATCGCCGAACTGCCCGGCGGAACGCTCGCGGTGGCCGGGTCCGGTGCCGTCCACCTCAGCGCCGACGAGGTGGCGGCCTTCGGGTTCGACCCGGCCGTGGCGGCGCAGATCGTCGACGTCGTCGCGGTCGGCGACGTGACCGTCCTGCTGATCGTCAGTGGCGACGGGGCAGTGGGGGTTTCGTTCCGGGCGTCGTAGCCTGTGCGATGAGCGAGGAGGCGGTGTGGACGAGCGTGTCGCGCAGGTGATGGCCGAGGGACCGCCCCCGGTCAACGGCTTCCTGCAGCGCATCCTCGACTTCATCCAGGCCCTGCGTCGCGCCGGGGTGGGCGCCACCCAGTCCGAGGCGATCGACGCCGTACGGACCCTGCCCCACCTCGACCTGCTCGAGCGCAACCAGTTGCGCGAGGCGCTGGCCGCCGTCACGGTCACCTCGCAGACCCACCGGCGCGCCTTCGACGACCTGTTCGAGCTGTACTTCCCGGCCCGGCAGACACCCGCGGACGACACGCCGGCGGTCACCGACCAGCCCGAGGACGAGCTCGACCCGCAGGACTACCTCGACGACCTGCTCGAACGGCTGATGGAGGGCGGCGACGAGACGATCCGCCAGATGGCCCGGCTGGCCGTCGACCAGTTCGGTCGCGTCGAGGGCCGCGACGGCGGCGTGTCCTACTTCCAGTACAAGGTGTTCCGCGCCGTCGACCTGCAGCAGTTGCTGCGCGACATGCTCGGGCGCGCGGTCGACGACGAGGACCGGCTCACGCCGTTGCAGGAACGGCTGCACCGCGACGAGTTCGAGGCCCGCCTGCGCACCTTCCAGCAGGAGGTCGAGGCCGAGATCCGTCGTCGCGCCGCCGCCCAACGCGGGCTCGACCAGGTCGCCGACCGCATGACCCGTCCGCCGGTCGAGGACCTGGACTTCTTCCACCTCTCGGTCGAGGACCAGGCGGCCCTGCGGGCCCAGATCCGGCCGCTGGCCCGCAAGCTCGCCACCCGCGTGTCGGTGAAGCGGCGCCACGGCAAGGACGGCCGCCTCGACGTGCGCAAGACGGTGCGCCAGTCGCTGTCGACGGGCGGCATTCCGTTCGATCCGAGCTTCAAGCCGCGCCGGCCGCACAAGCCCGAGCTGTTCGTGATCTGCGACGTGTCCGGTTCGGTCGCGTCGTTCGCGCGGTTCACGCTGATGCTGGTCCACGCGCTGCAGGAGCAGTTCAGCAAGGTGCGCTCGTTCGCGTTCATCGACACGCTCGACGAGGTCACCGCGCTGTTCGAGCAGGGCGACGCCGCCGACGCGATGAAGCGGATGATGTCCGAGGCCGAACTGGTCTGGCTCGACGGCCACTCCGACTACGGCCACTCGCTGGAGCGCTTCCACGCCGAGTACGCCCGCGATCTCACCCCGCGCTCGACCGTGCTGATCCTCGGTGACGCCCGCAACAACTACCGGCAGGCCAACGCGTGGGTGCTCAAGGACCTGTCGCGCCTGGCCCGGCGCGTCTACTGGCTCAACCCCGAACCGATCCAGTTCTGGGACACCGGCGACTCGATCTCGTCGTCGTACGCGCGGTTCGTCGAGGACATGGTCGAGGTCCGAAACCTCCGCCAGCTCGCGTCCTTCGTCGAGCGCATCGCCTAGCGAGGGAACCGGTCGGCCGCTGCGGACGTCTCAACGGTGCGGGGCTCACCAGGAGGTGTCAGCGGTGCGCAGGTTCGGTCGGAGTGTGCGGGGTATCTCGTGGTCGGTGGTCGCGGCAGGTCTGCTGGTCGGCGCCCTCGGGTCGCCGGCGCTGGCCACCTCGTGTGTGATGCACGAGGATGCGTCGCCTGCGGCGATCCTCGCGGGGGAGGAGCGGCTGGCGATCGGGGGCGGATTCGCCGAGCACTACCGCGGCGCGGTGCTCGCGACCGTGACCGACATCGACACCGACGAGCGTGAGGGGAGCGCCACGTACGGCAGCACGATCGTGCGCATGGACGTGCTCGGAACCTACGGCGAGGTGGCGGCCGACCAGGCCCGTGTCGAGATGCCCGACCCGGGCTGGATGCTCGGCTATTCGTTCGAGCCCGGCGCGACCTACTTCGTACCCATCCGCCACGAACCGACCGACGTCATGGCGTGCGAACCGATCACGCTGGTGCCCGACGGCGAGGTGGACGGCCTGGTCGCGCAACTCGACACGCCCGCCGAGGGACAGCTGCTGACCGTCGCCGCCGGCGCGATCACCGCCGAGCCGGCCGCCGCCGAGTCCGACGGTGGCGCCGGCGTGCCGCCGTGGCTGTGGGTCGCGGTTGCCGGCGTGGTGGTCGTCGGCGCGATCGGCGTCACCGCCCTCGTCACCCGCGACTGACCCCGACGATGCCATTGGTGCGGGTTGGCCCGTGGTTACGGCCGGGGGAACCCGCACGATTGGCGCGGAACCGGACGTTGTCGGTCGCTACGGTGCGACGCCACGGAGTCACTCGGGGACTTGCACATGAGTTCCGATCGCAGCGCGCCGGATGTGTCCTACGACGAGTTGCTGGCGACGATGCCGCCCGAGTTGCACGACGCGCTGGTGACCGTCCCGTGGAAGCTCGAGCGGCTCCACCGCCTCGACCTGCGGGTCCAGCACCTCGCGGTGGCCGATCTGCTGTGGCTGTTGGACCTGCCACTGTGGCAACGCGACGGTGTCAGGTTCCAGGTGCGCCCCCTGGAGGTGCTCGCCCGTCCGGCGCTGTACCCGCACCACATGGCGCGGATTCTCGCCGCCGACCTGACCTACCCGATCCACGTGGCGGTCAAGTCGCAGAGGACGACGGTCCTCGACGGCTTCCACCGGCTCACGAAGGCACACCTCGAAGGCCGGTCGACCATCGCCGTGATGCGGCTCTCACCCGACGACCTGCGCGCCGTCTGCGGTTGAGACCGCACTCGTGCGGGGGAAATCGATTGCGAGGCCGGGGTGACCCACACGAATGCGTGCGGGCGGCCGAGATTGGTGGTCGCGACGCGGTAGCGTCCGTCGCGGGACAGGTTGGACCGCGACGAAGGCGTCAGGCCCGTGCGCTACTACTGGGACTACCTCGGCCTCGACGACCTGCTGGGCGCGCAGCGGCTCGCCTCGGTCGAGGACGGGGGCGCGCCCGCCCACGACGAGATGCTGTTCATCGTCACCCACCAGGCCTTCGAGCTGTGGTTCAAGCAGATCCTGTGGGAACTCGACGCGGTGGTCGACACGCTCGGTGCCGCGCCCGTCGAGGAACGCGAGATGGGCCAGGTGCTGCACCGCCTCGAGCGCATCAAGGAGATCCAGCCGCTGCTCGTGCAGCAGTTCGCCGTCCTCGAGACGATGACCCCGCTCGACTTCCTCGACTTCCGCGACCTGCTGATCCCGGCCAGCGGCTTCCAGTCGATGCAGTTCCGCATCCTCGAGAACCGCCTGGGGCTCGACCCGTCCAAGCGCATGAAGATCCAGGGGTCGCACTACACCTCCAGGCTGTCGCGTGAACATGCCGAACGGGTCGAGGCGTCCGAACACGAACCGACCCTGCTCGGCGCGCTCGACGCCTGGCTCGCCCGCACGCCGTTCCTCAAGTTCGGCGACTACGACTTCTGGGCCGCCTACCGCGGGGCCGTGACCGCCATGATCGATCGCGACCGCCGACTGATCGCGACCAACGCCAGCCTCGACGAGATCAGCCGCCAGCAGCAACTGGACGCGTTCGAGACCACCGTCGAGACCTTCGCGACCCTGTTCGACCGCGAGGCGTGGGAGGAGTTGCGTGCGCAGGGCAAGCGGCGTCTGTCGCACGAGGCGTTCCTCGCCGCGCTGCTGATCTCGCTCTACCGCGACGAGCCGGCCTTCCACACGCCCCACCGGCTGCTGCGCACCCTGGTCGACCTCGACATCGGGTTCAACCGCTTCCGCACCGCCCACGCCCAACTGGTCCATCGCACCATCGGCGGCCGCATCGGCACGGGCGGGACGGCCGGTCACGAGTACCTCGAGGCAGCCGCCCGCCGGCACCGCGTGTTCACCGACCTGTTCGACCTGGCCACCTACTCGGTTCCACGCGAGGAACTGCCCGCCCTGCCCGACCACGTCCGCTCGCAGATGCGGTTCCGGTTCCAGCCCGGATGAGCACCCCACGACGCGTCGGCCTGCTCGGCGGCACCTTCGACCCGCCTCACCTCGGCCATCTCGTGGTTGCCGAGTCGGCGCGCGTCGACCTGGGTCTCGACCAGGTCCGTCTGCTGGTCGCGGGGGACCCGTGGATGAAGCGCACGGTCACCTCGGCCCGCCACCGCGTCGAGATGGCCACGCTCGCGACCGCCGAGGACGCCCACCTGGCGGTCGATGCGCGCGAGACCCGGCGCGAGGGTTCGACCTTCACCGTCGACACGCTGCGGGATCTGCACGCCGAGGACGCCGACACCGAGTGGGTGTTCCTGCTGGGCGGCGACGCGGCCGCACGGCTCGGTGAGTGGCACCAGGTGACGGACGCCCTGGAACTGGCGCGGTTCGTCGTCGTCACCCGCCCCGGCCACGAACTGCCGGCGGACGCGGCCTTCCGCGCCGCCCTGGAACCGCTCGAGGTGCCACGGCTCGAGGTCTCCTCGACCGATCTGCGCAACCGGTATGCCGAAGGGCGCGCCACCCGTTACCTCGTCCCCGAACGGGTCGACTGGTACGTACGACGACACCGGCTGTACGGGGCGACATCGTGAGCAGCGACCAGGCACCCCGGCGGGTGCGGCGGGCCGCCGCCGCGTCGGCCCGGCGACGGCGTCGCATCGAGCGTGCCCGGCGGCGTGGGCCGGTCTCACGCGGCACGACGCTGCTGGCCGGGCTGGTCGGGGTCGCCGCGATCGTGGTGGCGATCGGCGCCGGGACCGGCCGACTCGACGTCCCGCCACCCCCCGGCGTGCGCACGGACCTCGCCGGCATCGCGTCCGCCGACGCGGACCGGGCCGGTGACCTGCTCGTGTGGATCGCCAACGGCAGCGGCGACGAGGACATGACCGCCGAGGTGGCGCGCCTCGCGCGGATGGTCGGCATCCACGGCTTCGAGGTCGCCGCCGACGCCGCACCGGCGGCCGAGACCCGGATCCTGGTGCACCGCGACACACCCGACGTCGTCGCCGCGGCCGCCGACCTGCGCGATCTGATCGGTACCGGCGTGGTCGAACGGGTCGCCGCGACCGGCCACGGTGCCGACCTGACCGTCGTCCTCGGCGCCGACGCCCGCGATCCTGCGTAGCCACGGCTTCACGGGCGCGCACGGGCCCGGCGGCTGTGGTTCCCTCGTGTGGCCCTGACCGGGCCTTCGATCCCGACGACAAGAGCCTGCCCGTGCCCGCAACCGACGAAGCCGTCGAACTCGCCGTCACCGCCGCCGACGCGGCCGACGACATCAAGGCCACCGACCTGACCATCCTCGAGGTCGCCGACCTGCTCGCGCTGGTCGACGTCTTCCTGCTGGTCAGCACCGCCAGCGACCGGCAACTCAAGGCGGTGACCGACGCCGTCGAGGAACGCCTCAAGCGCGACCACGACCGCAAGCCGCTGCGCCGCGAGGGCACGGCCGAGGGGGGCTGGGTCGTGCTCGACTACGGCGACCTGGTCTGCCACCTGTTCTCGACCGAGGAGCGCGAGTTCTACGCCCTCGACAAGCTGTGGGCGGACGTGCCGCGCCGCGACCCGCGGACGGGCGAGCGGCTGGGTGGCGCGCCGGCACGGATCGCCGCGGGCAGCCACCTCGAGCGCGACGCGTGAGGCGCCTGCTGCTGGTTCGCCACGGCGAATCGGTCTGGAACGCGGCCGGCCGCATCCAGGGCCAGCAGTGCGCCGGGCTGTCCGAACGTGGGCTGGCCCAGGCGGCGCTGGTCGGCGAGGCACTCAGCGAGGCCCACCCCCGCGCCCGGGTCGTCGTCTCGGACCTGTTGCGCTGCCAGCAGACCGCGCAGCCCCTGCTCGATGCGTTGGCCGCCGAGCCCGTGTCCGACCCGGGCCTGCGCGAGCGCAGCTTCGGCGACTGGGAGGGATTGACCCGCGCCGAGGTGGAACGTCGCGACCCCGACCGCTGGACACGGTGGCGCGCCGCCGGTGGCGAGGCACTCGCCGAGGTCGGAGGCGAGAGCGACGCGGTGTTCCTCGCCCGCATCGGACCGGTGCTGCGCGGACTGCTCGCGAGCACCCCCGAGGACGGCGTGACGATCGCGGTGTCGCACGGGGGCACGATCTGGCACGGCACGCACGCCCTGCTCGGGCTCGCACCGGGCACCCTCGGCTCGGTGTACAACGCCTCGGTGACCGAACTGCTCAGCTGGGACGGGGAGCGGGCCGTGCTCGGACGCTGGAACGAGGTCGCCCACCTGCCGCTCGACCTGCGACTCGAGTGGCGCTCGTCGGCGGTCGCCTGAGCTCAGACCCGGCCGGCCGGCGACGCGCCGGGCACGGGTGCCGGGTGCAGCGAGTTGTCGATGGCGGCGAACGCCCCCGCGTCGACGGACCGGGCGATGTCGAGCACGTGGTCGGCGTCGCGACGGCGGACGGTCGAGAGCACCATGTCCACGTCGCCCTTGTACCCCGTGCCACGGAACACCGTGGCGCCGTGACCGGCCGCGTGGATGGCTCGCGCGATGTGTCGCCCCGTTTCGAGGGGGAGCCCGTCGGCGTCCGTGCGGGTCGCGTCCGCGTAGACCCGCACCGTCGCCATGCCCAGGCGCATCCGCTCGCTCAACTGCACGCCGATGAACGTCCCGGTCGAGACGCCGATCACGAACCCGGCCGCCCGGACCGGGGTGACGTCGGCGAACACGATGCCGGCCGCGGCGAGCCAGGTGCCGGCCTCGAGACCGGACGTCAGCGCGGCCAGCCCGCGTCGCTGCTGGACGACGAAGACGACCTTGAACACGTTGAGGGACACGTCACCGATGCGCAGCAGAGCGATGGCCACGGCGGGCCACACGAACTGCCACAGCCCGGCGACGTCGAAGGAGACGTCAGGCACGGAAGGGGTTCTCGACTCGAAGGGGTGCGACGCCCGCTCACGGTACCGCGCGTCGCCGCTCTCCCGGTCGGCCGTCCGCCCGCTGGCTAGAGCGGTGGGGCGCTGGCGCCGGCCGCGAGCGTGAACCCCTCGTCCAGCCAGCCCGTGATGCCCCCGATCATCTTCTTCACGGGCCGGTCGAGGAGGGCCAGGCGCAGGGCCGCCCGGTCCGCGCCGTTGCAGTGTGGCCCTGCGCAGTAGACGACGAACAGGTCGGTCGGTGGCAACGCCGCCAGGGTGCGCTCGGTGATCCGGGCGTGGGGGAGGTGCAGCGCGCCGGGGACGTGTCCCGCCGCGTACGCCTGCGCGGAGCGGACGTCGAGCAGCACGAAGCCCGGTCGATCACGCCCCAGGGCGACATGGACGTCCCAGCAGTCGGTCTCGAACGCGAGCAGCGAGGCGAAGTGTGCCCGCGCCGGCTCGCCCGGTTCGGCGGGAGGATCGAGGACGGGACGGGGCAGGTCGGGCACGGCGGACTCCTCGTGGGCTGCCGCGACGATGGCTGCACAGACCGTCTCCCGCCAGCCTCACCCGGGACCGATTGCGCGCGCTTCCTGCCAGACGCGTCGACCTTCCTGCGGGCGCTGTGGAGCGCCGGTGGGGCCGCACGCCCCCACGGCCGGCGTCGAACCGCCGGGGTCACGGCAGCCGTGGCGGGTCGGCGTCCTCGCCGGCGGCCCGGTAGTTCTCCGCGTAGCGGGTGGCGATCTCGATCTCCTGGTGGCGGCCCTCGGTGAGGTAGTCGGTGATCTCCTCGATCTCCTCGTCGGTCATGACCGCCCCGTTGCCGCGCATGCGCAGCACGATCGCGTTCCAGTCCTCGTAGGTCGACGAGTTGTTGCGCACGATCCGGCCCATGTCGTGGCACTGCACGCAGGTGTTGAGGAACAGCTGTTCCTGGTCGTCGCGCGGTTCGGGCAGCAGCATCTCGCTGGCGGCCGGGACGTCCTGACGGGCCTGCAGGCTGCGCTCGCTGCCGAGCGCGGCCGCCGCCTGCTCGGGGGTGACGTCGGTCTTGACCACGATGCCGTTGGGGTTGAGTCCGGTCTGGACCGTGGTGAGCTGGCGGCGCCGGACGGTGTCGATCACCGAGATCTTGTCCTCGCCCCAGTTGGTCGCCAGCGCGCGGCTTCCCGAGGGCAGGAAGTGCAGCCAGTGCGGGTTGACGCCGACCGCGACCTCGTCGATCACCTCGAAGGTCTCGGGATCGATGACGCTGAGGTGTCCGGCACCGTTGTGGGTGACCCAGATGTTGCCGTCGGGACCCATGTAGGGGATGTTCGCGCCGCCGCCGGTCTCGACCGTGGCGAGCAGTTCGCCGCTGTCGGCGTCGATGAACGTGGCCGAGCCGTCCGCACGGTTGCCGATGCCGATCATGTGGGTGTTGCCGAGGAACTCGACGTTGACCGGCGCGGGGACGCCGTCGACTCGGTGCACGACCTGTTCGGTCTCGGTGTCGATGACCACGACCTGCTGCTCGGGGGTGTTGGCGACGGCGAACAGCGTGCCGTCCTCCGACATGCCCCCACCGCCACCGCCGGCGCTGCTGTAGTCGGCGTCGCTGCGCTGGATCTGGCGGACCTCCCAGGAGCCGATGTCGAGGACGGTGACGTAGTTCTCGCCCTGGTGGCTGATGAAGGCCTTGCCGTCGTCGGGCGTGACGTACACGTCGCGGGGACGGTCGCCGATGTCGATGACCTCGAGGATCTCGGGACCCCCCTCCGCCTGCATGTCGACCACGCCGACCCGGTCGCTGCGTTGCAGGGCGACGATGAAGTAGCGGCTGTCGTGGGTGTAGGTGCCGTGCAGGGGACCGGCGACGTCCTCGCCCCCCTCGGCCTCGGGGAAGGTCAGGATCGTGCGCGCGAAATCGTCATGGGTGTCGATGACGATGACGTTGTTGCCGAACCGGGTGTTGGTGCTCACCCAGCGCTGGTCGGGGCTGAGGTAGGGGTGGTGGGGGACCGGCGAGTCCGGGCTGTAGACGAAGTCGATCGGTGTCAGCGTGCGCAGGTCCAACACGGTGACACCGTTGGCGACCTCGTTGGCCACGAACACCCAGCCGTCACCGCCCCACTCGCCGTCGGGGAGGGGCGCGGCCACGGTCTGTGCCACGTTGCTGCGTGGCGCGTAGTCCTCGTCGAAGGTCCACGGCGAGCCCGGGAAGAGCCCCTGGTCGACGCCGGGTTCGCCGGCGACCCGCTCGTTGCGGGGCCCGTACCCGGAGCCGTCGTCGCCGCAGGCGGCGAGCGCGACGGCGAGGGAGGCGACGGCGGCGAGCGGACGCAGCAGGCGACGACGGGACACGGGTGGCTCCGAGGATCGAAAGGTGTGGCTGGCAAGATGCCCGGGGGGGTGTCCAGACGGCGCGGACAGGTCGTCCGTTTGGACCGGACAGCGCGATGTGTTCGGCCGATTCCCCGCCCTCCCTGCCCTTCCGGCCACCCCTGGGGCCGGGGCTACCCTGCCCGCGGCCGGACCAGGGGAGCTCGCGGTGTCGACGCCCGACCAGGCCCGCGCGGCCGTCCCGACGTCGGGCAGTCTGCTGCGGGTCGAACGCCAGCTCGTCGTGGTCCGCGCCGTGCTCGCCGTCCTGGTCGTGGCGATGGGGGTGTTCTACGACCCCGTCGCGCGTCCGGTGGTCCTGGCCGCGGGCGTCGCGCTGGGCGTCGTCGCGGTCGCGGTCGCACGCCGTCTGGCGGTCCGCCCGCCATCGCCCCGGCGGCTGTCGCGCTTCGGCCGTGGCGTCCTGCTCGTCGACGCGTCGCTGGTGGCCCTCGCCTACGGACTGCTGATCTGGGACGCCCGGGCCATGCCGGTCGGCCTGGTGGTGCTGCTGGTCTACGCCATCGCGCTGCGCGGGCGCGCCCCCGGGGTGCTGCTGGCCGGCCTCGTGCTGGTGCTCGCACTCGGCGGGCGCGTGCTCGTGCAGGCGTGGGTACTTCCCGACGGCGTCCTGCGTCCCGAACTGATGGTGTTGTGGGCGGCGCTCGGGGTGCTGATGGTGGCGTTCTCGCGCGAGTTCTGGGCCCAGGAACACCGGCGGGCGGCGGCGTGGGCGGCACGCCGGGCCGTCGCCGACGACCTCAACGCGATCGTGGTCCGCACGCTCGAGCGCGTCGGGCTGTCGCCGCAGACGGCCACACACGCCGAGGTGATGGCGGCCGTCCGAGGCATCGTCGAGGGCGCGGACGGCGACCGTGACGAACTCGTCGAACGACTCGCGGGGATCCTGTCGGCGCCACACCGTGGCCTGACACCGCGGGAACTCGAGATCCTCTCGCTCCTCGGACGCGGGCATCCTGACAGCCGCATCGCGGCCGCGTTGTTCATCAGTCCGAGCACCGTGCGCAACCACGTCAAGAGCCTGCGCGACAAACTCGGGCTCGGCTCGCGCGAGGAGTTGCGCGAATACGCGCGTCGACACGCGCCCCCGGCCTGACGGACGGCCAAGCCACCACGCGCGACGACGAGTACCGTACGGCGCGCGGATGTCGGCGGTGGTTGGGGGGCCACCGGGTGGGAGAGGGTCAGCGAATGGACGATCCATGGTCGATCGGATGAGCGGCTCGTGACCGCCGTCGACGTGTTCTCGTTCGGGCTGGCGGCGGCATTCACCGTCCTGGCGACCTGGACCATCACCCAGTGGCGGCGGTGGCGCACGAGATCGACGGCCTATCTCGCGCTCGGGTTCGGGTCGCTCGCACTCGCGATCGTGATCTCCCGGCTCGATGAACTGACCCCGCTCGAGGTCTGGGACTGGTTGATGACCAGCCTCAACGTCGTCCTCGCCGCGTTCCCGTGGCTGGTCGCGGCGTCGGTGTGGACCCTCGAAGGTCGTCGTCCGCGGTGGGCATGGATCGGGCTGATCTGGGTGCCCGTGACAGCCGTGCTCTTCGGGTTCCTGTTCGTCACGGAGGTGACCCTCCCGGGCCCGGTCGCCTTCGGTGTCCTCGCGGTCTTCGCCGTGACGTGGATGATCGCCGCGATCGGGACCGCGGTCCGTCTTCGGCGCGCCGCGCGCCGGCACATGCTGGCACGGCCCCGGATGCGGCTGATGTCCACTGGCCTGGTCGTGCTCACGATCGCGCTGCTCATCGACCTCGCCGCCGGGGACTCGCCGTTGTTCAACACGGTGATGAACGCCGTCGCGCTGGTCGCCGCGCTGCTGTTCGTGCTCGGGTTCGTGCCACCGCGTGCGCTGCGACTGTGGTGGCGTCGTGACACGGTCGCCACGTTCCAGCAGATGCAGGTCAGCCTGCTCGGTGCCGTCAGCGCGCACGAGGTCGGCGAGGCCGTCGCCCAGCCGGTCGCCGAGGTGCTCGGCAGCGGGGTCGTCGTCGTCGAGGAGGACGGCTCGGTCCTGGCCTCGCACGGCCTCGAACCGGACGCGGCCGCCGAGGTCGCCGTCCGGGTCGCCGCCCGGGAAGCGCTCGCCGGCAACGTGCGCACGACCCCGATCGGTCGCGGCTGGCTGGCCGTCGTGTCCGGCCCGTTCACGCCCGTCTTCGGCCGCGACGAGGTCGACCTCGTCGACGCCTACGCGATGCAGGTCAGGATCTCGCTGGAACGGGCCGCGCTGTTCGAGTCGGTACGGCGCCAGCAGGCCGACCTCGAGGCGATGCTGCTCGGCCTCGCGCACGACATCCGCAGCCCCACCGCCGCGATCTCGGGTTCGGCCCAACTGCTGGCCGACGCCGACGACCGCGCCCTGCGCGAGCAGTTGAGCGAGTTGATCGGCAACAGCACCGACTACCTCGCCCGCCTCGTCGACGCCATGATGGAACTCGGCCAGGTCAGCTCCGGGGCCCGCGACCGCGAACCGGTGGCGCTGCTCAACGTCGCCGGACAGGTCGGCGGCCGGGTGTCGGCAGCACACCCCGGCGTCGCCGTCGAGGTGACCGGTGACGACGACGCGGCCGTGCTGATGAACCCGATCCGCGCCGAGCAGTTGTTCGAGAACCTGATCGGCAACGCGGTCAAGCATGGCGGGCGCGACGACCTGACGGTGTGCATCGAGGTCCGCGACGACGGCGAAGAGGTGGTCCTGGTCGTCGCCGACGACGGGGTCGGCATCGAGCCCGACGACTACGAGCGCATCTTCGCGCCGTTCCAGCGCGGTCGTGGCGCGCGCGGCAAGGGCAACGGCCTCGGTCTCGGCCTGGTACAGCGCATCGTCGACGACCTCGGTGGTGACCTCGGACTCGAGCCGAGCGATCGTGGGGCCCGCTTCGTGGTCCGGCTCCCGACCGAGCACGTGCCCGGACCGGTGCTGGCACCGGACGCCGCCGGCTGAGGTCGGTCCGGCCGCTCGTCGGCGGGATGGCTCGACGCACGCGCGGCGTTGCTACCGGTCGAGACGACACGAAAGTGTGCCGATGCCGCCGTCGGGGACCGAAGACGAGCTCGCCCGCTACGACCGCATCCTGGCGGTGTGCGCCCACCCCGACGACGAGAGCTTCGGACTGGGCGCGATCATCTCGCGACTGGTCGGGCTCGGCCGGATCGTCGACCTGGTCTGTTTCACCTGTGGCGAACGCTCGACGCTCGGGGCCGGCGACGACCTCGCCGAACGGCGTACGGCGGAACTCGCCTGCGCCGCCCGCGTCCTCGGGATCGGGGAGGTGGCACTGCACCATCACGCCGACGGGAGCCTGACCGAGGTGGCGGTCGACGACCTCGTCGACGACATCGTGGCCGCGCTCGGTGACGGTGGCGGCACCACCGCCCTGCTCACCTTCGACGAGGGTGGTATCACCGGGCATCCCGACCACGAGGCCGCCACCCGCGCTTGCGTCGCGGCCGGACGGCGCCTGGGTCTGGCGGTCTACGCGTGGGCGATCCCCGGACGGGTCGCCAGCCGGCTGCGCGACGAGTTCGGGGCGCCGTTCGTGGGCCGTGACGACGACGACCTCGACGTCGAACTGCTCGTCGACCGTCGTGCGCAGGCCGCCGCCACCGACTGCCACGGCAGCCAACTGTTCGACAATCCGGTGCCCCGCCGGCGGGTCGAACTCCAGGGCGACCTCGAGCACCTGCGCGTGCTGCACCGTCCCGCCTGATCAGACCCCGCCAGGCACGCGAACGCCCCGCCAGCCGGAGCTGCGGGGCGTTCCCGAGATGCCTCGGATTGTGGACCGGATGGGATTTGAACCCACGACCCCCTCCATGCCATGGAGGTGCGCTGCCGGACTGCGCTACCGGCCCGAGACGCCCGACACGCGTTGCGTGCCGTGCGGCGGGGCAATGTACACGGTGTCGCTGAGTCGGTCGAACCAGCCGTGGCCCACGGTCGACGGTGGAC
Source organism: Egicoccus sp. (assembly GCA_035462025.1). GTDB lineage: Bacteria > Actinomycetota > Nitriliruptoria > Nitriliruptorales > Nitriliruptoraceae > Egicoccus. The sequence continues at coordinate 9,247 of DATHUR010000019.1, read as the reverse complement.
GGGGGGCTCGCGGCGGGCCCGGTCGGGGGTCGGGCAGGTGGCGGCTACGCTCGTGCGTACCCCCTGATCCGGGGGTTTTCACGTTCCGTGGCAGTGACCCGCGAGTTCCAAGGAGACGTCCGTGAGCGACGGGCAGGCGACCCCGACCGGCGACGAGGTCGAGCGCTACGACCCGCTCGCCTTCGAGCCCGCCATCGCGGCCCGCTGGCACGACGAGCGGGTCTACTCGCTGCCGCTCGACGCCAACCGCGAGGCCGGCGGGTTCTACGCCCTGACGATGTTTCCCTACCCCAGCGGCGACCTGCACATGGGCCACGCCGAGATCTTCTCGATCCACGACACGCTGGTCCGTCACCTGCGCATGACCGGCCGGACCGTGCTCAACCCGATCGGCTGGGACGCGTTCGGTCTGCCGGCCGAGAACGCCGCCCGCAACCGCGGCGCCGACCCGGCCAAGTGGACCTACGACAACATCGCCGAGCAGCGCGCCACCATCGTGCGACTGGGCTACTCGTTCGACTGGGACCGGGTGCTGCACACCTGCGACCCGGAGTACTACCGCTGGACCCAGTGGCTGTTCCTGCAATTGTTCGACGCCGGCCTGGCCTATCGCAAGAGCGCCGCGGTCAACTGGTGCGAGGGCTGCCAGACCGTGCTCGCCAACGAACAGGTGATCGACGGGGCCTGCGAGCGGTGCGGCACGGTCGTGGTCAGAAAGCCCCTGACCCAGTGGTTCTTCCGGATCACCGACTATGCCGACGAGCTGCTCGACGCGCTGCCGATGCTGGACTGGCCCGAGCGGGTCAAGACCCTGCAGCGCAACTGGATCGGTCGCTCCGAGGGCGCCGAGGTCACGTTCCGCACCGAGGACGGCGACGACGTGGTCGTGTACACGACCCGTCCCGACACGCTCTACGGCGCGACCTACTTCGTGTTCTCGCCCGAGCATCCGCTGGTCGAGGCGCGCATGGGCGACGACGCCGAGTACCGCGCGTTCATGGCCGAGGTGTCGCGCAAGTCCGAGATCGAGCGCCAGGCGTCGTTCGATTTCGTTGCGCCCCGAGCACGAGGCGACTCCGGCGGCGAGAAGGGCGCGAACCGGGCCAAGCGCGGCCTGCGCCTGAACTTCGACATGGTCAACCCGGTCACGGGCGAGGCGATCCCGGCCTACGCCGCCGACTACGTGCTGATGGACTACGGCACCGGCGCGATCATGGCCGTGCCCGCCCACGACCAGCGTGACTTCGACTTCGCCCGCCAGGAGGGCCTCGAGGTCCGGGTCGTGGTGACCCCCGACGACGGTGCCGAGTTGGACGGCGCCACGATGGCCGAGGCCTACGCGGGCGACGGCCACACCGTGAACTCGGGCGAGTACGACGGCCTCGACTGGCGCGAGACCAAGCAGCGCATCACGGCCGACCTCGAACAGCGCGGCATCGCCAAGGCGACCGTCAACTACCGGCTGCGCGACTGGCTCGTGTCACGGCAACGCTCGTGGGGTGCGCCCGTCCCGATCATCCACTGCCCCTCGTGCGGTGAGGTGCCCGTGCCCGCGGACCAACTGCCGGTCCGGCTGCCCGACGACCTCGACTTCCAGGTGGCCGGCTCGCCCCTGGCCATGCACCCGACGTGGAAGCACGTCGCCTGCCCGGCCTGCGGCAACGTGGCCGCCACCCGCGACACCGACACCCTCGACACCTTCGTCGACTCGTCGTGGTACTTCCTGCGCTACCTCGACCCGCGCAGCGACGAGGTGGCCTGGCCGGTCGACGCGGCCGGGAAGTGGATGCCGGCCGACCAGTACACCGGCGGCGTCGAGCACGCCGTCCTGCACCTGCTGTATGCCCGCTTCGTGGTCAAGGCGATGCGCGACCGCGGGCTGGTCGCCGCCGACGAGCCGTTCCAGGCCCTGCTCAGCCAAGGCCAGGTGATCCTCGGCGGCGCCGCGATGTCGAAGTCGAAGGGCAACCTCGTCGTACCCGGCGAGGTGTACGAGACCTACGGCGCTGACGTGCTGCGCGGCACGATGCTGTTCGCGTCACCGCCCGAGGACGACATCGACTGGGCCGACGTCTCGCCCGGCGGCATGCACAAGTGGCTCTCGCGCGTGTGGCGCCTGACCCTCGAACAGATCACGCGCGAGGAGTCGGGGCTGGGCGAGCCCGGCGCCGAGGAGACGGCGGCGGCGCTGCGCAAGGCGACCGCCGAGGCCATCGTCGGCGCCAGCGACGACTACGCGGCCCGCAAGTACAACACCGCCATCGCCAAGCTGATGACGCTGACCAACGCCGTGCTCGACGCCACCCGCAAGGAGGCGGCGCACGGTCCCGCGGTCCGCGAGGCGCTCGAGACGCTGCTGACGATGCTGGCCCCGATCTGCCCGTTCATCACCGAGGAGTTGTGGGGGCGGCTCGGCCACGACGGCTCGGTCCACGACCAGTCCTGGCCGACCGCCGACACCGACCTCCTCATCGAGGACGAGGTCACCATCATCGTCCAGGTCAACGGCAAGGTCCGCGGCCGCGCGACCGTCGCCGCCGACGCCGACCAGGCCTCCGTCGAGACCGCCGCCCGTGCGGCCGTCGCGGATCACGTCACCGGCGAGCCCAAGAAGGTGATCCACGTCCCCGGCAAACTGGTCAACTTCGTCGTGTAGCGCCATCTGTGCGGGTCACCCACCGGTTACGCCCGGGGTAACCCGCACAAGTGGCCTTCGTCCGGTCGGTCGCGGTCGCCGCGATAGCGTTGCCCGGGCACGCTCGGTCGGACAGGGAGGGGCGGCGTGGAAACGCACGACGTCCGCGCCAACGGGATCACGTTCGCCTACCGCGAACTCGGCCCCGCGGACGGGCCGCTGGCGTTGTGTCTGCACGGGTTCCCCGACACGGCGTCCACGTGGCGCCACCTGATGCCGGTGCTCGCCGACGCGGGCTTCCGCGTCGTCGCGCCGTGGCTGCGGGGCTACCCACCGACCGAGATCCCGCACGAGCGTCGCGTCGACCCCGACGTGCTCGCGGCGGACGTCAACGCGCTGCACCGTGCCCTGGGTGGCGACCGCGACGCCGTGGTGGTGGGCCACGACTGGGGTGCGATCGCCGCGATGCGGGCCGCGGCGGCGGCGCCGGAGCGGTGGCGTCGCCTGGCCACGCTCGCGGTACCGCCCGAGCGCATCCTGGCGGGCGCGAAGGTCGACGGTCGCCAGGCGGTGCGCTCGCGCTACGCGCTGGCCGCCCTGGTCCCGGGTGCCGAACACCGCCTGCTCGCCGGCGACGCCACGGGGTTCCGGCGCCTGTGGCGACGCTGGTCGCCCGGCTACGAGCCCACCGACCACGACCTCGTTCCGTTGCGCGAGGCCCTCGCCGTGCCCGGCGCGGCGCGCGCGATGCTGGCCTACTACCGCGGCTACGCGCCGGCGGTGCTGTCGCGGCGGGCCCTGTCGTCACGCATGGCGTTGCCGCCCCAGCCCCACCTGGTGCTGCACGGCCGCCAGGACGGCTGCATCGGCGTCGAGTGGGCCGAAGCGGCGGTGGGCCGTCTGCCGCATCCGTCCTCGCGGGTCGAGGTCGTCGACGGGGCCGGCCACTTCCTCCACCTCGAGCAGCCCGAGCAGGTGGGGGCCCTGATCCGCGCCCACCTGCTGGCGCGCGGTTCGGCACCGTCGGGCGCGGCGCCGAGCCGGCCCTGATCCGCCTCCGCCGTCGCCGGCCGGTTCGTCTCGTAGGCTGCGCCCCGGGCGGAGGAGGCCGGTGGTGGGTCGCGGTGTCGCGGTGGTGACCGACTCGACCTGTGATCTGCCGGTCGACCTCGTCGAGCGGCTCGGGATCCGGGTCGTGCCGCTGTCGGTCACGTTCGGGGACGAGACCCTGATCTCGGGCGTCACGATCTCGCACCACGAGTTCTACGAGCGCCTCGCGTCGGAGGCGCGGCTGCCGACGACCTCGCAGCCCGCGCCGGCCTGGTTCGAGGAGGCCTACGCGGACTGCGTCGACGACGACCACGACGCCGTCGTGTCCGTGCACGTGTCCGCGGCGCTGTCGGGCACCGTGGACCTCGCCCGCAACCGCGCCGGCAGCGCCGGACTGCCGGTGACCGTGCTCGACAGCCGACTCGTCGGCGGCGCGCTCGGTCTCGCCGCCCTGCGCGCCCACCGGGTCGCCGAGTCGGGCGGCAGCGTGGACGAGGTGGTCGCCGAGGTCGAGGCCGTCCGCGACCGCTCGCTCAGCCTGCTGATCGTCGACGACCTCGCCCACCTGAAGCGGGGCGGCCGGTTGACCGGCGCGCAGGCGGCGGTCGGCAACGTGCTGCGGGTCAAGCCCGTGCTCGAGGTGACCGGTGGGCGGGTCGAGGTCCGCGAACGCACCCGGACCTGGCAGCGGGCGCTGGACCGGGTCGCCGACCTCGTGGTCGAGCACGCGGCGGGGCGGCCCGTCGACGTCGTCGTGGCGCACGCCGTGGCGGACGACCGCGCGTCGGCGCTGTGGCAGCGTCTCGAGGGCCGGCTCGAGGTCCGCGAACGGCTCGAGACGTTGATGGGCCCGATCGTGGGCACCCACGTCGGCCCCGGCGCGGTGGGCATCGCGGTCATGCCGCACGGCTAGCCCGCGCTCGTCCACAGGCCCGGGCGGGCCCGATCGGTCGTTCGTCGCGTTCGGCGGCAGGCTCGCCGGATGGACGGCACCCCCACGCGCCTGCAGCGCGCCCTGACCTGGCTCGAGGCCACACCGGCCGAGGCCGCGGGCCTGGTCGTGCTGCTGCTCGGCGCCGTGCTCGCCACCGGGCTGCTGGTGTGGCAGGCGTTCCAGCGGCCGGAGCCGTTGGACCAGCCGCCCGCCGCCGCGTCGGACCGCTTCGACGAAGCCGTCGGTCCCGAGGACGTCGGCGTTCCCGCCGAGTCCGGCGAGCCGCCAGCCGACCCGGGCGAGGACCACGAGGCGCCGTCGGGGCCGCTGGTCGTGCACGTGACCGGGGCGGTGGCCCGTCCCGGCGTGGTCACGCTCGAGGCCGGCGCCCGCGTCACCGACGCGATCGCGGCCGCCGGCGGTGCGTCGGGCGACGCCCGCCTCGAACTGCTCAACCTCGCCCGCCCGTTGGAGGACGGCGAGCACGTCCACCTCCCGCGCGAGGGCGAGGAACCGCCGGCCGGCGCACCCGGCGCAGGAGCCGAGGGAGCCGACCCGTCCGGCCGGATCGACCTCAACACCGCGACCGAGGCGCAGTTGCAGACCTTGCCCGGGATCGGACCGGCCAAGGCCGCCGAGATCGTCCGGCACCGCGAGGAACACGGCCCCTTCGGGGTGCCCGGCGACCTGCGCGACGTGCCCGGCATCGGCGAGGCGACCTTCCAGCGGCTCGCGGATCTGGTCACGGTGTCGTGACCGACGACCGGGAGGACGCCTGGCGGCGGCCGCCGCTGGGGGAGGTGCTCGGTCCGCTGCCGCTGTGGACGCTCGCGCTCTTGCTCGGCGCGTTCCTCGGTGGACACGTCGGCCGGCCGCTGGTGACGGCCGGCGCCTGTCTGGCCGTCGTGGTGGTGATCGCGACGTGGAGCCGCGGCCGGGCGCCTCGGTGGGCCGGCGCTTCGCTTGTCGTGGTCTGTCTGCTCGCCGGCGTCGCCCTGGCCGCCGCGCGGGTGGCCACAACCGACCTCGGCCTGCTGCCCGCGCTGGCCGACCAGGGCGGCACCGTCGAGGTGACGGGGCACGTCGTCCACGAGCCGCGCCGGATCGCGACCGGGTGGCACGTGCTCGTGCGGATCGACGCCGTCGCCGGCCGGCCGACGCGCGAACGGGCGGCCGTCACCCTGCGCGGCGACATGCCGCCGATGCTGGGGCAGCGGTTCGCGGCCGTGGCGTCCGCACGCCCGCTGCCCGACGGCGGGTACGGCCGCTGGCTCGCGCAGCAGCACGCCGCGGCCGTGCTGGACGTGACCGCATGGGACGAGGTGGGCGAACCCGGCCGGTGGCAGCGTGCCAGCGAACACGTGCGCGACGCGGTCCGGCGCGCCAGCGCCCGCCACGTCCCCGTGCCGGTGGGTGGCCTGCTGGCGGGCCTGGCGACGGGGGACACCCGCACGCTGCCCGACGCCGACCGCGACGCCATGGAGGCGACCGCGCTCACCCACCTGACCGCGGTCTCGGGCACGCATGTGGCGCTGGTGGCGGCGGGGACGCTGGGGCTGTGCCTGGCGTTGCGCGTCCCGGCCGGTCCGCGCCGCATGGTGCTGGGCGCCGTCCTGGCCTGGTTCGCGTTCCTGACGCGCTTCGAGCCGTCGGTGCTGCGTGCCTCGGTGATGGCCGGGGTGGTCCTGCTCGCCGGCGCGCGCGGGCACGCCCGCGACGCCCGGCACGCGCTGGCCGGGGCGGTCCTGCTGTTGCTGCTGGTCGACCCGCGCCTGGCCGGTTCGCTTGGGCTGTTGCTGTCGGCGTCGGCGGCCGCCGGTGTGCTGGTGCTCGCCCCGCTGGTCCGCCGTCGCCTGCACCGGCTGCCGTCCCGGCTGGCCGAGCTGCTGGCGGTCACGCTGGGGGCGCAGATCGCCGTCGTCCCGCTGCTGCTCACCTCGTTCGGCACGGTGCCGATGGCCGCCATCCCGGCCAACCTGGTCGCGGTCCCGGCGGCGGCGCTGGCGGCGTCGGTCGGGTTCGTGGCCGCGGTCGTCTCGGCGGTGTCGGTCGAGGCGGGCGCCTGGCTGTTCGCGCTGGCGGGGTGGCCGGCGCGGGTCGTGCTCGTGGCCGCGCACACGTTCGCGGGGCGCGGCGGCAGCGCCGACCTGGCTCGGCCGCTGACGGTGGCAGCCCTGCTGGCGGGGTGCTGGCTGCTGCTGTCCCTACCGGGGACGCGGTCGTCACGCGTCGCGGGCCTGGCGAGCATGCTGCTGGTCGTGGCAGCTGTGACGCCTGTGGTGGTCGGGGGGCGGTTGCCGTCGCAGTTGACCGTGACCGCCATCGACGTCGGCCAGGGCGACGCCTACCTGCTCGAGTCCCCGCGGGCGCGGGTCCTCGTCGACGCCGGCGGCGACGAGCGCGCCGCACGCTGGCTGCGCGCCAACGGCCGTCGCCGCCTCGACCTGCTCGTGGTGACCCACACCCACGCCGACCACCTCGGCGGCGTGGCCGAGGTGGTGCGCACCGTCCGCGTCGACGCGATCTGGCTGCGCCCGCTCGAGCCGGACGTGCCCGGGGTGGCCGAGGTGCTCGCGCTCGCCGCCGAACGGCAGGTCCCGGTCCGCTCGCCGGTGACCGGTGACCGGGCGGTCGTCGGCGACATCGAGTTGGCGGTGCTCGGACCCGGCCCGGGACGGCCGTACCGGCACGCCGACAGCGAGCCGAACGACAGCTCCCTGGTCGTGCGGGCCACCTGGTCGGGGCGACGGGCGTTGTTCCCCGGCGACGCGGAGCGGGCGGCGCAGGCCGACCTGAAGGCCCGCGCGGCCGCCGACCCGGGCGGGGCGGGCCTCGAGGCGGACCTGCTCGCGGTCCCGCACCACGGCGCGGCCACGACCGATCTGGCGTTCCTCGCCGCCGTGAACCCGCAGGTGGCGCTGATCGGCGTCGGGGCCGACAACGACTACGGCCATCCCGCGCCGGTCACCGTCGACGCACTGCGCCGCCTCGGCGTACGGGTGCATCGCACCGACCTCGACGGCACCGTGCGCGTCGGGGTCCCGGCGCCGGCGCACGCGTCTGCGGACCGGGCGGGTCACCCCCCGCCGATAGGCTCCGGCCATGACTCCCGTGCTCCTGATCGTCGGCGACGACGACCTCCTGCTGCACCGCGAACTCGAGCGGGCGCTGGCCGACCTGCGCGAGCAGGACTCCGAGCTGACGGTCGACACCTGCGACGTGCAGGAGACCGACCACCTGCCCGAACTGCGCACCGCGTCGCTGTTCGGCGGCCGCACCTGCGTGGTCGTGCGCGGCGCCGAGGCCGTGTCCGGCGACCTCAAGGCCGAGATCGAGGCCTACCTGGCCGCGCCGACCGACGAGGCCGTGCTGGTCCTGGTCGCCCGGGGCGCCGGCAAGATCCAGAAGATCGCCAAGCTGGCCAAGGAGCACGGCGAACGTCTCGACGTCAAGACGCCGCCCGACTGGGACGACCGCGGCTGGCAGCGGCTGGTCGGCGAGGAGTTCCGCCGCCTGGGTCGCAAGGCCGACGCCACGGCGATCGCGGCGCTGCTGGCCCACGCCGGCAACGACCCGGGAACGATCGCGTCGAAGGTCGGGTCGGTCTGCGCCACCCACAGCGATGCCGCGACGTTGACCGCCGAGCACGTCGAGTCGGCGGTCGAGGGGCACGGGCGCCGGTCAGGATTCGCCATCGCCGACGCGGTCGCCGAACGCGACCCGGCCGGTGCGCTGATCGCCGTCCGCGGTTCGCTCGAGGCGGGTGAGGCGCCACTGGCGATCCTGGGGGCGCTGACGTTCCGCATGCGCCAACTGCTGCTCGTGCGCAGCGGCGCCGGCCCGAAGGACGCCGGCGTGTCGCCCGGCCAGCACCGGCGCCTGCAGGCCCTGGCCGGGGCGTTCAACCCGGGCGAGCTCGCCTGGTGCCACGACCGGCTGGCCCAGCTCGACTTCGACCTCAAGGGCGGTGACCTGCCCGACCACCTCTACCTCGAACTCGCCATCCTCGAGGTCGCCACCCCCCAGGAGGTCCCGCGCCCCTGGAACCCCATGGCGCCCGCCTGACCCATCGGGCAGACTTCCCGAGGGCGACACAGGGGGAGCGGCCGATGACCGAGGACTTCTTCGAACCGGTGCCCGAGCCGCCGCCGCCCGAGCGGCACGAACCGCCCGTGTGGTGGCAGCCACCGCCGGACGAATTCGCGGCGCTGGTTCCCGAGCGCCGCATCCTCGCCCGCACGGCGCGGGGGGTCGTGCTGCAGTTGTCCCACATCGATGCGTTCCGTCAGGGCTGCAGCCTGCGGATCCGGGTCGGTGCGCATCGCCAGGCGGGAATCTCCGAGGCGGACTGGTGGGACCTCCACGAGACCGTGATCGGCGGTGCAAGGATGCGCCATCGGCGCGGGAGTGGTGGGCTGCCTGACGACCTGCTGCGCCTCGGAGTGCAGTTCCCCGACGGGCGCAAGGCGACCACGACCGGCGGTCCAGAGCTCAACTTCCACGACGATCGGGAGCCCGACGGTCCCGTGCTGGTCCGCAGCGGTGGGGGAGGCGGTGGCAGCGACCGGGTCGTCACGTCGACGTGGTCGTTGTGGCTGTGGCCCCTGCCACCGGCCGAGCCGTTCGAC
>DATHUR010000018.1:0-6590 GCA_035462025.1 Egicoccus sp. | reverse complement strand
AGAAGTCGCCCGCCGGTGCGAACCAGTGGGAGCCCGTCGAGGTCAAGGACGGCTTCTGGGTCCCCGACGCCCACGTCGAGGGCAAGATGAACCCGCCGGTCATGACCGCCGCCGACATGGCGATGATCGTCGACCCGGACTACCTCGAGATCTCCAAGGAGTTCCACGACCACCCCGAGCGGCTCGAGGACGAGTTCGCCCGTGCTTGGTACAAGCTCCTGCACCGTGACATGGGCCCGAGCGCCCGGTACCTCGGCCCCCAGGTGCCAGACGAGGAACTGATCTGGCAGGACCCGGCCCCGGCCGGCCCGCAGGTCAGCGACGACGAGGTCGCCACCCTCAAGCGGCAGATCGCCGACTCCGGCCTGACCGCGAAGCAGTTGGTCGGCACGGCGTGGGCGTCGGCCTGCACCTTCCGTCAGACCGACTACCGCGGTGGCGCCAACGGCGCACGTATCCGGCTCGAGCCGCAGAAGAGCTGGGACGTCAACATCCGCTCGGGCGTCTCGGCCGTGATCGACAAGCTCGACGAGGTCCGGAACGCGTCCGGCATCGACGTCTCGCTGGCCGACATGATCGTGCTCGGCGGCACCGTGGGTGTCGAGATGGCGGCCAAGGCCGCGGGTCACGACCTGATGGTCCCGTTCACCCCGGGTCGTGGTGACTCGAGCCAGGAGCAGACCGAGGTCGACACGTTCGCGTGGCTCGAGCCGCGGCACGACGCCTTCCGCAACTACCTGCAGAAGGACGTCGGCATCCCGACCGAGCACCTGATGGTCGACCGGGCCTTCATGCTCAACCTCACCGCGCCGGAGATGGCGGCACTGATCGGCGGCATGCGCGCGATCGGTGCCAACGCCGGTGACGACAACACCGACGGGCTGCTCACGGACCGCCCGGGCCAGCTCACGAACGACTTCTTCGTCAACCTCATCGACATGGGCACCGTCTGGGAGCCGATCGGTGAGGGCGAGGACCGCTTCGAGGGCAAGGACCGCAAGACCGGCGAGACCAAGTGGACCGCCACGCGCGTCGACCTGGTCTACGGCTCCAACTCGCAGCTTCGCGCCATCGCCGAGGAGTACGGCGCCAACGGTGGCGAGAAGCTGATGCTCGACAAGTTCGTCGCGGGCTGGGTCAAGGTCATGAACGCCGACCGCTTCGACCTGCACCGCTGACGAGGCATCGCCTCAGGCGACAACGGGCGGCCGTTCCTTCGGGGGCGGCCGCCCGTCGTTCTCAGCGCTCCACCAGCGCCTTGAGGGCCAGCGAACGTCGTTCGATCAGGCGCCGCATGTAGCGGCCCAGGACGAGCCGCTCGACGAGTCGGCCGAGGATGCCGAGGGGGGCAGAGAAGACCACCTCGTCGCGCATCAGGGTTCCGCCGGCGGGGTGCGGTTCGAAGGTGTGCTCGTGCCGCCAGGTCCGGAACGGACCGGCTGTCTGCACGTCGACGAACCTCGTCGGCCGCTGGTAGGCGTCGATGCGGCTCGTCATCCGCCACCACACGCCGAAGTGTCGCGCGCGCCAGGTCACGGAGTCGCCCCGCCCGAGCCTGCCCGAGGTCACACCACCGGCCGCGGACTCCCGGCTGGATCCCATCGTGGTGGTGTGGAGATCCACGTCGAGCGCCGCGTCGAACACGACGTCGGCCGGCGCCTCGACGTGTGTCTCGAGGCTGAACCGGTAGCTCACGTCTCGCGCATGGGGATGCGGACGTCGCGGTCCTCGGCGACGTCGATGGCGCGGTCGTAGCCGGCGTCGACGTGGCGGATGACGCCCATGCCCGGGTCGTTGGTCAGCACACGCTCGAGCTTCTGCGCCGCGAGTTCGGTGCCGTCGGCGACGGTGACCTGCCCGGCGTGGATGGAGCGGCCCATGCCGACCCCGCCGCCGTGGTGGATCGACACCCACGCCGCCCCCGAGGCCACGTTGACCATCGCGTTGAGCAGCGGCCAGTCCGCGATCGCGTCCGAGCCGTCGAGCATGCCCTCGGTCTCGCGCTGCGGCGACGCGACCGAACCGGCGTCGAGGTGGTCGCGCCCGATCACGATCGGTGCCTGCACCTTGCCGGACGCGACCAGGTCGTTGAACCGCTCACCCGCGAGGTGGCGCTCGCCGTAACCGAGCCAGCAGATCCGGGCCGGCAGCCCCTGGAACGCCACCTTGTCCTGCGCCTGGCGGACCCAGCGGTGCAGCTTGTCATCGTCGGGGAACAACTCGAGGATCGCCTCGTCGGTGGCGTGGATGTCGGACGCCTCGCCGGACAGCGCCGCCCAGCGAAACGGGCCCTTGCCCTCGCAGAACAGCGGGCGGATGTAGGCCGGCACGAATCCCGGGTAGGCGAACGCGTGGGCGTAGCCGCCGGCCTGGGCCTCGCCGCGCAGCGCGTTGCCGTAGTCGAACACCTCGGCGCCGGCGTCCTGGAACCCGACCATCGCCTCGACGTGCGTCGCGATGGACGCGCGGGCCCGCTTGGTGAACCCGACCGGGTCGGCCTCGCGCTCGCGGTGCCAGTCCTCGAACGCGACGTCGGCGGGCAGGTAGGCCAGCGGGTCGTGGGCCGAGGTCTGGTCGGTGACGATGTCCACCTCCGCCCCCCGGCGCAGGATCTCGGGCACCACGTCGGCCGCGTTGCCGAGCAATCCGATCGACAGCGGGGTGCGGTCGCGCTTGGCCTGCTCGGCGCGGCGCAACGCGTCGTCGAGGTCGTCCGCCTCGACGTCGAGGTAGCGGGTCTCGAGCCGGCGCCGGATCCGCGACGGGTCGCACTCGACGACCAGGGCCACGCCGTCGTTCATCGTGACCGCCAGCGGCTGCGCGCCGCCCATCCCGCCGAGACCCGCGGTCAGCGTCAGCGTGCCGGCCAGCGTCCCGCCGAACCGCTTGTCGGCCACCGCGGCGAACGTCTCGAACGTGCCCTGCAGGATCCCCTGCGTGCCGATGTAGATCCACGACCCGGCCGTCATCTGGCCGTACATCATCAGCCCCAGCGCGTCGAGGCGTCGGAACTCGTCCCACGTGGCCCAGTCGGGTACCAGGTTGGAGTTGGCGATCAGCACCCGCGGCGCCCACTCGTGGGTGCGCATGACGCCGACCGGCTTGCCCGACTGCACCAGCATCGTCTCGTCGTCGCGCAGCGTCGTGAGCGTGCGCACCAGCGCGTCGAAGCTGGCCCAGTTGCGCGCCGCCTTACCGGTACCGCCGTAGACCACCAGTTCGTCGGGATGCTCGGCCACCTCGGGGTCGAGGTTGTTGTGCAGCATCCGCAACGCGGCCTCCTGCGGCCAGGAGCGGGCCGTGAGGTCGGTGCCGCGGGCGGCGCGGACGGGACGGGGACCGGTGACCATGGCGCTTCCTTCAGGTGCTGCCGTCGGCGTGGGCGGTGGTCCGCCAGGAGGGTCGGTCACCGTGGGACGGCTACTCGTAGGCGTCCGGCGGCCGGAGCGCGATCGCACGCGCGACCCGCGGATGTTCCTGCGACATCGTCGGCGCCCTCCCGGTGCGATCGGTCCTCATCTGAGCACGCGACCGCTGAAGTTGCAGACGCCGCATCATCGGCCGTGTCTGGAATACGGGACCATGGGTTCTCACAGCAGCGCGTGCTCGACCGCGAACAGGGCGGCGGCGGCCCGAGTCGAGGTCCCGAGTTTCCTGTAGATGTGTTGAACGTGGTGTTCGGCCGTGCGGACGGAGATGACCAGCGTCGTCGCGATCTCGCGATTGGTTGCGCCCCGGGCCAGCAACCGCAGCACCTCGACCTCACGGTCTGTCAGCCCCGACGGGTGGCCACCGAGCGGGCGCACGAGTGGTTGTCCGGCAGCTTCGATGACGGCGCGGACGCACTCGCGTTCGAAGGCGCCCGTCCTCACGTCGGCCGTGAGCCGAGCGGCGGCCTCGTCCGGTGACCGTGCCGGTCGATGGGCCCGCTCCTGGGTCATCGCCTGGAAGGCGTCCGCGGCGGCCAACAGCCGCGCCTCCACCGGGATCGCGCTGCCGCCGACGCCGCGCTGATAGCCGGAGCCATCATGTCGTTCGTGGTGCATGCTCGCGATCCGCGCCGAGCCGGCGAGGCTCGATGAATGCTGCAGGATCCGTTCGGTGTAGTACGGGTGTAGACGCACCTGTTCCCACTGGGCAGCCGTGAGCGGACCTGGTCGCGCCCACACACCGCCCGAGACCGCGACCCGTCCGAGGTCGTGGAGGAGCCCGGCCCGACGCACGAGTCCGATGCGGTCAGCCGCCAGTCCGACACGCGCGGCGGCCTTGGCAGCGAGGTCGGCGACCGCCGGCGAATGCCCGAGCGTGCACGGCGACTTCAGGTCGGCCAGGTCGCCGAAGACGGCAGCCACCTCGTCCAGGCGGGACGGCGGCAGGCGCTTGACCGGGCGGGGCTCGACCGCGAGCACCTCCTGCCAGACGTCGGACTCCGACATACGGCGCAGCAGGCCCGGCCCGACACGGGCGAACGTGACAGCCAGGGCAGGGTCGAACCAGCGACCGGATCGATCACGCACCATCCGTAGCGCCGCTTCGGGTCCACCGAGGCGGTCGAATATCACCGCCTGCGTCGCCAGCAGGGCGAATCTGGCTGCCGGCGCAATGCTCTCGCCCGTCGTCCCGTAGGCGCCGGCCCGACCGTCCCAGGTCTCGGTGCTGTCGTGCAGTCCGGCCTGCACACCCGCCCCGAGGCGCAGTCGCTCGGCCATACGCGTTCCGACCTCGCACACCGAGCGCAGGATCGTGGCGTCGGCATGCTTCCCGCCGGCGACGAGCCGGACGAGGTGGCGGGCTCGCCGCACGCCGGTTCCGCGACCGGCGATGGCCATCATCGCGAGCGTGCCGCGCAGCGTGCTCTCGTCGGTGCCCTCGGCGCGGGCGAGGACGTCACGGTCGTTGCCGAAGAGATGGGTGAGTTCGTGCATCGGGGCCGTGCAGCCGAGATGCTGCAGCAGGGTGGTGTAGTAGACGTCGCGGACCTGCGGCTCGGCGAGCCCCGTCGTGCGTGCGAGCTCGGTGGCGAGCAGACACGAGCGGACGGCCTTCTCCGGTCCATGGCCCATGCCGAGGTCGGTGGTGACCGACAGTGCGGCAAGCGGCTCGGCCAGCCTCATCTCGTCGTCCACAGCTCCGCCGTCGAGGGGCTAGTGACCAACGATGTCACGGCGAGATGGGTAGGTCTACCGATGCAGGCAGTACGCGGGAGACGGAAGGTGCCGGCACCGCACCGCAGAGGACAACCATGCCCGATGACGCGCCCGCTGGCCCTGCCCCCGCCGACGGTCGGCCCACGCTGTTCACACCGGTGTTCGTGGCCATGACGATGGCGGCGCTGACCTACTTCACCGCCGCCGGCATGCTGATTCCGGCGCTTCCACGCTACGTCACCGCCGGGCTGGGGGGTGGTGATGTGGCGGTCGGTGTCGTCGTTGGCACGTTCAGCGTGTCCGCGGTGCTGTTGCGACCGGCGGCGGGCGTCTACGGCGACCGGCGGGGACGGCGACCACTGATGCTGGCCGGTGCGATGACCGCCGCCCTTTCGATCCTGACCTACGGACTGGCCACGACGCCGGCGGCCCTGGCGACGTTGCGCCTGGTCACCGGGGCCGGCGAGGCGCTGTTCTTCGTGGGCATGCTGACCACGTTCAGCGACCTGGCACCGCCCGAGCGTCGGGGCGAGGCGATGAGCCTGGCATCGCTGTCGCTCTATCTCGGCATCGGAGCAGGACCCGTGGCCGGCGAGATGCTCGCAGAGCGAGCCGGCTTCACAGCCGTCTGGGTGGCCGCTGCGGGCGTCACCCTGTTGGCCGCACTGCTGGTCACGCGCGTCCCCGAGACCCGGCAGGCCACGGGCGACGAGCCGGGGCCGCAGCGTCCGCCCCGGCTGGTGCATCCCGCCGGGATCCTGCCGGGAGTCGTATTGCTGGCGAGTATCGTGGGGATGGCAGGGTTCCTCGCCTTCGTGCCGTTGCACGTCCTCGACCTCGGCATGCGTGGGTCCGGCGGGGTGCTGGCGGTGTTCGCCGGGGTCGTCGTACTCGTGCGGAGTGTCGGCGCCCGCTTGCCCGACGTCCTCGGCCCGCGACAGGCAATCCGGGCGGCATTGTCCATGTCGGTGGTGGGGCTCATCATCGTCGGCCAGTGGCGGTCCCCTGGCGGGCTCCTCATCGGTGCGGTCGTCCTGGCGGGCGGCATCGCGCTGCTGACGCCATCGGTGTTCGCCGTCGCTGCCGCAGCCGTTCCACCGGGGGAGCGCGGGCAGGTCATGGCGACCACCTCGGCGTTCATCGACATCGCGTTCGGAGTCGGCCCCTTCACGATGGGGCTCGTCGCGGCCCTGGCGGGCCGACCCGCGGTGTTCTTGGCCGGTGCGGCCGCGGCTGCCGCCGGGCTCGCGCTGGTGACGATCGGTCCTCCATGGCCGGCGGCTGGGGCGACCCCGTCGTCGGGCATGCTCAGTCGAGAGACCCCGTGACGGCCTCGGCGGCGGCGACGACCGCACCGGAGCGGACCATCTCGACGGTCGCTTCGATGTCGGGGGCGAGGTGGCGGTCGGGCCCCGGACCCGGCACGCGTTCACGCACGAGGTC
>DATHUR010000017.1:0-17970 GCA_035462025.1 Egicoccus sp. | reverse complement strand
CATCGGCGCCCGCACCCCTGAGGAGGTGGCGCTGTCCATCCTCGCCGAGATCGTGGCGTCCCGGCCCCAGCCGAGCGGCCGGCCGGTGGCCACCGAGTCGGCCCCCACCGTGGCGCAGGCCGTGGACCCGGTGTGCGCCATGTCGGTGGCGATGGTGGACGCCTCGTTGCACCTCGACCACGACGGGGAGCGCTACTGGTTCTGCGGCTCCGGCTGCCTGCGGGCCTTCGCCGCCGACCCGGTGGCGTACCTCGGCCCGTCCCCAGGCTCGTGACGAGCAGCGAGGCAGGACTCGCGCAGCTGGTCCCGAGTGTCGGCGCGCTGCGGGAACGGCTCGACCAGGCGGGCTACCTGGCCGACGACGGCCTGGCCACCGCGCTGTTCTGCGCCGCCCGCCTCCCTCAGCCGCTGCTCCTGGAGGGGGAGGCCGGGGTGGGGAAGACCTCGGCAGCCAAGGCACTGGCGGTGGCGCTGCAGACACCGCTCATCCGGCTCCAGTGCTACGAGGGCATCGACGCGGCGGAGGCGCTCTACGAGTGGAACTACCCGCGCCAGCTGCTGGGCATCCGGGTGGCCGAGGCGGCCGGGAAGCCGGTGGAGGAAGCCGACCTGTTCGGGCCGGAGTACCTGGTGGACCGCCCGCTGCTGCAGGCGCTCCGCCACCCCGGCCCGCGCCCGGCCGTGCTGCTCATCGACGAGGTGGACCGCGCCGACGACGAGTTCGAGGCGTTCCTGCTCGAACTGCTCGCCGAGGGCAGCGTCACGATCCCGGAACTGGGCACGGTCCGCGCCGCCCACCGGCCGATCGTGGTCCTGACCTCCAACCGCACCCGCGACCTGCACGACGCGCTGAAGCGCCGCTGCCTCTACCACTGGATCGACTACCCCGACGTCGACCGGACCGTGGCGATCCTGCAGCGGCGGGTGCCCGAGAGCAGCGCGTCACTGGCGGCCCAGGTCGCCGCGTCGCTGCAACGCCTGCGCAGCCTCGAGTTGCAGAAGCCGCCGGGCATCGCCGAGGCGATCGACTGGACCCACGTGCTCGCCCTGCTCGGGGCCAACGCGCTGGATCCGGCCGCGGTCGAGCGGACGCTCGGGTCGGTGCTCAAGTACCGCGAGGATCTCGACCTGGCCCGCGAGCGTGGGGCGGCGTGGGTCGCGGGGTGAACACGGCGGCCGACGAGGTCTCGGTCGCCGAGGTGGCCGGCCGGATCGGGCACCTGCTGCATGCGGCCGGCGTCCCGGTGACCCCCGAGCGCAGCGGACGGTTCGCCAACGCCATGCTGACCGCGTTGCCCGCGACCGTGCGCGAGCTGTACTGGGTCGCCCGGGTGACGCTGCTGAGCGGGCACGAGCAGGTCGGCGTGTTCGACCGCGTGTTCGCCCAACTCGTCGGTGGCCTGGTCGATCCGGCCGACTTCCGCGGCGACCAGCCCCCGCTCGAACCCACCAACGTCCGGGCCGGCACACCGCAACCTGACTCGTCCGGGGACGCGGTCGCCACGTCCGCCGGCTCGCCATCGACGGGGCGGCGTCCCGGGGACGGCGAGGACGACGGGACGGAGCGCGACGTGCCCATGGTCACGGCCAGCGGGCAGGAACGGCTGCGCTCGCAGGACTTCGCCGGGCTCACCCCCGCCGAGGTGGCCCGGGTCCAGCGGCTGGTCGCACAACTGCACCTCGCCCCGCCCCCGCGGCCGGGACGCCGGCATGTCGTGTCCCGGCGCGGCGATCGTGTCGACCTGCGGGCGACGCTGGGCCGTGCCCACCGCACCGGCGGTGACCCCCACCGGCTGGTGCGACGCGCCCGCAGGACACGGCCGCGCCGCCTGGTGCTGCTGTGCGACATCTCGGGATCGATGGAGGCCTACGCCCGCATCTACCTGCAGTTGCTCCACGCCGCCGTGCGTGGGGCCCACGCCGAGGCGTTCGTGTTCGGTACCCGCCTGACCCGGGTGACACGGGTGCTCCGTACCCGTAGCCCCGACCTGGCCCTGCGCCAGGCCGGGCTGGCCGCGCCGGACTGGTCGGGTGGGACCCGCATCGGCGCCGCGGTGCAGCGCTTCCTCGACGACCATGGCCGGCGGGGGATGGCCCGGGGCGCGGTCGTCGTGATCGTCAGCGACGGGTGGGAGCAGGGCGACGCCGAGGTGCTCGGCGAACAGATGCGCCGCCTCGCCCGCCTCGCGCACCGCATCGTGTGGGTCAACCCGCGCGCCGCCAGCCCCCGCTACGAGCCGCTGGTCGCCGGCATGGCCGCCGCCCGCCCGCACGTCGACGTGTTCGTGTCCGGCCACTCGCTGGCCGCCCTCGACGAGGTCGTGGCCGCCATCGCCGCCCCCTGACGACCACGTCGGCGGACCGACGGCCGGGACGGGCTACGTGACACCGGTTGGTGGCGGATAGCCTCGGGAGTCGAGGCAGGAGGCGGCGTGGTCACCAAGCGGACGAAGTGGGTCGGCGCGGCCGTCGGCCTGGCCGGCATCGCCAGCGCGGCGGCGACCTGGGAGGTCACCCGGCGCCGCAACCTGGCCGAGCTGCAACGCGATCCCGATCGCGACGTCCTGCACGCCCCGCTGCCCGGCATCGGCCGCACGGTGGTCTCGGGCGACGGCACGCGTCTCGCCGTCTGGGAGGCCGGACCGCTCGACGGCCCGATCGTGGTGTTCGCCCACGGCTGGGGCATGGGCGTGCGGTTCTGGATCCACCAGATGCGTGACCTCGCCGCCGACCACCGCGTGATCGCCTACGACCAGCGCGGCCACGTCGCCAGCGCCAAACCGGCCAACGGCGACTACTCCTCCGAGGCGCTCGGCGCCGACCTCGAGGCCGTCCTGCGCGCCTGCGTGCCCGCCGGCCGGCAGGCCCTGGTGGTGGGTCACTCGATGGGCGGGATGAGCATCATCGCCTGGGCCGACGGGCACGCGGGTCCGGTGGAGGAGCGCATCCACGGGGCGATCCTGGCCGATACCGGTGTCGACGAGCTCACCTCGACCTTCTTCACCGAACTCGGGGTCGCCAAGTTCGTCGCCGACACGATCGGGCTGCGTGCGTTCACCTCGCGGCTGCCGTTGCCGCACGGCCCGTCCCCGGTCAGCCACCGCGCGACCAGCTACGTCGCGCTGGGGCCCGACGCCCCGCCGTCGGCGATCGCGCTGACCGAGCAGCTCTTCCTCGACTCCCCCGCCGACGTCCGGTCCGCCATCGGGCTGACCATCAGCCGGCTCGACCTCGCCCATGGCGTGGCCAAGCTGACCGTGCCCACGACCGTGGTGGTCGGCACCGAGGACAAGCTGACGCCGCCGGTCCACTCGCAGCGGTTGGTCGAGACGCTGCCGGACGCCGAGCTGGTCGAGTTCGAGGGTGCGGGTCACCAGGCGCCGCTTGAGCGGCACGACGACTTCACGAAGCTCGTGCGGCAGCGGGCGGCGCAGGCACCGGACGGGCGGTAGGCGCCACGACCTGCTGCTCGTCGAGGTCGAAGCTGGCCGTGCGACGCCGGAACTGCCAGGTGAAGCGCGGCCACAGGGTCGAGTTGCGCCCGGACGGGTCGAGATACCAGCTCGCGCAGCCGCCGCTGGTCCACACCGTGCCCTCGAGTTGCTGCTGGACCCGTTCGTCCCACGCCGCCTCGACCTCGGGGCGGACCTCGACCGCTTCGACGCCGGCGGCCCGCATCCGCTGCATGGCGGACACGAGGTAGCGGATCTGCGCCTCGGCCATGAAGATGATCGAGTTGTGACCGAGGCCGGTGTTCGGTCCGACCATGAAGAACAGGTTGGGGAACCCGACCGCCTGGGTGCCGAGGTAGGCCCGCATGCCGTCCTCCCACGCCGTGGCGAGCGAGCGACCGTCGCCGTCGTGGATGCGCTCGGCGATCGGCGGACGGGTCACCTCGAAACCGGTGCCGAAGACGATCGTGTCGGCCCGCGTCTCGCTGCCGTCCGCGGCGATGACGGTGTCGCCGCGGACCTCGCCGACGCCGGATGCGACGAGGTCGACGTCGTCGCGCAGCAGGGCCGGGTAGAAGTCGTTGGAGATCAGCACCCGCTTGCACCCGAGCCGGTAGTTCGGCGTGAGGGCGGCGCGCAGGTCGGGGTCGGGGACCTGCGTGCGCAGGTGTCGCAACGCCGCCTGCTCGGCGATCCTGAGGATGCGGGTGTCCATCGCGAACCCGAGCACGTAGGACTCGCGCAGCCAGTAGTCGCCGGCACGGGCGAGCTTCTGGGTCGCCGGGACGTTGCGGAACAGCCACGTCTCGGCGGCGGTCAGGTCGCGGTCGGCGCGGGGGACGATCCACGCGGGGGTGCGCTGGAACACGGTGGTGTGCGCCGCCTCACGGGCGACGTGCGGGGTGAACTGGATCGCCGACGCGCCGGTGCCGACGACGGCGACGCGGCGGCCGGCGAGGTCGTGGTCGTGGTCCCAGGTCGCGGAGTGGAAAATGGTCCCCGGGAAGGTGTCGAGGCCCGGGATGTCGGGGATGGTCGGCTCGGACAGGGGGCCGGCCGCGACGACGAGGATCCGGGCGCGGTAGGTCTCGCCGTCGTCGGTGGTGACCACCCAGCGCAGGGCGGCGGCGTCCCAGGTGGCGTCGGTCACGTTGCGCCGCAGTCGCAGCTTGGGCAGCACGCCCCACTCGAGGGCGGTCTTGCGCAGATAGGCGTGGATCTCGGCCTGGGGCGAGAAGGAGCGCGACCAGTTCGGGTTCGGCGCGAACGAGAACGAGTACACGTGGCTGGGCACGTCACAGGCCGCACCGGGATAGGTGTTGTCGCGCCAGGTGCCGCCGACGTCGTCGCCACGGTCGAGCACGACGAGGTCCTCGAACCCGTGCTGCATCAGTTGGATCGCCGCGCCCAGGCCCGAGAACCCGGCCCCGACGATCAGGACGTCGTGGTCGAACACGCGGGGAACATGGTGGTCGAACACGGTCATGGTTGCGGCTCCAGGTCGGCGGCGGGCAACACGATGGTGGTCTCCTCGGCGGCACGGCGGCGACGGTCGGCGGCGACCACGCCGCCGATGACGGTGCCGAGCAGACCGACGATCATGCCCGAGATCAACAGGCTGCCGACCACGGCCGGCCAGGTCGGGCCGTCCTGTTGCTCACGCAGCATCAACTCGTCCTGGAAGACGAACGGCTGTTCGCGGACGTCGAGCAGTTCGATCGCCGGCAGTCCGTACTCGGGATCGGCGGGCATGGCGATCGGTACGGCACCCAGGCGCGGGCCGTCGGCGAGACGCACCATGGCCTTCCACTCGCCGCCGACGTTGACCGGTTCGTCGGTCGTGTAGCGGCCGGGACCGATGGGCCGCAACGGCAGCAGTTGGCGGCCGTCGCCCTGCCAGGCGAAGACCTCCCAGCGGTCGGCGCCGACCGCGACGTCGGCCGGGTCGACCTCGACAACGACCTCGACGCGCTCGGGCCCGGCCGGGGCCGTCAGCACACGAACGTCGGCCTCGGGCGTGGTGCGCGGGAACGGCAGCGCCGCACTGGCGGCGACCACCGCGAGCGCCGCGACGACACCGGCGGTCGTCAGTCCGGCGGCACGGTGGGTGACGACCCGACCGAACGCGCCGCCGAGCACCGCGGCCGCGATCCCCGCGACACCGGCGAGTAGCACGAAGGGCAGCAGGTCCGGCTGCCACGGGTGGTGGGCAACGACCTGCGACCAGACCCACAGCTCGGCCATCCCGAGGGTGGCGACACCGGCACCGGCCGCCAGCGTCGTCGCGACCGGGCCGCGGTCACGGGCGAGGTGGAACGCGATCTCGACGGCGACCGCCGCACCGAGGTAGAGCGGGAAACGGGGCACCGACAGCTCCCAGGCGCTGGCGGCCATGGCCGCGCCGAGCAGGCGCAGCACGACGAAGTGACCGGCGGCGAGCAGGGCGCCGCCGCGGCCGAGCACGACACGGGCGGCGGTCAGGGCGAAACCGGCGGCCAGCGCGAGCAGGACCGGTTGGTAGCCCTGTTGCCAGAACGGCACGCCGAGGTCGAACTCCAACTGCCATGCCGACAACGACACCAGCGTGGCGCCCGCGAGCACGGCGCGCCCGTGGCGGCGCACCCAGGGGTCGCCGGCCCGAGGGCCCGCTTCGGTCAGCAGGAGCCAGCCGGCCAGCGGACTGAACACGGCCGACGAGATCATGGTCAGGTGCGGCGGGCTCCACATGGTGACGTCGAGGCCGTAGACCGAGTGCCAGAACTCGTCGATCCAGAAGCCCGCGATCGCCAGCACGCCGGCGCACAGCAGACCGGCCGCGCCCAGCGGCACCGTCCACCGGCGGATGCGCCAGCCGACCGGGGCACCGCTGCGGGTGGCCAGGGCCGTGGCGACGACGCCCGCGGCGCCGATGCCGGTCAGCCCGATCAACAGATAGACGTGCGGCGGGCTCAGCAGGAACTCGTCACGGCCGAGGTCGATGTGCCACGACACGTCCCAGATGAAGCCGGCGTACGCGATCAGCAGGGCGCCGAGCAGGACGAGCAGACCGGCGGCGGACCAGGCGGGCAGCCCCGTGACGTGGGCGGCGCCGTCACCGAACCGGTCCAGGAGGCGGCCGGCACGGCCGCCGGTGCGGTCGCGGTCGGGTGCGGCGGTGCGTCCCCCGGCGGCCGCGAGCCAGGCGAAGCCGATGACGGCGGCACCGAGGACGACCCCGACGTACCACCAGTCGGTGCCGAACTGGGCGAATCCCCGCCACAGATGCTCCAGGGCCGCGCTCGACGACGTCGGTTCCATTGCCGCTCCCTCCCAAGGGGCCCACGGACCGGGGGCTCCTGATATATCCGACATCAAACGGTGTCACATTCGGCGATGTCTCGCAACCCGCCGATCGATCAGGGGCCACGCGCTACGGTCACGACATGTTCCGCATCGACGAGTTGGCCGCCAGGGCGGGCACGACCTCGCGCACCATCCGCGCCTACCAGGCACGGGGGCTGCTGCCGCCGCCAGAACTGCAGGGCCGGACCGGCTACTACTCCGACGAGCACCTGCACCGGCTGCGGCTGATCGACGATCTGCAGCAGCGCGGCTTCAGCCTCGCGGCCATCCGCCAGACCCTCGACACCTGGGCGACCGGGGGCGACCTCGGTGACCTGCTCGGTTTCGAGCACCTGCTCACGGCGCCGCTGATCGACGAGCAACCCGAGCGGGTCAGCCTCGAACAGTTGCGCGCCCGCTTCCCCGAGGCCGCCGCGGACCCGACCCTGCTGGCCCGCTCCGCCGAACTCGGACTCGTCGAGTTCGATGCCGACGGTCAGGGCGCGACCGTCCCGTCGCCGTTGCTGCTGCAGGCCGGCGCCGAGCTGACCAGCAGCGGGATCCCGCTGCCGGTCGTGCTCGACCTGGTCGAGCACCTGCGCGACGACGCGGCGTCCATCGCCGGCCGGTTCCTGGAACTGATCGACCGTGAACTGCTGCTGCCGCTGGTCGAGGGGCGCGACGACGCCCGCGACCCGCACGAGGTCCTGGTGTCGCTGCAGCGCCTGCGCCCGATCGCCATCGAGGTCGTCCGCCCCTTCGTGGCGCGGGCACTGCAGGACGCCATCGGCCAGTCGCTGCGCCAGCACGCCAAGATCCTCGACGCGCGGGCCGAGGATGCCCCGGGCGCCTGATCGGTCCTGGCGCGGGCCCGGCCGTCAAGTCGGCGTGCAATCGGCGCGGGTCGTTCGTCGGCCCCGGGCGGGCGTGGCATCATCGCCGACCTTGCCTCCACCCGCCGTCTCGCACCACGAAGGTCTGCCCGTGCGTCGATCCCTGCGCCTCCGCCGCTGGCAGAAGGAGGCGCTGGACCGCTTCGAGGCGGCGGCGCGACGTGACTTCCTCGCGGTCGCGACGCCCGGCGCCGGGAAGACGACCTTCGCGCTGACCGCCGCCGTCCGTGACCTCGCCCGCCACCCGCACCGGCGGTTGATGGTCGTGGCACCGACCCAGCACCTCAAACACCAGTGGGCCGAGGCGGCCGCCAACTTCGGCGTGCACCTCGAACCCGAGTGGGCCTCGGCCGACCCCTTCCCTCACGACATGCACGGCGTGGTGGTCACCTACCAGCAGGTCGCCGCGCAACCACGGCCGTTGCGTGGCCCGTCCGACGACGCGTTCGTGGTGCTCGACGAGGTCCACCATGCCGGCACCGAGCGTGCGTGGGGCGACGGGGTCTTCGACGCGTTCGAACTGGCCGCGCACCGCCTGTCGCTGTCGGGCACGCCGTTCCGAAGCGACCAGAACCCGATCCCGTTCGTGGCATACGACTTCGAGGAGGCGGTGGCCGACTACACCTACGGCTACGGCGAGGCACTGCAGGACGGTGGGGTCGTGCGACCGGTCTTCTTTCCCCGTATCAACGGTCACATGGAGTGGTCGACACCGGATGGTGACATCGTCTCGGCCACCTTCGACGACCACCTCGACCGGACGCTGTCGTCACAGCGGCTGCGCACCGCGCTCTCGCCCGACGGCGAATGGCTCCCAACCGTGCTCGACCAGGCCCACGCACAACTGCTCCGCCTGCGTGAGACGCATCCCGATGCGGGTGGACTGGTCATCGCGATGGACGTCGAGCACGCGCGCGCCATCCAGAAACTGCTCAAGGCCCACCAGGGCGTGGATGCGGTCGTGGCCACCTCCGACGACCCGATGGCCAGCGAGAAGATCGCCGACTTCGCCGCCTCGCGCGACCCGTGGATCGTGGCGGTGCGCATGGTCTCCGAGGGGGTCGACGTCCCGCGGCTGCGCGTGGGCGTCTACGCGACCAACACCGTCACCGAGTTGTTCTTCCGGCAGGCCGTCGGTCGTCTCGTGCGCTGGTCGGGCACGCTGCGCCGCCAGAAGGCGTTCATGTTCATCCCCGACGACTGGCGGCTGCGCATGTTCGCGTCCCAGATCGCCGAGCAGCGCACCCACAGCCTCAAGCGCCGCGAGGAGGAGGGTCAGCAGGACCCGGTCGACCTGCTCGACCAACTGCCGCCCGACGGCGAGGACCAACTGTCGCTGTTCGCGGCCATCTCGGCCACGGCGGTCGTCGACCACGACCCGTCGTCGATCTTCGACGACCATCACCCCGAGGACCTGGTCCACGACCCCGCCTTCGAGGACTTCACGCTCGAGATCGAGCTCAGCCCGCCGCCGCCCCGCGTGGGCGGGGGCGACGGGACGACCCTGACGATCAGCCGCACCCAGCAGAAGCGCGAGTTGCGCCAGGCCAACACCGACCGGGTGCGGATGCTCACCCACCTGACCGGTCTGACCCCCGAGGTGATCAACGGGCAACTCAACCGCGAGGCCGGGATCCGCTCGATCGCCGAGGCGACCGTCCGCGACCTCGAACGGCGGCTGCGCGCCGCCGACAAATGGATCGACCGGGCATGACCGGCTCGCGGCTGTCGCCCTTCACCGGCCACGTCGTCGCCGCCGCCGGGGCCCATGCCGTGGTCGCGCCGCCCTACGACGCGCTCTCGTCCGAGGCACGTACGGCGATGGCCGCCGCGGATCCGCGCAGCTTCCTCAACGTGCTGCCGCCCGGCCCCGAGGCCGACGTGGACCTCGAGCACACCCTGCGGGCCTGCCGCCGCAGCCTCGACCGCCTGCTCACGGACGGACACTTCCGCCCGATCGATCGGCCGGCACTCGCCGTCGTCGCGTTCGGCGCGGGCGACGAGCGTGTGACCGCCATCGTCGGCGACCTGCCGGTGGCCGACTTCGCCCCCACCGCGGATGGTGGCGGCATCCTGCCGCACGAGCGCGTCGACGCCGGCCGCGTCCACCACCTCGTCCGCTACCTCGAGGTGGTCGGCATCGCCTCGAGCCCGGTCGCGCTGACCCACCGCCACCATCCGGCCGTCGAGGCGGCGACCCGGGCGGCGATGGCCGACTCACCCGCGGTCGCCTACCGCGACGACGATGGGGTCGACGTCGCGCTGTGGCTGGTCACCACACCCGAGCAGCAGCAGGCCCTCGCCGACGCCGTCGAGGCGGCCGGCCGCCTGTTCGTGGCCGACGGCCACCACCGGGCCGCCGCCGTCGCCGCACACGACCCCGCACGCGGCCGGGTCTTCTCGGCCCTGCTGCCCGCCGACCGTCTGCGGGTGCTGGCCTTCCACCGGCGAATCGACGGCGTGGCGCGGCCGGACGACGTCGTGGCCACCATACGTCGCCGGGGCGTGGCGGCCACGCCGCTGCCCGAGGCCGCGACGCCGGACGAGGCCGGCATCATCCATCTCGCGGTCGCCGGCGCCTGGTGGCGACTGGACCTCCGCGACCGGCGGCGCACCGACGATCCGGTCGAGGCGCTCGACGTCCGCCTCGCCGAGCGCGAGATCATCGCCGACGTCCTCGCCGTCGCGGACCACGGACAGGGCACACCGCGACCGCGCATCACGGCCGTCGCGGCACCGCTCGGGCTGGCGTCCCTCGAGGGGCCGGCGACGATCGGCATCGCCCTGGCCGCCCCACGCATCGACGACGTGCTGCGGGTCGCCGAGGCCGGCCGGATCATGCCACCGAAGACGACCTACGTGCTCCCGAAGCTCCGCAGCGGCCTGTTGGTCGTCCCCCGCTGAGGGACCGTGCCCGACCCCTGCCCCGCAGCGCGGTTCGTGGCAGGCTGGTGGTCGCCAACGTCCCCCTCAGACAGGCGAGCAGATGGGTAACGGCCGCGTCCACGACATCGAACAGCTCACGCGTCAGACCGACGACTACCGCCGGGTGGTGCAGACGGGTCCGCACAGCCAACTCGTGACGATGCACCTGCGTCCGGGCGAGGCGATCGGCGAGGAGCACCACGACGACGCCGACCAACTGCTCCACGTCGTGTCCGGGCAGGGCGAGGCCGTCCTCGACGGCGAGACCCTGCCCATGGGGCCCGGCCAGCTCGTCTACGTCCCGGCCGGGGTTCGCCACGACATCCGCAACGCCGGCGGCGAGTCGCTGCGGTTGTGGACGGTCTACACCCCACCCGAACACCCGGACGGCACCGTCCACGCGACGAAGGCCGAGGCGGACGCGGACGAACACGACCACCACTGAGCACCCACGGCCGGGGCACCGCGCGGCACCTACGCTGCAGGTCATGGACGTCGAACTCGATCGCACGCTGCGGGCACACGGGCATCGTGTGACGCAGCCGCGCCGCGCGGTGTGGCGCGCGCTCCAGGCCGGGGTCGGTCACCGCACCGTCGAGGAGATCGCCACCGCCGTCGCCGACCTCGGCGAGGACGTCGACACGGCGTCGCTGTACCGCACCCTGGCGCTGTTCGAGGAACTCGGGCTGGCGCGGGTCTCCCGTCTCGGCGACCGCGACGCCGGCCGCTGGGAACTCGCCCATCCCGACGAACACTTCCACCTCGTGTGCCAGCAGTGCGGCGCCGTCGATCACCACGTGGGCACGCTGGTGGCACAGATCCGCGAGCACGTCGAAGGCGACCACGGGTTCGCGGCCGAGCAGATCGAACTGGTCGTCAACGGTCGCTGCGCCGGTTGCCAACGGGCCGCCGTCTCCTGACCGGCTGCCACGGCTGCTTCGGCAAGCACCCACCGATGCCGACAACCTACGACGACGGCCGCGACAAGGGGATGGTCGATCTCGCTCGGTCCGACCTTCGCCACCACGCTGCGCGCGGCTCGCCGCGGGCGGCAGTCGGCGTGGGACGCGATCTACCGTGACCTCGCCCCGCCACTGCTCGGCTACGCCCGCTCGCAGAACGCACCCGACCCCGAGGATCTCGTCGGCGAGGTCTTCCTCGAGGTGGTGCGCTCCCTGCCCCGCTTCGAGGGGGACGGGGAGGACCGGTTCCGCGGCTGGGTGTTCACCATCGCCCGCCGGCGGCTCATCGACGCGCGGCGCCGGAGCGGCCGGCGCCCGGCCGACCTGACCGCCCCGGCCGAGTTGGCCGAGCGCGCCGGGGCCTACGAGCAGGACGCGCTCGAGCGGCTCTCCCTCGAGGAGGTCCATGCGCTCCTCGCCTGCCTGTCCGAGGACCAGCGCGAGGTGATGGTGCTGCGCCTGGTGGCGGGGCTGCGTACCGCCGAGATCGCCGAGGTGACAGGACGGCATCCCGAGGCCGTCAAGGGACTGGCCAAACGCGCCATCGCGCGGCTGCGCGAACTCCTGGGTGCGAACGGGCGCTCCGCGGACGATCCGTCCGGTGACGGGGACGCCCCGCCCCCGAACGGGGCGGACCGACGATGACCATGACGTCGACACGAGAGCCATGAGCAACCACGACCCCCTTGACGAGCTGTTCGGCCCGCAGGACGACCCGCGGGTCGATGCCGCGTTGCGCGCGATCGGGGACCGGCTGCTCGATGGACCGGACGAACTGACTACACGTCGCCATCGGCGCGCGATGGCCGCGGCTCGTCCCGTCGGGCCGCGCCAGATCGTGCAGCGCACCGTCGTCGCGGGTGTCGCCGCGGCCGTCGCGGCCTTCGCGCTCGCGGTCGGGGGTCTGCTGCCCGGTCCGGCCCAGGAGGTCGTCGCGGACCTCGCGAGCCTCGTCGGACTCGACCTGCCGCGGCCGGCACCGTCCGGCGACCTGGTCGACACGCCCGCCTCGACCGACGCGGACCCCTCCGCTCCGACCGACGCGCCGGCGCCGTCCGACCAGCCGACCGCTCCGGGATCCGGCACACCGCTGCCGGTCGAGCCCCCGTTCCCGCTCGACGGGACGGACGACCCCGCCGACGAGAGGTCGGAAGGGCCCGACGACCCGCCAGGACGCTCCGACGAGACACCCGGGCGTTCCGGCGAGGCACCGGGACGCAACGGGGACACCCCGGGACGCTCGGGCGAGTCGCCGGGGCGGACCGCTGGTGAGCCGGGCCGGTCGGGCGACGCACCCGGTCGGTCCGGCCGCGTTCCCACGCCGCCCGGACGATCCGACGACGCACCCGGGCGGAGCGGTCAGGCCCCCGGGCAGAGCGGCGACGCGCCCGGGCAGCGCGACGACTCCCCCGGGCGCTCCGGTGACGCACCGGGAGCATCGAAGGAGCCGCCGGGGCAGGCGAACGACGACGAGCGGGCCCGGCCGCAGCGCCCGGGCCCGTCACAGCCTTCGGATCCCGGCGTAGGCGACGACGAGACACCAGCGCCGGGTCTGCTGCCCACGCTTCCGGACCTTCCCGGTCCGCCCGACCCACCGGGTCCGCCCGGCCCACCGGGTCCGCCCGACCCACCGAGCCCGCCCGAGCGAGCGCCCGACGCACGCGCCGACGGGGTCGCGCCCCCAGGTGCCGGCCGGGACCGATGAACCCGGTGACACGTCCCGCTCCGTGACCCTGCGGTCGCCCGTCTCCTGCCGAGAGTCCTCGTGAACCTCCTCCAACCCCTGATCACCTACGTCGCCGAACACCTCGTGGCCACGGCCGCGATCGGCGGCCTGGCCGTCGCCGGCGGTGCCGTCGTCGTCGACCAGGTGGTCGAGACCCCGGCCGAGATCGCCGCGGAAGCCACCGAGGACGAGGCGACGATCGAGACGCCCGCTCCCGTCGAGCACGCTCCCGACGAGGACACACCGCTCGAGAGCACGCCCGACGATGCGGCCGGCGACCCGAGCGATGTCGTCCCTGTCGACGGCGGGACCGAAGACGTGGGCGAGCCGTCGGAGGACACCGGCGACGAAGCCGGGGACGAGGAGGCCGACGACGCGTCCGACCGGGGCCGCTCGGCCGCCGTGCACGCCGTGATCGAGGGCGGCGAGGTCACTCCCGGGAGTCGCGAGTTCGGCCGTGCGGTCGCCGAGGCGGCCAGCGAAGGTCGCTCCGAGCAGCGCGGCCGCTCGGCCGAGGCGCCGGGCCGGACCAAGCAGCAGCCGGCTCCCGAGCAGCCGTCGGAGTCGACCGTCGACGAGCCAGCGGCCGTCACCGAGGACGACACCAGCGAAGACCAACTGACCAGCCCGGCCCCGCGTGAGCGTGGCAAGGCTGCCAACGGTCGCCCCGCCCCGGGCGACCCGGCGGAGCGCGCGGAGGCGGATTCGTCCGCCCCGGGCAACAACTCCGCCCGCGGACGCGGCTGATCCCCGCCGCGCCCCCTCGTGGCCCCCGGCGTGCGGAGCGCCGGGGGCCACGCTCGTCTGCGACCGGGCGACCACCCCGGTCCGATGGCCGGGCCGGCACGAGATACCGGCTAGTCCAGCGGCCATACGGACCCGGAACGGCCCGGTGGACGGCCGCCGCGTAGCGCAACCTGCATCAGCGGCCGGACCGGTCGGCCGGGACGACGAGACCAAACGTGACCGACAACACCGTGCGCGGGGCCTGGGGCCGGCGTGAGCCTGCCTCGGGTTGGGGCCGACGTGCCGCCTTCGGCATCGGTGGCGTGGTGGTGCTACTGACCGTGATCGGTCTCGTGACGGTGACCGTCCTCAACGCCTCGATCGACCGCGTCGGCGTCGAGGGACTGGGCGACCAGGGGTCGGGGTCGGGCACCGTCGGAGGCGGCGACCTCGACGGCGACGGCACGCCGGACGCCGAACAGGATCTCGACCCCCGTGCCCTGACGGTGCTGGTGCTCGGCTCGGACACACGCGAGGTGCTCACGCCCGAGGAACGGGTCGAGCTGTCGACCGGCAGCGCCCCGGGCGAGCGGACCGAGGTCATCTCGCTGGTCCGCCTCGACCCCGACGACGGCGAGGTGCGGATGCTGAGCATCCCGCGCGACACGCTGCTCGAGCGGTGCGACGGGACGACCGGACGGGTCAACGCCGCCTACACCATCGGCGAACTCGAAGGTGGCCGCGGTGGCGCCACGTGCGTCGTCGAGACGTTGCGCGACTGGCTCGGCGTACGCATCGACCACGTCGTCAAGGTCGACTTCCGCGGGTTCGTCGACATCGTCGACGCCCTCGGCGGGGTGTCGATGTACCTCGAGGAGCCGCTCGAGGACGAGGACGCCGGGCTCGACCTCGACGCCGGGTGCGTCGCACTCGACGGTGTCGATGCACTCGCCTTCGTGCGGGCCCGCCACATCGACAACGACTTCGGCCGCATGGAACGGCAGCAACGGTTCGTGAGCGAGTTGCGCAACGAACTGGCCAGCGTCGGGGTGTTCGACGACCCCGCCCGGGCGCTCCGGGTCGCCCAGGCCGTCGCACGGGCCGTCGAACTCGACAACTCGCTGACGCTCAACCGCATCCAGCAGTTGGTGCGCGAACACCTCGCGACCGTCAAGGGCGGGATCGAGGGCAAGGTCCTGACCGGCGCGATCGAGACCATCGACGGGGCCGCGTACGTGGTCGTCGACGAGCTCCGCGCCAAGCAACTGCTGCGCTGGCTCATGACCGGCAACGACCCGGCCGAGGAGCCGCGGACCACGGGCACCGAGCAGGACGGTGCCGGCGGCAGCGAACCCGACAGCGGCCCCAGTCTCGACGCCGGACCGGATGACGGATCCACGGCGACGTCGGCGGCCGGAGCTGGTCCGACCGAGCAGAGCGAGACCTGCCGCTAGCCTGCCGCCCCGCCGTGGGCCGGCGCGCCCGCACCTTGTCGGTCGGACGGGGCCTCGATGCTCAACGCACTCCTGCTGGCGTTCGCCACCGTGTTCGTGGCGGAACTCGGTGACAAATCCCAACTGCTCGCCCTGTCGTTGGCGTCGCGCTACCGGACACCACTGCTGCTGGCCGCCGTGACGACCGCGGCCGCGCTGACCATGGCCGCGTCGGTGCTCGTGGGCGCAGCACTCGGCTCGGCGCTGCCCACCCGGCCCTTGCTGGTCGCGGCGGCGCTGCTGTTCCTCGGGTTCGCGATCCGGACATGGCGCGAGGATCCCGAGGACGAGGAGGGCGCCGACGAGCCCGGTGGTGCCGGCGGCTTCATCGCGGTCGTCGCCGGGATCTCGTTGGCCGAACTCGGCGACAAGACGATGGTGGCGGCCCTCGCGCTCGCCGCCACCACCTCGGCATGGGGGGTCTGGATCGGCGGGACGCTGGGCATGGCGTCGGCGGGGATCCTCGCGGTCCTGCTCGGCAAGGCCCTGTGGCAGCGGCTCTCGCCCGACACCGTCCGGCGGGTGTCGGCCGGCCTGTTCGCCGTGATGGGCCTGGTGCTGCTGGTCGAGGCTCTGCGCTGATCGTCCGGGGTCAGAGGATTCGCAGCACCAGCCAGGCCAGCCCAACGCCGACGGCGAGTTGCCCGAAGAGGTCGAGCACCACCACGACCGTCGGCGGGCGGCTGCGCGTCTGTAGGGACGCCGCGCCGTCGACCACCCACGTCGAGAAGGTCGTCAACGCCCCGCAGAAGCCGGCCCCGACCACCGCCGTCAGCCACCAGTCACCTTGCCCCTCGAGGCCGACGACCGCGGCGAGCGCCACCGCGCCGGCGAGGTTGCAGACCGCGATGGCCGCCGCCCGGGCGCCCGGACCACGGGCCGAGCCGGTCGCGACGGCCAGGTGGCGAACCACGGCGCCGACGGCACCGCCGACCGCGACGAGCGGCACCGTCCACAGCACCTGGGCCGCGTTCATCGTCGCCCCCGCCGCAGGCCGAGACCGGCGAGCCACACGCCGGCGACGAGACTGCCCACGCCCCACGCCGCGGCAGCGCCCGGGGCGCCGCCCCCCACCAGCAGCGCCAACGGGACCACCAGCCCGGAGAAGGTCGTGAGGGCGCCGAGCAGGCCGGTCGCGAGCAGCGGTGCGCGGGCGATCCACCGCGGGTCGCGCAACGACACCGCCACCAGCCGCCCCAGAAGCACCGCGCCGAGCAGGTTCACCACGACCACCCCGGGGAGATCGTCGCCCGCGACGGCGACCGCGACGGCGAGGCAGCCCACCCGCAGCAGCGCCCCGACGGCACCGCCGAGGGCGACATCACGCAGGACACGGGGGTCGGTCGTCGACAGGGGGGCAGCCACGCCGCGACCCTAGTCTTGACGACCTGCCCACACCCACGAAGGAGCCACATGTCGCGCCTGACCACGCTGCCGGCCCGAAACGGGGTGCAGGTCCTGATGCTCGATGCCGCCGAGCGACGCAACGCCCTCGACCTGGCCACGATGCAGGACCTCGTCGCCGGACTCCGGGCCGCCGACGCCGACGAGTCGGTGCGCGCGATCGTGCTCACCGGTGCCGACCCCGCGTTCTGTGCCGGTCTCGACCTCGAGGCGGTCGGTTCGGGAGAACTGGTGCTCGAGGAGGTCGACGCCCACGCCGCCGATCCCTGGCGGACGCTGCAGGAACTCGGCACGCCGACGATCGCGGCGGTCAACGGCGCCGCGGTCACGGGCGGACTCGAACTCGTGCTGTGCTGCGACCTGGCGATCGCGTCCGAGCGTGCCCGGTTCGCCGACACGCATGCCCGTGTCGGCATCCACCCCTCCGGTGGACTGTCGGTGCTGCTGCCGCGTTTCGTCGGGCTGCGTGACGCGATGGGCATGAGCCTGACCGGGCGGTTCGTCGCCGCCGACGAGGCCCGGGCCATGGGCCTGGTCAACGCCGTGGTCGAGCACGACGAGTTGCTCCGCACGGCCATCGCGCTCGGCGAGTCGATCGGCGAGACCGACCCGGTGGTCACGGCAGCGCTGGTGCAGACCTACCGCGAGTTGTCCGGGGTCCCGCTGGCGGACGCCCTCCAGCGGGAGCGCGAACGGGGGCGCGGGCTCGCGGTGGACGCGGATGCCGTCGCGTCGCGGCGGGCGGGTGTGATCGAACGCGGGCGCCGTCAGCTGTAGACAGCTCGTCCCACGAGGTGGTCGACGAAGGTCCCGTCACAGAGGGGACCTGCGGCCGACAAGACGGGACCGATGCGGGGCGCACCGGTGGTGGTGGCTGCCGACACTGCTGACAACGCACCAAGCAGCACCCGAAACCCACCACCAGACTCGAGCAGCCACATGGCCACCGAAGTCAAGACCCCCGAGACCGTTGCCGTCACCCCGGCCGCCAAGACCGGCGCCCCCAGCCTGCTGTTCACCGTCATCGCCATCGCCGCCATCGTGGTCGGCGCGTTCAGCGCGATCGGC
>DATHUR010000016.1:0-6066 GCA_035462025.1 Egicoccus sp. | reverse complement strand
TGGACGACCGACTGGATGAGCGAGTCCGGCAAGCAGAAGCTGCGCGAGTTCGGCATCGCGCCGCCCGGCGGTAAAGTCGCGTCGCCGCGGCCGGAGGGGCGCCCGACCCTGCCGCTCGCCATCGGGCCCGCTTCGGATCCCCGCCCGTGTCCGTACTGCGGCTCGGACGAGACGGTGCGCGAGTCGAACTTCGGCCCGACGCCGTGCCGCGACCTACGGTTCTGCGACGGCTGCCAGCAACCGTTCGAGGCGTTCAAGACGTTCTGAGCGCGCAATCGTGAGGAGAGCACGAATGGCACGCACGCTGTCCAGCTATGTCGTGGACCAGTGGATCACCCCCGACGGCGACGGCGAGCCCGTGCACAGCGCCGTCACCGGCGAACTGCTGTGCCAGGTCACGGCGGCCGGCATCGACGTCGGGGCCATGGTGCGTCACGCACGCGAGGTCGGCGGCCCGGCGCTGCGAGCCATGACGTTCCACGACCGCGCCGCCATGGTCAAGGAACTGGTCGGCGTGATCGCCGAGCACAAGGACGAGCTCTACGCGCTGTCGGCCCAGAGCGGTGCGACGAGGAAGGACGCGTGGGTCGACGTGGACGGCGGCATGGGCGTGCTGGCCACCTACGCGTCCAAGGCGCGCAAGGAACTGCCCAACGCTCACGTCGCGCTGGACGGTCCGCCCGAGCCCCTGTCCCGTGACGGCAGCTTCCTCGGCCAGCACGTCTGGACCCCGCGCGAGGGCGTCGCGGTACAGATCAACGCGTTCAACTTTCCGTGCTGGGGCTCGCTCGAGAAGCTCGCGCCCGCGCTCGTGGCCGGCATGCCCGTGATCGTCAAGCCGGCCTCGCCGACCGCCTACGTCGCCGAGGCGCTGTACCGCCACCTGCTCGCGTCGGGCGTGCTGCCCGACGGCGCGGTCCAGTTCATCGCCGGCCACCCCGGCGAGTTGTTCGACCACCTCGACGGTCGCGACGTGGTCGGCTTCACCGGATCAGCCGCCACGGCCGAACACCTGCGGGGCCACCGGGCCTTCACCGCCCGCTCGGCTACGTTCGTGGCCGAGACCGACTCGCTCAACGCCTCCGTCCTGCTGCCGTCCGCCGTAGGTGACGACGGCCATCTCGACCGCTTCGTGCACGAGATCAAGCGCGAGCTGATCACCAAGGCCGGCCAGCGCTGCACCGCGATCCGCCGGGCCCTGGTCCCCGAATCCGCCGTGGACGCCGTCGTCGCGCGCCTGCAGGACGCCTTCGACGGGGTCACGATCGGCGACCCCACCGACGAGTCGGTCCGCATGGGGGCGCTGGTCAGCACGTCGCAGCGCGAGGACGTGACCCGGACCGTGGACAAACTGCTGGCCGGGTGCCGACGGATCGTCGGTCGTGACGACCTCGACCTCGTCGGCGACGTCGACCCCGGCGCGTTCATGGCCCCGACCGTGTTGCTGCTCGAGGATCCCGGCTTCGAGGCGGTCCACGAACTCGAACCGTTCGGGCCGGTCACGACCGTGATCCCGTTCCGCGACGCCGCCCATGCCGTCGACCTCGTCAAGCGCGGGGGCGGCAGCCTGGTCGCCTCGGTCTTCGGTGACGCCGACGATCCCGATGCCGCGACGCTGTTCACCGGTATCGCGTCGCACCACGGCCGCCTGCTGTTCGTCGACGCCACCGATGCCGAGTCCCAGACCGGCCACGGCACCCCGCTGCCGCATCTCGTCCACGGCGGACCCGGCCGGGCCGGCGGCGGCGAGGAGATGGGCGGCGTCCGCGGCGTCCACCACTACATGCAGCGCACCGCCCTGACCGGCTCGCCCGAACTGATCACCAACCTGACCGGCCGCTACGCCCCCGGCGCGCCGCGCAACCTCGATGTCGACCACCCGTTCACGCTGACCTACGACCAGGTGCGGATCGGCGACGCGCTGCTGACCGACGAGCGCCAGATCACCCTCGACGACATCGAGGCGTTCGCGGCCCTGTCGGGCGACACGTTCTACGCGCACATGGACGACGAGGCCGCCAAGGCCAGCCCGATCTTCGAGGGCCGGGTCGCCCACGGCTACTTCCTCGTCTCCGCCGCGGCGGGCCTGTTCGTGTGGCCCGACCCGGGTCCGGTCCTGGCCAACTTCGGGCTCGAGCACCTGCGCTTCATGACCCCGGTGTATCCCGGCGACCGGATCCGGCTGTACCTGACCTGCAAGGACAAGGTGACGCGCCGCGAACCCGACCAGGGCACCGTCACCTGGGACGTCGAGGTGCTCAACCAGCACGACGAGGTCGTCGCCGCCTACGACGTGCTGACCATCGTGCGGCGCGAGGTGCCGGCGTGACCGCGACGCCTGTCGGGATCGCCGGTGGCGGGACGATGGGCGCCGGGATCGCGCACCGCCTGCTCGTCAACGGCATCGGGGTCGTGCTCGTCGAGCGCGACGACGTCGAGGCGGCCAACGCCCGCGATCGCGTGGCCGCGAGCCTGCGCCGCGCCCACCAGCGCGGCTACCTCGCCGACGACGTCGACGACGTGCTCGAACGGCTCACGACGGCCGGCAGCCTCGACGCCTTGGACGGCCTGGGGTTCGTCATCGAGGCCGTCCCCGAACAGCCCGCGCTCAAACGCGACCTGCTGGGCCGCATCGAGCCGGTCCTGGCCGACAACGCGGTGCTGGCCACCAACACCTCGTCGCTGTCGATCGACGGCATCGCCGCGGACCTGCAACGGCCGGGGCGGTTCTGCGGGATGCACTTCTTCAACCCGGTGCCGGCCTCCGACCTGCTCGAGATCGTCCGCGGCTCCGCCACCGACGCGGGGACCGTCGCGGCGGCCGCCGAACTGGGGGAGCGGCTGGGACTGACCACCATCGAGGTCGGCGACGCCCCCGGGTTCGCGACCTCGCGGCTGGGGGTGGCTCTCGGCCTCGAGGCGATCCGCATGGTCGAGGACGGCGTCGCGTCCGCCGAGGACATCGACACCGCCATGCGGCTCGGTTACAAGCACCCGATCGGGCCGTTGCGGCTGGGCGATCTGGTGGGGCTCGACGTGCGGCTCGGCATCGCCGAGTACCTCGCCGCCGAACTCGGGCCGCGATTCGAGCCGCCGCAACTGCTGCGCGACATGGTCGCCGCGGGCAAGCTCGGCAAGAAGAGCGGCCAGGGCTTCTTCACCTGGGAGTGAGCCTCGCAGCGTTCGGGCCGAGACCTCAGGAAGTAGCGCCTGCGAAGGGCTGTGCGACCCGGCATCCATGGACCGTATCCCCAGGAGGCGCTCCTCGATCCGATACCGGGCCCTCTGCAGAGACAGTCGGGCCTTCGTGGCCAACGAACGTCCATTGTCGGGCAGGCGGGTCCTTGCGATAGTTGAGCGTGATCCCATCTGCACCGACGCGAAGCTGACCGAAGGCACATCCCATGGGAATCGTCCTGCTACTCATCATCCTCGCACTGGTGTTCGGTGGCATCGGCCTGTTGGTGGAGGGGCTGTTCTGGCTGCTCGTCATCGGTGCCGTACTGCTCGTCGCCGGCGCCGTCATGGGCTTCACGAAGAGCCGTAGTGGGCGAGGGTCGGCGGCCGGATAGTCCGCTGCTCGAACACAACGATGACCCGCCCGTGGCCGAGATCATGATGCGAGACCAGAGCCGGGCCGGGCACGTGCTCGGTGGCGCCCGGGTCGCCGACCTGCCTGACCAGGTGAGCGTCCGCGCCGTGGTCCGCACCCGTATCCACCGCGAGGTGGCGGCCTACAACGCCGATCCCGGACCGGTGTTCCATGGCATCGTGCAGCCGGCGGATGCGGTCCGCCACAGCGACGGGTTCCGGATGCGTGAGCCCCGCCCGCTCGATGCGGAGCTGCTGATCGCGGCCGCAGAGCAAGCGATCGGCCTCGGGCTGCTGCGGCTACGTCTCGACGATCGGCCGGTGGACCTCGACGAGCTGATCACCCCGGCCGACCATGACGAGCTCATCGCCGTGCTGGAGCGGTCGGTCGTCGCCAGCGGCTCCTGACCGAGGTGAACACGCACCCCATCACGGTCACCGCCACCCCATCCCGGCGTCACCGTTGCGCGCTGGCATCACCGGACGTCGCCGCTCGCACGTCCGGGGATTCGGCGCGCCGGTACACGCCCCAGGCGATCAGGCCCTGAGCCGCGGTGTAGGTCGACATCACGACCGCGCCGGAGGCGGGCACGGTGAGGTCGGCGAGGCTGGTCAGGGCGATGACCCCGTCGGAGATCACGAACAGCACGGCGCCGATGGCGACGACGGCGTTCACGCCAAGCGCGACCGCCGCCATCGCGATCAGCAGGGCCCCGTAGACGGCGACGACGGGGAACAGCTCGCCCACGCGCCCGGCCAGGAACACCATCAGCCCGAGCCACACGAGCGCATACGGGGCCACCACGGCCGGTCGCCGACGCAGGATCCCGGCGCGGGCGAGGGGCAGGAACGCGACCACGTAGGTGATCTGGGCCAGCGCGAAGCCGCCGATGCCCAACAGGAACCACGTCTCGCCGTCGCCCATCAGGGCGAGGTCGCCCAGCCACGACAGCCCAAGGGCGAGCGTGGCCAGCCGCGTCAACCGGCTGCGGGGCGCCGTCGTGACCAGCCAGGCCGCGAGGAGTGGCATCAGCAGTGGCTTGGTGACGGTCGTCAGCCACCCGAGGTCGGCGAGTTGACCGACGACGTTGGCCACCGACACCACCACGTACGCCCACAACAATGCCATCGGGTGTTCTCCGTCCTCAGCGTTGGAGTCCGCGCAGCGTCATCTCGACGAGCGTGTCGGCGACCTGCCCCGCGTCCGCACCGCGGGAGGGGCGATACCACTCGACGAGCGAGTTGACGGTCCCGAACAGCAGGCGCGTCACGAGAGCCGGGTCGAGGTCGGCGCGCAGGTCGCCTTCGTCCATCGCCGCGGCCACCAGCGCGCTCACGCGCCGGTCGAACTCGCGTCGCCGCTCCAGCGCGTCCTGCTCGGTCGGCGTGTTGCCGCGCACGCGCAGCAGCAGGGTCACGAACGGCAGTTCGGCGTCGAGCACGGCGACGCTGCGGCGCAGGACGTGTTCGAGCCGCGCGCTGGCAGGGCCCGTGGTCGAGGCCGGTTCGTCGAGGACGGCGAACAATGCCGACAACGCCCGGTCGAGCGCGAGGCCGAGCAGCGCGTCCTTGCCCGCGACGTGGTGGTAGATGCTCGACTTGCTGATGCCGAGCGCCGCGGCCAGGTCGCCCATCGACGTGCCGTCGTAGCCGCGTTCGTTGAACACCTGCACGGCCACGTCGAGTAGCGACGCGGCCGTGTAGCTGCTGCGGGGGGCCTCGGACATCGGCGCAGTCTGGCACACGCGGCCAGCGGGACCGGCACCGTGGGGTCAGGCGCTGCGGGCGGCCTCGATCGCCGGACGGCCGCCGCTGAACGCGCGACGGTAGGCCGACGGCGTGGTCCGCAGTTCCCGGCGGAAGTGTTCGCGCAGGTTCGCGGCGGTGCCGAACCCGGCCTGCGCCGCGACCCGGTCGACGTCGAGCGCGGTGGTCTCGAGCAGTTCCTGCGCCCGCTGCAGACGCTGGGTGAGCAGCCACCGGAACGGCGTCGTACCGGTCGACTCCTTGAACCGCCGGTTGAAGGTGCGCTCGCTCATCGCGGCCCGCGAGGCCAGCACCGCGACCGACAGGTCCTGGTCGAGGCGGGTCCGGGCCCATTCGAGGACGCCGGACAGCTCGTCGGGCCGGACCCGCGCCTGCGGGGCGCCGTCGATGAACTGTGCCTGCCCGCCGTCGCGGTGGGGCGGTACGACCATGCGCCGTGCCACGACGCGTGCCGCCTCGGCGCCGAGGTCGCCGCGGACGACGTGCAGCGCGAGGTCGATGCCGGCCGCCGTCCCGGCCGATGTCAGCACGTCACCCGCGTCGACGAACAGCACGTTGGGATCGACCTGCACGCGTGGGAAGCGGCGGGTGAACTGCCGCGTGTACTTCCAGTGGGTCGTGGCCCTACGGCCGTCGAGCAGGCCCGCGTCACCCAGGACGAACGCGCCGCTGCAGAACGACATGACGCGGGCGCCGCGGGCATGGGCG
>DATHUR010000015.1:0-31312 GCA_035462025.1 Egicoccus sp. | reverse complement strand
ACGCGGCGCATCCTGACCGCGTCGAGGCGAGGCGTTCGCATGTCACGGTTGACGTC
Source organism: Egicoccus sp. (assembly GCA_035462025.1). Lineage (GTDB taxonomy): Bacteria > Actinomycetota > Nitriliruptoria > Nitriliruptorales > Nitriliruptoraceae > Egicoccus. Next base: position 31,256 of record DATHUR010000015.1, on the reverse strand, counting down.
CACGGTGCCACCACCGGCTCCCCGGTGTTGAGGGCGGCTCCGGGTGCGCCCGTCCCGGACCAAGCGGGTGGCGCCCCACCGATGACGCGTCGGGTCTCGAACGGCCTGCTGTGGATGTATCTCAGCAGCGGCCTGTCGGGCCTGCTCCAGCTGCCGTTGCTGGCGGTGCTCGCACGCCTGGTCGCTCCCGCCGAGTTCGGCCTCGTCACCGCGTCGCTGGTGGTGCTCACCTTCGGGACGCTGTTCGCCCAGGCCGGCCTGGACACGGCGCTGGTCCAGCGCCGGGAGCTCGGTGAAGACCATGTACGCGCGGCCTACGGTGCATCGTTGCTGCTCGCGACCACCATGGCGCTCACGGTCTTCGCCGCGGCACCGGTCCTGGCCCGGATCGTCGGCCTGCCCGACGCGTCGCCGTTGATCCGGGCACTGAGCGTGGTCCTGCTGATCGAGGGACTCACGCTGGGACCGGCGCTGCTCCTCCGCGATCTCCGCTTCCGCGCCATAGCCGTCCTCGACCTCGTCGGCTTCGTGTTCGGCTACGGCGCGGTCGCCGTGGTGCTCGCCCTGCGGGGCTGGGGGGCCGCAGCCCTGATCGCCGGACGCATCGGCCAGGCGGTGGTCTCGACGGTCGGCCACTGGATCGTCAGACCGCACACGCTCAGGCCCTCGCTCGCCCCTCGGCCACTGGGTGAACTGCTGCGGGTCGGTGGCGGCGAACTGCTCGCCCGTCTCCTGGGCACCTTCGGCACGCAGGCGGACTCGCTGGTCGTCGGACGTTGGCTGGGGGCCTCCGCGTTGGGTTTCTACGGTCGTGCCTACCGCCTCATGGAACTGCCCACCACGCTGTTCACCCAGGCGATCCGCAAGGTGCTCTTCCCGGTCCTGGCGACGATGCAGGACGACCGGGCGCGGCTGGGGCGCACCTATCTGACCGGGCTCGGTGTCCTCACCGCGGTCACCCTGCCGGTCTGTCTCGTCCTCGCACTCGTCGCCGAGGAGGTCGTGCTCACGCTGCTCGGGCCCGATTGGCGCGGTCTCGTCCCGGTGTTCCGCATCCTCGTCCTGGCCATGCTGTTCCGGGCCAGCCCGTCCCTCAGCGACAGCCTGATACTCGCCTGCGGGGCCGTCTACCGGCAGGCGGCCCGGATCGCGTTCTTCGCGCTGCTCGTGACGACCGGTGCGCTGGTCGGTCAGCGGTGGGGCGTCACGGGCGTCGCCGTCGGCGTGTTGGTTGCGATGGGTGGCAACTACCTCGCCATGGCCCTGCTCAGCCTCCGGCTGACGGGGTTGGGGTGGGCGGCGTTCTGGCGGGTGCAGCGCAGCGGTGTGCAGCTCGCCGCGGCCGTCCTGGCCACGGCGTACCCGACCGTCGTCGGAATGCGTGCCGCCGCCGCCCCGCCGATCGTCGTCGTCCTGCTGGCCGCCTTCGTGGCGGGCGGCACCGAGTTGGCCGTCGTCCGTCTCGCGCCGCGCATCGGCGCCCTCGGCGAACTCGTCGTACTCACCCGGCGCCTGCTCGAGCTGGTCCCGCAGGCCGCCCGGATCCGTGTCGCCCGTGTGCTGGCGATCCGCGTCTCGTGAGTCCCACCACCCGCTACGTCAGGAGACGTCACCGTGGACACCGCGCCCCTCGTCAGCGTGATCATCCCCACGCACAATCGCATCACGCTCGTGCGCCGCATGATCGGCTGCGCACTCGGCCAGCACCTCGCCGACCTCGAGGTGATCGTGGTCGACGACGGTTCGACTGACGGCACCTCGGAGGTGCTGGGCGAGCACTTCGATCCGCGGGTGCGCATCGTGCGCAACGAACAGGCCCGCGGTGAGGCCGGCGCGCGCAACCGCGGCATCGAGGAGGCGCGGGGTCGCTGGCTCGCGTTCGCCGACGACGACGACCTGTGGTCGCCCTACAAGCTGCACCTGCAACTCGACGCGATCGCGGCGGTCGAGGGGGCGGCATGGGCGTGCGTCGGTGCCATCGAAGTGGACGAGCACCTCGACCTGCTCGGGTGGGCGCCGTGCCCGACGCCCGAGCAGGAGCGGATGATCCTTGCCCGCAACGTGATCCCCGGCGGTGGCTCGGGGGTGTTGGCCGACCGGAACCTGGTCGAGCGCGTCGGCGGGTTCGATCCACAACTCAGGCTCGGCGCCGACCGCGACCTGTGGATCCGGCTCTGGCTCGAGGCCCCCCTCGCCACCGTCCAGCGGCCCCTGGCGGCTCACGTGGTCCACCAGAACAGCATCTCTCGCCGCGGGGGTGGCCGCCGCGAGGCCTTCGAACTGCTCGCGGCCAAACACGCCGCGGCACGGCAGCGGCACGGGGTGACGCTGGACCCGTCGGTGCTCACCTCGTACGCGGATGCGCTCGTGCTCGGCGGCGCTCCCGGCGAGGGTGCCCGTCTCTACGCGCATACCGCCTGGCGGTACCGGCAACCCAACCTGCTGGCGAAGTCCGCCGCGGCGGCTTTCGCTCCTGGCCTGCTGCAGCGGCGATGGCGCCGCCAGGCGCGTGCCTGGGCGGCCTCGATCCCGGCGCACTGGCGGGAGGAGGCCGAGACGTGGCTGGCGCCATGGCGCATCTCGGTGTGAGCGGTCGACCCGCAGGGACAGGCGTCACTGTTCTCCCCCGGCCCGCCGGGCGACCGTGACGCCCCACCTGACGGAGACGGCCCATGCACACGACAGCGACGGCGGAGCCGTCCCACCTCTCGAGCGGACTGCTGAGCGCCGCCTGGCGTCACCGTTGGATGATCACGCTCCTGGCCCTCGTCGGGCTGGCCGTTGGGTCGGTCACGATCTGGGTCCGGGCGCCACGGTACGAAGCGACCGCGCGGTTGCTCATGCTCGACGAGTCCGAGGGCTCGCTGTTCGGCACCGTCGGAGGAAGCGACCCCTACCGGCGGATGCAGAACGCGGTGGAACGACTCCGCGACGACAGCGTGCTCGAACGCGCGGCCGGACTGGCCGACCTGCCGCTGTCGCCGGGCGAGACGCGTCGTCGGGTCGACGTTCGCGTGTCCGACGTGAGCGACACGATCCTGGTGACCGCCACACACGGTGACGCCGCCTCGGCCGCGCGCTTGGCGGACGGCGTCGCCCAGTCGCTGGCGGACGCCCTGCGCGAGACCGCCGAACGCCGGGTGGAAACGGCGCGCGCCGAGTTGGCGCCCCTGCTCGAGCAACTGCAGGGGATGATCGACGAGGGGCAGCAGGCGCTCGAGGCGGTGACCAGCCCCGAGGTGCGCTCGGACATCGAGGCGCGTCGGTCGTTGGCGCTCGTCGATCTCCACGACATGACGATGACCGCCGAGCGGCTGCGCGTCGACACCAAGCTGTTCAACGGCGGGGTCGCGTCGGTCCAGCCGGCCGGCGTACCCAGCGCCCCCGCCTCCGCCGGTCTGCTGTTCGGCGGCGCCCTCGGCTTCCTGCTCGGCCTGGTGGCCGGCGGGCTGCTCGCCTGGTGGCGGGCGGAACGTGACCCCGAGGTCGCAGCCCCGACCGACCCCGAACTGATCTCGGGTATGCCGCTGCTCGGCGTGCTGCCCGTGCCGGCCGGGCGGGGCGCACTGGGCTACGTGACGCCGGCCGCCCGCGAGATCCTCGGTGCGATGCGGTTCCGCGTGTCGGCCGAGGAGGGATCCAGGCTCTTCGTGTCGGCGATGCGCCCCTTCCGTGGCCGCGCCCACCTGACCGTGCAGCTCGCCGCCGCGACGGCGGCCGCGGGACACCGCGTGGCCGTCGTCGACCTCGGTCACGGCAGCGACGGCTCGGTTGCGGCCTGCCTACCCCACGCCGCAGGTCGGCGCGTCCCCTCGGCGGCCGGTGGCCCGATTCCGCCCCAGCGCACACAGGTCGAGGTGGCCGAGGGCGGCAACTTCCTGCTGGTTCGTCCCGACCTGCGCGGCGAGGCCGCGGGCTCTGCGGCCTGGGGCCAGCGACTCGCGGAGCAGCTCGACGAACTGGTCGCCGAAGGCTACGAGGTCCTGGTGCACGGCCCGACCGTGCTCGAGGGGCCCGAGAGCGCCGAAGTGGCCCGCATCACCGATGCGATCGTGATCGCGGTCGGCCGGCGGACACCTGTGGTCGACCTGCTCGACGGCCAGCGTCGCCTGCTGAGTGCCGCTACCCCGACCATCGGCTACGCCTACCTGGTGCCGAGCTCGCAGCGGCGGCTCCGGCGGACGACGACGCTTCCCCGGCGGACCGAGGCCGTCCCTGAACGGAGTGTGGCGTGACCGCCGAGGCCCTCGCCGGTCGGTGGTCCGGGGCTGCCGAGATCCGGCAGCGCCGCGCGCTGTTGGTCGCCCCGCTCCGGAAGGTCACGTTCTGGGTGCTGTTCGTGTTCGTCCTGACGATCCCCTCGAGTTCGGTCGTGGTCGTCTCCGAGGACGTCGGCACCGTCAGCCGGCTCGTCGGGCTCGCTGCGCTGCCTCCGGCCGCCCTCGCCGTGGCGCTGGGTGGGCGGCGGGCACGCCTGCTCGACGTGCACGTGTTGCTGCTGGTCCTGGTGGGCTGGATCGCCGCGTCCACCATGTGGACCCGCGACCTGTCGGCGACGACCGGCACCGTGTTCACCGCGCTGCAGTTGCTCGTGCTCGTGCTGCTGGTCTGGGAGTTCGCCGGCGACACGGACCGTTGGCGCGCGCTGCTGGTCGCCTACGTGCTCGGTTGCTGGGTCGCGGCGGCACAGCTGTTGGCCGCCCCCGTCCTGGGCCGCGCCGGCCTCGACAGCGCGCGCTACTCGGTCGGGGACTTCAACCCGAACGACCTCGCCCAGATCCTGCTGGTCGGCCTCCCCGTGGCGACCTACCTCGGCATCCACCACCCCCGTCGCGCCGTGCGCCTGCTCGCCTGGGTCTACCTGCCGCTGGGCAGCGTCGCGAATCTGCTGACCGGGTCGCGTCAAGCGCTGGTCGTGCTGCCACTCGCCCTTCTGCTCGTGCCGATCGGCGTGCGGCGCCTGTCGCCGGCGGCGCGCGTCACCACCGGTGTCGTGGCCGTGGCCTCCCTGCTGGTGGTGGTCGTCCTGGTGCCCGCTCCGACGATGACGCGGCTGCTCTCGGTCGGCACCGAATTCGGCGACGGAGGCCTCGGCGGGCGTGCCCTGCTGTGGTCATCGGCGCTCGACGCGGTCGCGGACGAGCCCGTGACCGGGGTCGGCGCGGGGTCCCTGGGCCGCCTCATCCAGCGCGACGTCGGCTACACGGCCGGCGCCCACAACTCGCTGCTGTCGGTGGCAGCGGAACTCGGGATGGTCGGACTCGCCCTGTTCCTCGCCGTCCTGGCCGCCACGGCCGTACGGGTGCTGCGCTTCCGGGCGCAGGAGCGCGCCTTCGGCGTCGTCACGTTCCTGGTCGTGCTGGCGACCTTGCTGCCGGGCCACAACGAGTACGACAAGTCGACCTGGCTGGCGCTGGCCATGTTGGTGGGCCCCGCGGCCGGTCTCGGCGCCGCCCACGCGTTTCGGGATCGAGTACGAGCGGAGGTCGTCACGTGACACGTTGGCTGGTCACCGGCTGCGCCGGGTTCATCGGATTCCACGTCACGCGTCGGCTGCTCGAGGCGGGTGACGACGTGGTCGGCCTCGACGATCTCAACGACTACTACGACCCGCGTCTCAAGCTGGCACGGCTGGCCCAGCTGCCCGACGACGGGTTCCGGTTCCGAGCCGGCGACGTGGCCACGCCCGGCCTGCTCGACGCCACCGTGGCCGAACACCAGCCGACGCGGGTCATCCACCTCGCCGCGCAGGCCGGCGTGCGCCAGGCCCTGCTGGCGCCCCTGACCTACGCCCGGAGCAACCTGCTCGGGTTCGTACAGGTGCTCGAGACGTGCGCACGGTTCGACGTGGAGCACCTCGTCTACGCCTCGTCGAGTTCGGTGTACGGGGAGACGTCGCGCATCCCGTTCTCGGTCCACGACCCAGCCGACCACCCCGTGAGCCTGTATGCGGCCACGAAACGGTCCAACGAACTGCTGGCCCACAGCTACAGCCACGTCCACGGGCTACCGACGACGGGACTGCGCTTCTTCACCGTGTACGGCCCGTGGGGTCGACCTGACATGGCGTACTACTCGTTCGCCGAGGCGATCCTGGCAGGTCGACCCATCACGATCTTCGGCGACGGTTCCGCGCTCCGCGACTTCACCTACATCGACGACATCGTCGAGGGCGTCGTGCGCGTCGCGGACCGGATCCCGGCCCCCGACCCCGCCTGGCTGCCCAGCCAGGCGGATCCCGCCACCAGCCCGTCGCCGTTCCGCGTCCACAACATCGGCCGCGGCGAACAGCACACGGTCGACGAGATGATCGCGCTGCTCGAGCGCGCCCTCAGACGGCCCGCCCACCGGGTCTACGCCCCGCCGCAGCCGGGCGACGTCAGCCGTACCCACGCCGAGGTGGACGAGTTGTTCGCCGCGGTCGGGCATCGGCCCGCGACGAGCCTGGCGACCGGCATCGAACGCTTCGCCGCCTGGCTGCACGACTACCAGGCCTCCCGCAGCCGGACCATCGCGACCACCTTCTCGGCCTGAGCTCACGGCGCGGCGCGCCAGCCGGCGCCCTCGGCCAGCGCGACCCGCAGGGATTCGCCCGCCTCGTCGAGGACGAAGGCGTAGTGATCGCGCGGATCGAACACGGCCTGCGGCGATCGTTCGACGATCGACGTCCGGCCCGTGATCACGTCGCCGGTGGACCGGACGTAGCCGCGGGTCCCGAGGTCCTCGGGGATGACCGCAGGCCGGCCGAAGCGGTCGTCGAAGACGTTGCCGTCCGAGGCGAGCTGTCCACCTGCGCCGACGCGCACCGCCTGACCGCTTCCGTCCTCCCCCCATGCAATCACGTGGTTGTTGTAGAAGTGGACCCGCGCAAAGCGGATCAAGGGTTGACGGTCGCTGGAGTTGGCGAAGACGTTGTGGTGCAGCGTGACGCGATCGGGTGCATGCGCGGCTTCTCGCTCCGAGGCGCCCAGCAGCATCACCTTCCCGGCGTCCTCGAATCGGGACCACGACACGGTGATCCGGTCGGGCCGACGGCCGTCGCCGGTCATCGAGACGATCTCGTCCGCGGCGGCTGTGGCCGTGACGTGGTGGATCCAGATGTCGGTGGCGCCCTGGAACACCTGGATCGCATCCTCGCCCCCCGAGAACCTGATGTTGGTGAGCACCACGTTGTCGACCTCGTGGATCCTGATCAGGTCGGTGGACGCGTCCGCGTGCAGCGTGATGTCGGCACCGCGACCATCGACGACCAGATCCCCACGCACTGCCAGTGGTCGCGTCAGCTCGATCGTGCCGCGCAACCCGGATGCGAAGCGGATCCAGCTACCGCTCCGCCCGACCGCGTCGCGCAGCGAGCCGGGTCCGGCGTCCCGCAGGGTGGTCACGACCACGACCGGCCAGGCGGTCGATCCCTCACCGGCCGCGCGACCGAAGCCCTCACGTTCGTCGAGCAACTGTTCGCGCTCTGCACCGGACACGACGCTCGGCGCCGTCGAACTCGTGAGTGACCCCAGCGCGAGCAGTCCGCCCAGACAGGCGACGCCGACGAGGCGGATCGACGGTAGGAAGCGGTGACGCCGGCTCATCTCGTGGCCAGCACGGCCGCGAGGTAGTGCGCGTAGGCGCGGCCCGCGTTGACGATCGTGTGGCTGCTCCAGGCGGAGGCGGGGGCCGGCCGCGGGTCGTCCAGGGCGGCGTCCAACGCGCGTGTCATGGCCTGGACGTCGCGCCGGGGCACGAGACGGCCATGGGCACCGTCGGCCAGCAACTCGCGAGGTCCGTGCCCACAGTTGGTCGCCACCACGCCGACGCCGGCGGCCATCGCCTCGATCATGGCGTTCGGCATGGCCTCGGCGTCGGAGGACAGGCAGAAGACACGCGCCCGCTGCACGTATGGCCGCGGATCCGTCACGGTGCCGACGAGGTCGACGTGCGCGGCGACACCGAGCCGGTTCGCGATGCCGAGCAACTCGGTGCGCAGCGGGCCGTCGCCGAGGAAGAGCAGGCGTGCGGCGCGGCGCTCCAGCAACGCAGCGAAGGCCAGCAACAGCAACCGCGGGTTCTTCACCTCGTCGAGCCGGGCGACCGAGACGATCACTGGCGCGCCGCCGGGACCGAGCCACGGATGTGGCGCCGGCACGCGGTCGTCCGCGCGAGGCTCGGGGACCGTGAGGTTGGGCAGCACGGCGATCCGCTCGACCGGCAGGTCGAGGAATCGAGCCAGCTCGCTCCGTCCGCCGGCCGTGTTGACGATCAGGCCGGCGGCATGCGGATAGGCCCGGCGGGCCAGGTGCCCCGTCATGCCCAGTCCGCGGTCGGCGGCCAGGCTGGTCGCGACCCGGACGACGACCCGCGTCGGCGCTCGCGAGAGGGCCCGGGCAGCGAGCGCCACGACGGAGCCATGCTCGACGCTGGACACCAGCCCGTCGGGCCGGTGGACGCGCAGATACGAAGCAAGCGGCAGCACGGCATCGCGCGCCCGGTCGACGCCGAGGTCGACCACCTCCACGCCCCGCGGCACGTGCTCGCGGAGCGGTCCGGACCCCGAAGCCACGATCAGTCGCGGGACGAACCCGTGGTCGCCGAGCACCCCCGACAGACGCACGAGGTTGGTCTCGGCACCGCCCACGGTGAGGCTCGGCAGGAACAGTGCGATCCGTCGATCGCCACCGACCGAACCAGACGTCCGCGAGCCGCCGGCGACGGCGGCGCTACCCGAAGCAGCGTCCACGAGCTGGTTCCCGTTCCGTCGGTGTCTGCGGCGCGGCGAGGGTGCGGAAGGGGGTGGCATCGCGACAGTGTCAATCGTCCCTCGTCACGGACGCGCACCGATGCGCCACGCGCCGTGACACCTGTCCCTGTCGCGACCTGTCCCACGGCAGGACGCTCGGCAGAACGGAGGTCTGGAGGGGACACGTGGTGGAGATGATCGACAACCGTGTTGACGGTGGGGTGCACACGGAGGTGTGGAACCGCCTGACGGCGGCGCTCCACCGGCCGGTGCAGGCGCTGGCGAGCGATCCGCAACTGATGGCGCTCGACGTGGTCGTGGTCGTGACGGCCTACTCGTTCGCGCTGCTGCTGCATCTCGAGGCCGCGGTGACGGCGACGCAGCTGGGCACGCTGGGCCGGTTCCTGCCCATCGCCGTCGTCGTGCATGTCGGTGCCCACATCGCCGCCGGGTCGTACGGACAGGTCTGGCGGGAGGCGGGCATCCGCGACGCGCAGGCCATGATCGCCGCCGGAGCCGGGGCCACCACCCTGTTGCTGGTCCTGCTCGACCCGCTCCCCGCAGCCCCATCGGTCGTGGTCGTCCTGCTCGGCGGGGTGACCACGATGTTGCTCGCCGGCGGCGTCCGCTTCCGCACTCGGCTGCTGGCACGCCCGGGGTCCGGCTGCGCCGACGACGCCACCCGGGTGGTGCTGGTCGGCTCGGTCGAGGTGGCCCGGCTCGTGATCCAGCAGATGCAGCACGTCGAGAGCCCCTGGGTGCCGGTCGCGGTCGTCAACGGGCATCCGGATCACTGGGGCCGCTCGATGCACGGCGTCCCCGTCTTCGGGCCGCTCGGCGTGCTCGCCGACGTGGCTCGCCGCTACGACGTCGACCAGGTCGTCCTGACCCCGAGTCGCGGCGACCGGGACACGATCCTGCATGCCGCGGACCAGGCCCGCGTGGCCGGGCTCACCGCCAAGATCCTGCCGACCGTCGACGACGTGATGCGCAGCCGTCCGCAGCTGCGCAGCATCCGCGACCTCTCGATCGACGACCTGCTCGGACGTCGCGAGATCCGCACCGACATGCTCGCCGTCCAGGCGCTGCTGACCGGCCGGCGCGTGCTCATCACCGGCAGCGGGGGGTCGATCGGCAGCGAGATCGCCCGGCAGGTCGCCGTCTGCGGACCCGAGCGGCTCGTGCTGCTCGACCACGACGAGACCCACCTGCACGACGTGATGGCCGTCACGTCGGGCAATCCGGTCCCCGTGCTCATCGACATCCGGGACACGGCCGTCGTCGACCGTCTCTTCGCGGAGGAGGCATTCGACATCGTCTTCCACGCCGCGGCGCACAAGCACGTTCCGATCCTCGAGCGGTTCCCGAGCGAAGCGGTCCTGACGAACGTGCTCGGCACGGACAACCTGCTGCGCGCGGCCGTCCGCCACGGGGTCCGCCACTTCGTGGCCATCTCGACCGACAAGGCGATCAACCCCACCAGCGTCATGGGCGCCACGAAACGCCTGGCGGAGCAGTTGTTGCTGCACCACACGCCCGAGGCCGGCCGTTACTGCGCCGTCCGGTTCGGCAACGTCCTCGGCAGCCGCGGCAGCGTGATCCCGACCTTCCTGCGTCAGATCGAACGTGGCGGCCCTGTCACCGTCACCCACCCGGAGATGACCCGCTATTTCATGAGCACCGAGGAGGCCGTCCAGCTCGTGCTGCAGGCAGCGGCGCTCACCGACGGGGGTGAGATCTTCATGCTGGACATGGGCGACCCGGTCCGGATCATGGACCTCGCCGAGCGGTTGATCTTCCTCTCGGGCGCCAATCCGGGCACCATCCCGATCGCCATCACCGGTATCCGCCCCGGCGAGAAGCTGACCGAAGAACTCGTCAGCGCCGCCGAGCGGGAGCTCCCGACCCCACACCCGGACATCCGGATCGTCAGCTCCGCCGCCCCCGACGGGGCAGCCCTCGAACTCGCCGTCGCCGAACTCGGCGAACTCGCCCACCGGCACGACCACGCCGCCGTGGCAGGGCTGGTCTTTCGCATGACCGCGGACGATCCGCGGTCCACGATGACGGAGGTTGGTTCGTGACCGGCCGCGGCTCGCCACACGCTGACGCCCCGGGCACCGAGGCCGCGGCGGTCACCGCTGCCCCACGCGCACTGCCATCCCGGCGCGTGCTGCTGTTCGCCAACAGCATCGCGGTCGGCGGCGCGGAGACCCAACTCGTGCGCCTGGCGACGGGGCTTGCGGGGCGTGGCCACGACGTCACGGTCGCGGTCCTGCTCGACCTCCCCGGTTGGGAAGCAGCCCTGGCGGCGGCGGGCGTCCATCTGGTCCGCCTCCGGGTGGAGGACCGGCGGCACGCCGCAGCCGGCCTCGTACGTGCCGTCGCGTTGGCTCGACGATGGCGCCCGGACGCGGTCATCGGGTTCGACTTCCAGTCGTCGATGGTGGCCCGCCTGGTCGGCCTGCTCGGCCGCGTCCCCGTCGTCGTGTCGTCGATCCGCAACGAGCATCTCGGTGGTGGCCGCGCACGCCCCTTCGTGGTGAGGCTGACCGAACCACTGACGACCGTGACCACGACGAACTCGCACCGGGTCGCCCGCTCACTGGTCGATCGGCGCCTGACCCGGGCCGACCGCGTCCGGGTGGTGCACAACGGCATCGACGTCGGGACCATCGCACGTCCCGAACTGGTGCGGCGCCGGACCCGCCGGACGCTCGGCGTTCCGAGCGAGACGTTCGTGTGGCTGGCGGTCGCCCACCTGCGACCGACCAAGAGCCTGACGACATTGTTCACCGCTGCCGAGCAACTGGTCGCCGACGCGCCGGGTGACCTCCGCCTGTTCGTCGCGGGCGGCGGCGCGCAGTTGCTCGAGTTGACTGCGCATCCGGCCGTGGCCCGATCGGATCGTCTGATCACACTGCTCGGGGCGCGCGACGACGTCCCCGAGCTGCTGGCGGCGGCCGACGGCTTCGTCCTGTCCTCGACGGCCGAGGGGCTACCCAACGCGATCATGGAGGCCATGGCTGCCGGGCTCCCGGTCGTCTCGACCGGCGTCGGCGGCGTGGCGGAGCTGCTCGAGGACGGGGCGCACGGGCGGATCGTCGCCCCGGAGGACCCGGCAGCGCTGGCGGAGGCGATGCGCCAGATCATGGCGCTGCCGCGCTCCGTGCGGCACGCGATGGGCGCCGCAGGTCGCGCACGCGTCACGGAACGGTTCGGCCTGTCGCGCATGGTGGTGGCCTGGGAGGCGGTGCTCGATGACGCGTTGGCGGCGAGCCGCCGATGAGGATGCTCGATGTGCCGACCCGGCCGGCAGCGACCACCCAGGTCGTCATGCTCGATCCGGCGACCGCCGCGGTCGACTGGGAACGGCTGTGCCAGGAGACCTCGGCGGCGCCGTTCCACCGCCCCGGGTGGCACCTGCGCTGGGCCGATGCCTTCGCTCCTGGCCGTCTGCGGGTCCTGCTCGGGCGCGAGGATGGGCGGGTGGTCGCCGCGTTGCCGGTGATCGTCGGCCGGCCGCTCACCCGCGCGCCGGTCAACGGACACACGCCCGAGTTCGCGGTGGTCGCGGTGGACGCGGCGTCGCGGCGCCGCCTCCTCGCGGACGTGGTCGGGCGCACGAGCCGGGGCCTGGTCCTCGACCAGCTCCAACTCGGCGAGCAGGAAGCGGCCGAACTCGACTGGGCGCTGGCCTCACGCGTCCGTCACCTGGACCTCGGCCCGGCCTGCCAGACGGTGGCGACCGACGTCTCGGGCTCGTGGAACGAGTTCCTCGCCACGATGCGCCCCGATCGGAGGCGCGAGCTGCGGCGGTCCCTGGATCGGACGGCTCGGCACGGCCGGGTCGGTCTCGGCATCCACCGCGACGAGCGCGACCTGCCCGGACTGTTGGCGGACTGTCTCGCTGTCGAGGCCGCGGGTTGGAAGGGCCGCGAAGGCACGGCGATCGTGTCCCATCCGGCGACCCGCCGGTTCTACGAACGGATGGTGGCCTGGGCCGCCGTGCAGGGCTGGCTCGAACTGCGCACGCTGCGCCTGGACGGCCGGCTGGCCGCCATCCAGATCGCCCTGCGGCACGACGGCGTGCTGTACCTGCTCAAGACCGGGTACGACGAACGCTTCGCCGTCGCAGCGCCAGGCAAGGCGCTGCAGCACGAGATCGTGCGGGACGGGTTCGCCGACCCCGGCCTCTCACGAATCGAGTGGCTCGGCGACGAGGGTGAGCTCAAGCGTGTGCTGGGCACCAGGTCGCGAACGCTGTACCGGCTCGCCGCCCATCCGGGGGGGCCCGCCGGGTCGCTGACCCACCTCGCCTCCTCCTCCGCCCGGAGGAGCGGCGACTGGGCTCGTTCGCATCTTCCACCGACGGTGCGCGCTCGCCTGCGCGCCGCCCGTGCCCGCGTGCAGGGGCGACCGCCGGGTGGGGGACACGTATGAGCGCCGTCCGCCAACAGCTACGCCGCCACGTCCCCGCCGCCCTCCGGATGCGGCTCAACCCGCCTCCCGCCTGGACGGTGCGCTGCAGCGAGGTCGCCTCCCCCTTCGAGCTCGGGGCGGCCCCGACGACGCCGGTGCTGGACGAGGCCGACCTCGAGCGCCATGGGCTCACCCTCGTCGCGGATCCGTTCGCGCTCCGCGTGGACGGGTGCTGGTATCTGTTCGTCGAGGCGCTCGAGCGTGGACAGCGGGCGGCCGGGATCGCGCTGTTGACCAGCCGCGACCGGGTGTGCTGGGACTACCACGGGTTGATCCTGCGGGAACCGTTCCACCTCTCCTACCCGTTCGTGTTCGCTGCGGATGGTGCGTACTGGTTGATCCCGGAGAGCTACGTGACCGGCGAGGTCCGCCTCTACCGGGCCACCGACTTCCCGACACGATGGACCCACGAGGCCAACCTGCTGACCGGTGCGCCGTTCAAGGACGCCAGTCCGTTCCGGCACGGCGGTCACTGGTGGCTCCTGGTGGAGACCAGCCAGCATCAGCACGACCAGCTGCGCCTCTTCCGCGCCCACGACTTCCGCGGACCCTGGACCGAGCACCCTGCGAGCCCGGTCGTGTCCGCCGACGCCGTGTTCGCCCGACCCGCGGGACGGCCGTTCGTGGACCAGGGTCGGCTCTACCGCCTCGCCCAGGACTGCGGGGCGCGCTACGGCCGCGGCGTCCACGCCGTCGAGATCGTCGAGCTCACCCCGACCGTGTACCGGGAACGCCGGGTGGAGCCGGCAGTCGTCAGTGCGACCGGTACGGGCTGGAACGCGGCTGCGGCGCATCACGTCGACGCCCACCGGGTGGACGGCAGCTGGATCTGCTTCCTCGACGGACACCGGTGATCGGCGGCGCGATGTTCGACTACGTGGTCACCGAGTTCAGCCCCGCTCCCCCGTTCGTCCTGGAGCCACCGCCACGGGTGCCCGGCCGGCTGCGCGCCCACGCGCTCGACTCGCACTCGATCGTCCTGGAACTGCCCGTCGACGAGGACGGCCTGCACAGCGTGCGCAGCGGGTCGTTCTGGAAGGGACTGCGGCGCCGGCGTCGCCGTTTCGAGGAGGTCCACGGCCCGTGGCGGGTGCGGGTGTGCACGACGCCCACGGAGGTCGCCACCGCCCTGCCCGCCGTGCGTGCACTGTTCGCCGAACGCTGGCAGGGGCACTTCACGTCGCTCCCCTGGCACACGGCCGCCGGCTTCGCCCCCGCAGCCCGCGCGCTGACCAGCCTCGCCGCGCGTGACGAGGCCGCGTTGGTCCTGCTGGAGTGCGACGACCGGTTGCTCGCATTCAGCTGTCTGCTGTTGCAGCCTCCCTGGTGCTACGCGTGGCAGCACGCGACGACCCCGGACGCCGCGTTTCGTCCGTACTCGCTCGGCACGCAGCTCGACGTCGCGACCTTCCGGTGGTTGATCACCGCACGGCCCTCGATCACCCGGTACGACTTCATGCTCGGGGACGACGCCTACAAGCGCGACTGGGAGACGTGGCGCCGCCCGGTGTTCCGCCTGTTCGACCAGCCGGCCACCCCACTCGGTGCCCTGCGGCTGGCCACCGCCGTCGTGGGCCACCGCCTGCGTCGGGAGCTACGCGGCCGGCCTAGGCTGCATGCCACGGCGCAGCGGCTGCGATTCGCGCTCACGGCGGCCCCGTCGTCCCGATCACGGTCGAGCGATGCGCCGGTCGTGGTCGGTCATCCGACGTGATGTCCTCGACGGTCGCGGCGTTCGCCCTCCCGGCCGCCGGGCTGGCCGGCCTCGGCGCAGCCCTGACGGCTCGTCGCTGGCCGCTGGTGGTCCCTCTCCTGCTGGTGGCCATCGGCCTCGTGCTCGCCATCGCCAGCCTCGTCGACACGCGGGACCTGCACCGGACGGGGCCGCTGGGCTACGCGAATGCCAGCGCAGCCGTCTGCGTCGCGGCGGGGGCCGCTGCACTCCAACTCCACCTTGGCGCCCGCACCGTGCGGCTGCGTCGCGCCACGCTCGCGGTCATGCTCGCGCTGCTGACGATGCCGCTGTGGTTCCGCAGCCGCGCAGCCGCGGCGGGCGCGCTCATCGTCCTGGCTGGTCTGTCGCCGGCCGTGCGGCGACTGGGCGCCCGGACCGTGGCCTCGATGGGCGCGGTCCTGGTGCTGGTCACCGTCTTGGCGACGGTTGGGCTCGCCCTGCTGTGGCAACAGGGGCCCGGCGCGACCGGCCGGCTGCTCAGCGAGCGACTGGTCGGTGTCCGCGCCGAGATCTGGCTCGGCGCGCTCGAGCAGTGGCGGGCGGATCCGATACGCGGTGGCGGGGAACTCGGCGCCGGAACCACGGGGGGCTCGGGCTTCCGACGGTTCGCGCACAGCGCGTTCCTGCACGTCGGCGCGGTGACGGGATCCCTCGGTGTCATCGCGTTGGTCCTGGTCGCTGGGCTCCTCGTCGTCGCCCTCGGCCGCGCGGACACGCAGGCCACGCTCGTGGCCGGCCTCGCCCTGACCGCACTGGGTGTCCAGGCCAGCGTGGACTACGTCGGCCACTTCGTCGTCGTGCTCGCCGTCTTCGGCGGACTCGTCGGTAGCGCCTTGACCACCTGCGATCCACCGAGGAGCGGACAACCATGAGCCTGAGCATGAGCGTGACCGCGCCAGCCCTGCGGGTGCCCTTCCACCGGGCGAGCATCGACGAGGACACCATCGAGCGCGTCGCCGACGTGCTGCGCTCGGGATGGCTCACCACCGGCCCGCAGTGCACGGCCTTCGAGCACGAGTTCGCGGCTCGGCTCGGGCCGAATGTCGAGGCCATCGCCGTGAACTCGGGTACGGCAGCGCTTCACCTTGCGCTCGACGCCGTCGGCGTGCGGGCCGGTGACCTGGTCGTCACCAGTCCCTACACGTTCACGGCGACGGCCGAGGTCGCCCGCTATCTCGGCGCGCACCCGGTGTTCGCCGACGTCGATCCGGCCACGGGCAACGTCACGCCGGCGACGGTGCTGGCAGCCGTGGCTCGACTCACGTCCGAGGACCGCCGCCGCATCCGCGCCGTGTTGCCGGTGCACTTCGCCGGGCTGCCGTGCGACCTCACGGGGCTGCGCGAGTTCGCCCTCACGTACCGCTGGTCGCTGGTCGACGATGCCGCCCACGCACTACCGGCGTCCCACGCGGGCCGGCCGGTCGGGGCGCAGGGGGATGCGACGGCATTCAGCTTCTACGCCACCAAGACCCTGTGCACCGGCGAGGGCGGCATGGTCACCACCCGGGTACCGGAGCTCGCCGCACGGATGCGCACGATGCGCCTGCACGGCATCGACCGCGACGTGTTCCGGCGCTACGAACAGGCCGCTGCGTGGTACTACGAGGTCGTCGAGGCCGGCTTCAAGTACAACCTGACCGACATCGCCGCGGCGCTCGGCCGGGCACAACTGCAGCGCCAGGACGAACTGCGCGCCGCGCGACTGCGGATCGCGACGGCCTACGACGTCGCCTTCGCCGGCTTGGACGGGGTCCTGGTGCCACCCGACGCGGCACCCGGCGACACCCATGCCCGCCACCTCTACCCGCTACGCGTGCTGGGGGGACGTGCCGTTCGCGACGCGTTCGTCGAGTGCCTCGCCGACCGTGGGATCGCGGCCAGCGTCCACTTCATCCCGCTGTACCTGCAGCCGTACTACCGGCGGACCTATGGGCTGCGCGCTTCCGACTTTCCCGGCGCCAACACCCTGTTCGAGCAGGAGGTCAGCCTGCCGTTGTACCCGGCGATGGAACCCGCGGACATCGACGCCGTCATCACCGAGGTGCCGCGCGCCATCGCGGCAGCACACCAGCGCGCCCGGCCGGGGTGACGGGTGCGGGACATCCGTCACTTCTGCGCGCCCCCGCTGCGGGCGTCACTGCCTTCGGGCGACTGGAGAAACCAAGATGCACGTGTTGGTCACCGGCGGTGCCGGCTTCATCGGCGGCAACCTCGTGGCACGACTGTTGTCCGACCCCGATGTCGGGCGCGTCACCGTGCTCGATGACCTGTCGACCGGGTCGGTCGCCAACGTCCCGGACGGGGCCCACTTCCTCGAGGGATCGGTCCTCGATCCCTGGGCCCTCATGCGAGCGTCGACGGGTGTGGACCGCATCGTGCACCTCGCCGCGCTCGCTTCGGTCGCACGCTCGGTCAGCGAGCCGCTGGCCAGCCACGAGGCCAACGCGACCGGGACGTTGCGGGTGCTCGAAGCGGCCCGTCTGCAGGGCGGGGTGCCCGTGGTTATCGCCTCCTCGTCATCGGTGTACGGCGCCAGCCCCTCGCTGCCCAAACACGAGCAGTTGCGGCCGGAACCCGTGTCGCCCTACGCGGTGAGCAAACTCGCGGCCGAGACCTATGCGCTCGCCTACCAGCGTTGCTACGACCTGCCGACCCTGGTGTTCCGTTTCTTCAACGTCTTCGGGCCGCTGCAGGCCGCGGACCACGCCTACGCCGCCGCCATTCCGTGCTTCCTGGCGGCGGCGACCGACGGCCGGCCCATCCCGATCCACGGGGACGGGCTCCAGACCCGCGACTTCACCTACGTCGGTTCCCTCGTGTCGGTCATCGTGGATGCGCTCCACCGCGGCATCGTCGAGCCCGACCCCGTCAACCTCGCGTTCGGCACGCGACGGTCGTTGCTCGAGGTCGTGCGTGAGCTGTCGGAGCAGCTCGGACGGCCGCTCGACATCGCCTGGGAGCCGGCCAGGGTCGGCGACGTCGCCCACTCGCAGGCCGACGCCACCCGCCTGCGCATGCTGTTCCCGACGATCGAACCCGTGGAGTTCTCGGCCGGGCTTCGCGAGACGGTGGACTGGTTCCTGCGCCCACACGACGATTCCCGGGCGGTGTCCGCCTAGTGGTCTGGATGCTGCCCGCGAGCGACCCCGTGGTTCCGCGCCGCCACGCGATGGGCCGCGAGATCCAGGAACGACGGCGACTGCTCGGGCTCACGCAGGAGGAGGCGGCCACCGCCGCCGGCGTGAGCGTCGGCGCCTGGCGCAGCACCGAAGCGGGGACCCGCCGACCACGTCCGCAGACCTTCGCCGCGATACTGGACACGCTCGGTCTCACGCCTGACGACCTGCGGCACGCGGTACCCGAGCCCGAGCAGCTCGAGGAGTACCGCGACGACCTGCGCCGTCTCGTCGACGACGTCCCGGTCGATCTCGCACCCCTGCTGCTCGAGGTCGCCCGTCTGTTGGTGGCGGGTCACCGGGCCGCCGGCGACGAAGGCCGCGGCGGCTGACCGCTCGCCGCGGCGAGGTCCACCGTCCGTGCCCCTGACGGTCTCGCGGCGGGCGCGAGGTCGGTCAGGCGGGCGTAGGTGTACCGGAGCGGGGCGAGGCTGGCGGCCACGGTGTAGCCGGTGACGACCTCGCGACGTGCGGCCCGGCCCAGCGCACGGCGCTGCCCAGGGTCGTCGTGGAGTCCGAGGAGTGCCGACGCGAGCGCGTGCGGCTGATGGACCGGGACCAGCAGCCCCGTGCGTCCGTCCTCGACGACCTCGCGGCTGCCCCGGATGTCGGTTGCGATGACGGCCAGCCCGGTGGCCATGGCCTCCAGGAGGGAGACCGGCATGCCTTCCCGCAGCGACGGGAGTACGAAGACGTCCGATGCACGAAGCAGTTCGGGAATGTCGTCGCGGCGCCCGACGAAGCGCACCCGGTCGGCCAACCCGTGATCCGACAACCTGCCCGCCACGCGGGCGGGGGCGGTGTGGTCGCGTTCGCTGCCCAGCAGGTCGCCGACCAGCCACAGGACCATGCGCCGCCGGGGGGCCACCTCGACGAATGCATCGGCCAGGTCGTCCAGTCCCTTCTCGCCGACCAGACGGCCCACGAAGGTGATCACCAGGTCGTCGCCGGTCGCCCCCAGGGACGCGCGGAGCTCGTCGCGGTGGCGCGCCCCGGCGTCGGAGTGGTCGGGTGCGAAGCGGTCGGTGTCGACACCGACTCCCGGAATGTGCACGAGCTGGTTCGGATCGCGACGGAAGCGGTGCCGCACGGCGAACTCGTGGTCCTCGCGGTTGACCGTCA
Source organism: Egicoccus sp. (assembly GCA_035462025.1). Taxonomy (GTDB): domain Bacteria; phylum Actinomycetota; class Nitriliruptoria; order Nitriliruptorales; family Nitriliruptoraceae; genus Egicoccus. Next base: position 12,010 of record DATHUR010000015.1, on the reverse strand, counting down.
CCACCACGTCGGTCAGGTGCCGTGCAAGCTGTTGTTCGAGCAATTGCAGCCCGGTCCGCGCGATCCATCGCGAACCAGCGTGGAAGTAGAACCCGTGGGCCTGCGAGATCACCACGGGAACGCCGGCCATCCGTGCGGCGATCCGGGCCTGCAGGCCGATGAGGGGCCCATGCACGTGCAGGACGTCGAAACGTTCCCGTCGCAGGTAGTCCGCGATGGCGACGACATCGGTCGTCACCGCACGGCGGTCGAGGTGGCGGCGGGCGGGCACGCGGTGCAGGGCGACATCGGGCCCCAGGTACCCGGCAGCCACCTGACCGTCGAACTCGAGGCCGCAGGCAGCGGCGACCACGTGGCCGTCCGCAACCAGCGCCCGGCACAGCGGACCCAGGAAGTTGAACATCGTCTCGGCCGGGGTCATCTGACAGATCTTCATGCGGGCACGCCTCCGATCGGATTCCCGGTCGGCCCGTTCGGGCCGGCCCACGAGCCCCCGCGCAGCACCGCGACCGCCGTCAGCACGAGCACCGCCACGTCGGCACCGGGCGTGCGACGACGCAGGTAGTCGGCCGACAGCTCGCATTTCGCGGGCAGCAGAACCGTGCGGTAGTAGCGATCGGGGTCGTCCTGTGCGGCAAGGAGGTCGACCTCGTCGCGGAAGCAGATGCTGGCCGGGTCGGTCAGACCCGGTCGCGCGGCCAGTGTCACGTCCTGGGCGGGGCAGTCGCGGAGCCGGTACTCGGGGACCTCGGGCCGCGGACCCACCAGGGCCATGTCGCCGCGAACGACGTTGATCAGCTGTGGCAGCTCGTCCAGCTTCGTCGCACGCAACCAGCGGCCGATGGCGGTGACCCGGGGGTCGCCCGCACCGATCGTCAGGCGGCCGCCCCGGTCGGAGCCGGGCTGCATGGTCCGGAACTTGAGCAGCACGAACAGTTCGGCGTCGCGGCCCATGCGCACCTGGCGAAACAACACCGGACCTCGGCTGCTCACCGCGATGGCGAGGCTGATGAGCGCGAGGAGCGGCGCGAGCACCGTGAGCACGGCAGCGGCGATCATGACGTCTGCCCATCTCGGCACTGCTCGCCCTCCAGCTCGGACGGCCCATGGTCGACGCCGAACGGGCGGGTGCGCAGTGACAGGTGTCCTCCGTCGGGCCGGCCATCGCCTGCGGCGCCACGGGACAGGCGTCCCTTGCCCGACCTCGGGTTACCGGCGAGCGTCGTCTCGTCCAAGGAGCCCTGACATGCGCCGATCCCACGCACCCGCCGCCGCGCCCGTCCGCCGTCGGGGGCGACGATGACCGCCCGAGCCCGGTTGGGGCGGCTCCTGGCGCGCGCGATGTCCGATCCGCGCCTTCGGGCCTGGCTGTACGACCTGCGCAATGCCGCCGAGTTCAGCGCGGTCTGGGAACACGAGAAGATGCTGGCCGATCGCGTGCGGGTGCAGGCGTACGAGCGCGGCATCGCCGACCACGTGCGGTCTTCGGACGTCGTGCTGGACGTGGGCACGGGCACCGGCCTGCTGGCCTTCTTCGCGGCACGCCAGGGAGCCCGTCGCATCTATGCGATCGACCACTCGCCGTTCATCGACGTCGCCCGGCAGATCGCCGCCCACAACGCCATCGCGGGTGTGACGTTCGTGCAGACCCACAGTCGCCGGTTCGTGGCAGACGAGCCCGTCGATGTCATCGTCCACGAGCAGTTCGGCGACGACCTGTACAACGAGCACCTGCTCGACAACCTGCTCGATCTCAAGCGGCGGGTGCTCCGCCCTGGCGGGCGCATCCTGCCCGCCCGCTTCGAGTTGTTCGTCGAGCCCGTCGCCCTCGAGGCCGACCACCGGATCCCCCGACTGTCCGAGATCGATCTGCCCGGCCTCGACCTCAGCTTCCTGGAGGGACACGAGGTGCTGCGCCCCTTCGACCGGATGCCGAGCCGGTTCCTGGACCGGGACGCGTTCTCGCACCTGCTGACCGCACCGTCGCCGATCTCGTCGCTCGACCTCGACGAGCTCGACACCGCGCCGGTCCCGGCGCGCCGTGTCGAGCAGCATCGCGACGTGGTCGCCGACGGCGTGCTGTCCGGCTTCGTCATCTACTTCCGGGTCGTGTTCGACGCCGACAACGTCTTCGACACGGCTCCCTGGAACCCACCGACATCCTGGGGAAACCGGTTCCTGCCAGTGGGCCAGCGCCTGGTGCAGGCCGGCGACCGTCTGGACTACGTGATCGACATGCCGCGGCTCGCCGACGCGACGAGCTGGACGGTGGCGCTCGACGCTCACCGTCCAGCGGGGCTACACCTCTGAAGACATCCGCGACACGCCGGCTGGACCTGCCGGAGCGCCGCCCTCACACCTGCGGAATCAGCAGGTGGAAAGCGACCCCGCCGTTTGGCAACTCCTCGAACCACACCCGTCCGTCGTGCAACAGGGCCATGCGCTTCACCAGCGTCAGGCCGAGGCCGTGCGAGTCGCCCTGGTCCACGCGCGAGCTCACGAACGGACGGAAGATGTCGTCGCGGATCGACTCCGGGACCCCGGGGCCCTCGTCCTCGACCGAGAAGATCACCGAATGCGGTGCCACCTGCTCGTAGGCCCGGAGGCGCACGGTGCCACCCGGAGGGCTGTGCGTCACGGCGTTGTCCACCAGGTTGGCGAGTGCACGCGAGACGATCAGCACGTCGAGGGTCGCCTGTGCATCCGGCACGTCGACCACCAGTTCCCGGTCGGCGAAGTCGATCGTCTCGGTGGCCAACTTGGCGACGTCGAGCAGCTCCGTCGACTCGACGCGAAGCACGCGCTCGCCCGACCAACGGTCGAGTTCGAGCACGCCGCTGACCAGTTGGTTCGCCTGGTCGATGGCCTGCTGTGCACGCGTGAGCGCCTCACGTCCCTTCGCACCGGACGAGCGCGCTTGCGCGAGGGCCGCATTGGCCGCTGTCAAGGGCATGCGCAGATCGTGGGCGAGCAGCCGCGCGAAGAGATCGCGCTCCTCCACCTCGTTTCGCAGCCTCGTCACCTGGCCGCGAGAAGCCTCGTACAACTCCGAGAGGATCACGTCCGAATGTCGGCGATGCGTGATGTCGGTGATCACGCCGTACATCAGGGGATGATCGTCGTCCGCCGCCGGCACGAACTCGGCCTCGTCGTGCACCCATCGGTAGCGACCGTCCTGCGTGCGGAGCCGGTACTCCGTGGACAGCTTGCGGCGCTCGTCGATCGCCGTGACCCGATCGACGACCAGCCGTTCGCGATCGTCGGGGTGGACGTGCTGCAGCCAGACGTGGGGATCGGCCATCCACGTCAACGGCGATATGCCGAACTTCGCCTCCAGCGACTCGGACACACTGAGACAGTTCCAGCGATCGTCGCCACGACAGCAGTAGGCGACGACCGGCAGATGTGGTGCACTGAACAGTCCGTCCACCGTCTCCTCGATGGCCAGCTTCGATTGCACGCGCCGCCCCCTTTGTTCCGTCGGCCCCGGAACGGCCGACGTCGATTGGATCTGGTTGGCTTCCTCCCCGACCTGGTGTCCTGATATGCGTCGACGGCAGGACGAGCGCCTCACCGAAGGTCGTGACAGATGCGATCAGTCGGACGCAGCGAAACCGTCCCAAATGACTATGTCGTGTAGCCAAGCCGTTCGCCGCAAGTTTCGCCGGCTACTTGGCAGATGTTTTTTGGTCAACTTCTCGGGCGGCGCATCGCCACGAACACGGCCAACTGCGTGCGGTTGGCGAGGCCGACCTTCGCCAAGATGGTCGAGACATAGTTGCGGATGGTCTTCTCCGCGAGACCGAGCTCGAGCGCGACCTGGCGGTTGGTCAAGCCCTCGGCGACCATCATCAGGATGCGTCGCTCCTGCCCGGTCAGGTCCTTGAGGAGAACGTCATCAGGGGGCTGCTGGCGGGAACGCCGACGCAGTTCGTCGATGACCTCGCGGTTGATCAGCGACTCACCCGCCGCGACGCGATGCAGCGCGGCGGAGAGCTCGGCGGGTCCGACGTCCTTGACGAGGTACCCGTGTGCGCCGGCGACAACGGCCTGGAAGAAGGCTTCGTCGTTGGCGACCGCCGTCAACACCACGCACCGCAGGTCCGTACGGGCACGCAGGTCCCGGATGAGTTCGATGCCGCTGCCGTCGGGAAGGTGGACGTCGACGAGCGCGATGTCGGGCCGATGGTCCCGTACCGCCACACGGGCGCTGGCAACGTCGCCGGCCTCGGCGCAGAACTCGATGAGGGGGTCCGAGGCGAGCATCGAGCGGATGCCCTCACGAGCAAGCCGGTGGTCATCCACGATCAGCACGCGGAGGGCCTCACGGATCACATCGGGGTCCTTCGAAGCCTCCCGCCGCGGACGATGGTAGTGAAGGCCTTTGACCGGCCCCTCGGATTTGGCGGGACTCGTGACACTGCGCATCGGTGCTCCTATTGGCGACAGTCGACGTCCGGTGTTCCCCGCGGCCCGGAGAGGCAGTCATGCACCAGCTCGAGGAATACCTGCGGGTTGCGGACGAGCTCATGGAGCGGGCCCGCCGTTTCTCGCCCGGCGTCGGCTACGAAGCCGGTGTTCGCGACACGCTGGAGGCGATCGCGCCGCTGCTGCGAACCCTCGTGGGCACGGCACGCCGGGAAGCGGACAGCTCGCTCGACCAGGCCGAAGCCGGGTTCGAGCTGCGACGGATCGCGGCGCAGCTGGAGATCTCGGTGATCCAGGTCGGGCACCTGCTGCGACGCTTGCGAGCCCGCCCCGACCGCCCTCCGCTCGACCTGCAGGCGCTCGACGCGGCTGCCCGGTTGCTCATGGATGTGGCACTGCGCATCGACACGCTGAGCGCTGGGCCGCCACCGGACGACATCGGTGGCCTCACGAAGCGCCGGGACGACGTGAACTACCTGGCGGCGCTCGCGCTCGCGCTCGCGCGAGCCGGGAATGTCGACGAGGACCGTCTCGTCGAGCAGCTGCGTGATCTGGCCGACCACCAGGCGGAGCCGCTCATCGATGCGGCCGTTCGGCTCGCCCACGAGCACGACCCCTCGGAGCTCGCGGCCGCGCGGGCCATTGGCCTGCTCGAGCGGGCAGCCGGTCCCGACCTCTCGGCGTGATCCGTCGGCCGCGGTCATGACTCCGCCCCGACGGCCAGATCCGCGAGAATGCGGGCGAACTGGTCGCGCAGGTCATCGGCGGGATCGAGGACCTGTGCCCCGCCGGGCGTCGTCCGGCCGACGACATCGATGGTTGGCCGCAGTACGGCGTCGGGATCCACCTGACGCCATGTCCAGGCGAGGTTGAGCAGGTCGTCGACGCCCAGTCCCTGGCTCAAGGTGGCGTGATCCATCAGACGCGTCATCACGCCGCGTAGACGCAGGGGCGAGCGCAACTCCGCGAGGGAGCCGAGCATCTCCAGGACGACCTGCTGTTGGTGGCGGTTGCGTAGGAGGTCCGAACTGCCGGCGACGGGCCGCCAACGACCAGCGTGGAACTCTTCGAGGTGGCGTCCCCGCACCCAGGCCAGCGTCTGCTCGGGCGACGGCACGAGGCATCCACCCGGCAGGTCGAGGCCGGACCGGCGGTCGCGTGTCGGAAGCTCCGTGCAGACCTCGACGCCGCCGATCGCCTCGACGACGGCTTCGAACCCCGCCAGGTCGATCTCGACGTAGTGATCGACGCGCAGGCCCGTCACGTGTTCGACCGTCGCACCGAGCAACTGCGCACCGGTGATCTCGCCGCAGCCGTTGAGGGCGGCGTTCAGCCGTTGCCGTCCCCCGTTGCAGAGGTCGTCCACCCACAGGTCGCGCGGCAGGGAGACCAGGGCCGGCCGCTCGGTCGTGCGCTGCGGGAGCAGCCCGAGCATGAGCACGTCCGCCCGCGCGCCATCCAGGCCGAGCCGGGCGTCGCTGCCGACGACGAGATAGACACCGGGCGCCGCGACGGGCGTCGAGCCACCGTCCGGCCCGGGCCGATTCGGATCCGACCACTTCGGCGTCGACAGCTCCGGCGCCGCATCCGGCAACCCCAACAGGCTGCGGGCCTCCGTCGGATCGGCCGCGACCCGATCGACGCTGCCGATGGCCACGGCGAGGTCCGCGGCGACGGCGACGAGGACGAGGACGACTGCCGCCGACATCACCCCGATCACGCGTCGCCGCGTCCGCATGTGCCCTGCTCCCCGAGAGTGCGGCCGTGTTCCACCGCTCGAGGGAGCCTGCCGTGGGGGGGCGAATGGCCCAGTGACGAATGTCCCGCGATCTGCCCGGGACAGCGCGGACGGCCGTGCCGCGCGATACTGCGGCCGGCGACGTGGAGGACGTCATGAGCGGACCGATCCAGCAGGCCGACCAGCGCTGTGAGAACGAGCCGATGCCGGGCCTGGAGCTTCGCGAGGGGCGCCGCACCGAGGTCGGTGGCCTGCCCGTCTCCCGGGTCCTGCCCACCAAGGGGCGCCGTGCCGTGGGGCCGTGGTGCTTCGTCGACGAGATGGGCCCGGCCGACGCCGAAGAGCCCGACCCCATGGAGGTCGGCCCTCACCCCCACATCGGCCTGGCGACCGTGACCTGGCTGCTCGAGGGCGAGGCGCTGCACTCCGACTCGCTCGGCACCGAGCAGATGATCCGCCCGGGCCAGCTCAACCTGATGCATGCCGGCCATGGGATCGCCCACGCGGAACTGGCCGCGCGACCGCCGTTCCGCGGCGTGCAGATGTGGCTGGCCCAGCCCGAGGAGACCCGCCACGGGACCGCGTCGTTCGCGCACCACGCCGAACTGCCCAACGTCGAGGTGGATGGCGGGCAGGCACTGGTGTTCGCCGGCCGGTTCGACGGGGCCACCTCGCCGGCGCGGGCCGACTCGCCACTGGTCGGGGCGGACCTGATCGTCTCGCGCGGGCGCACACCACTGCCGCTGGAGACGAGCTTCGAGCACACGGTGATCCCGCTGGACGGCAAGGTGCTCGTCGGCGGCGAGGTGGTCGAGCCCGGCTGGCTGGCGCTGCTGCCGGACGGCCCGGACGAACTCGTCGTCGAGGCGGCGACGGACGCCACCCGGTTCCTGCTGCTGGGCGGCGAACCGCTCGGTGTGCGGCTGGAGATGTTCTGGAACTTCGTCGCACGCGACCGCGAGGAGATCGCCCGGGCGTGGCGCGACTGGCAGGCCCACGACACCGACCGGTTCCCGCCCGTGCCGTCGACGCTGCCCCGGATCGACGCTCCCCGGCCCCCCTGGATGCCCCGTGACTGAGCCGCTCGCCACCCACGTCGCCGCCGATCGCGGCGGCGAGCAGTGGTGGAAGTCCGCGGTCGTCTACCAGGTCTACCCGCGCAGCTTCGCCGACAGCGACGGCGACGGCGTCGGCGACCTGCGCGGCATCACGGTGCACCTCGACCACCTCGACCACCTCGGCGTCGACGTCGTGTGGCTCTCGCCGGTCTATCCCTCGCCGCAGGACGACAACGGCTACGACGTCAGCGACTACGTCGACATCGACCCCACGTTCGGCAGCCTGGCCGACCTCGACGACCTGGCCGAGGGCCTGCACCGGCGCGGCATGAAGCTGGTCATGGACCTGGTGTTCAACCACTCCTCGGACGAACACCCCTGGTTCGTCGAGTCGCGCTCGTCTACCGACAACGCCCGGCGCGACTGGTACTGGTGGCGCCCGGCCCGCCCGGGCATGCAGCCGGGCACGCCCGGCGCCGAGCCGAACAACTGGGGCAGCTTCTTCTCCGGGCCGACCTGGGAGTTCGACGAGACGACCGGCGAGTACTATCTGCACCTGTTCTCGCGCAAGCAGCCCGACCTCAACTGGGAGAACCCCGAGGTCCGTCACGCGCTGTACGACGTGATGCGGTTCTGGCTCGACCGCGGCGTCGACGGCTTCCGGATGGACGTCGTCAACTTCGTGTCCAAGGACCCGGCGCTGCCCGACGGGATCGTGCACCCCGGCGCCCGGTACGGCGACGGTTCGCCGTACTACTTCTCGGGGCCACGCATCCACGAGTTCATGCACGAGATGCACCGCGAGGTCATCGCACCGCACGAGCGGCAGACCATGATCGTCGGCGAGATGCCCGGCGTCACGCTCGACGACGCGCTGGCGTTCACCGACCCGGCGCGGCGCGAGATCGACATGGTGTTCCAGTTCGAACACGTCCAACTCGACCAGGACGGGTCGAAGTGGAACGCGAAGCCGCTGGACCTGCGTGATCTCAAGGCGTCGCTGGCCCGCTGGCAGGTCGGCCTCGCCGAACGTGGATGGAACAGCCTGTACTGGAACAACCACGACCAGCCGCGCGTGGTCAGCCGGTTCGGCGACGACGGCGAGCACCGCGGCACGGCCGCCAAGATGCTCGGCACCGTGCTGCACCTGCACCGCGGCACGCCCTACGTCTACCAGGGCGAGGAGTTGGGCATGACCAACACCTCGCTGGACGACATCACCGACTACCGCGACATCGAGTCGATCAACCACTACGCCGAGGAGGTCGCGAACGGCGCCGATCCCGCCGCCGTGCTCGCGGCGCTGCGCGATCGCAGCCGCGACAACGCCCGTACCCCGATGCAGTGGGACGCGTCACCCAACGCCGGGTTCACCACCGGCGAGCCCTGGCTGGCCGTCAACCCCAACCACGTCGAGATCAACGCGCAAGCGGCCGCCGACGACCCGGACTCGGTGTTCCACCACTACCGCCGCCTGATCAACCTGCGCCACACCGAGGCGGTCGTCGTCCACGGCGACTTCACGCTGCTGCTGCCCGACGACCCGCAGGTGTATGCGTTCACGCGCCGCCTCGACGACGTCGAACTGCTCGTGCTCGGCAACTTCGGTGCCGACCCGGTCAGCCCGCCGCTCGCCGACGCCTCCACCTGGCAGGACGCCGAGGTACTGGTCGGCGTGCCGGCGGGCGGGGACGACCCGCTGGCCCTCGGCCCGTGGGAGGGCCGGGTCCTGCGCCGCACCATCGGCTGACGCGCTCAGGTCAGGTGCGTCCGGAAGTGGTCGAGGGCCAGGGCGGCCACCTGCTCGAGCGCGCCCGGCTCCTCGAACAGGTGGGTCGCGCCGGGCACGATCCGCAGTTGCACGTCGCCGGGCATGCGGGCCCTGGCCGCCTCGTTCATGCCTATCACCACACGATCGTCGCCGCCCACGATCAGCAGCGTCGGCGCACGGACCTGGGTCAACTCGTCGCCGGCGAGGTCGGGCCGGCCGCCACGCGACACGACGGCACGGACCTCGTCGGGGCGTCGGGCGGCCGCAACCAGGGCGGCCGCAGCACCGGTACTCGCGCCGAACAACCCGACCGGCAGCCCCGCCGTCACCGCCTCGTCGCGCAGCCGGGCCATGGCTTCGACCACGCGGTCCGCAAGCAGGTCGATGTCGAAGCGCAGGTGACGGGTGCGGGCGTCGACGGTTTCTTCCTCGGCCGTCAGCAGGTCCATCAGCAGTGTGGCGAAGCCGGCCTCCTGCAGGGTCGCGGCCACCGCCCGGTTCCGGCGACTGTGGCGGCTCGAGCCGCTGCCGTGCGCGAACACGACGACGCCACTCGGGCGCTCGGGCGCGTCGAGGTCGCCGACGACCACGCCGGCACCCACCTCGATGCGAACCTCGCGGTGTCCGTTCGCGCCGGTCATCGTCGTTCGTCTTCCGTCCGGCCCCGTGCCGGTTTTCAGGATGCCACGGTCCGCGGGTGGCGGCGGACCAGCTTGCGCAGTTCCTCGCCCCACAGCACCAGGCTGGCCAGCGCGGCGCAGGTCGCCCACTGGCCGAGGCTCAACGGGGCGGTGCCGAACGGCCGGTTGAGGAAGCCGACGTGGACCACCGCGACCTGCAGCACGGACGACAGCCCGATCGCGGCCCACAGCCACGCGTTGGTGAACAGGTGATGGAACGCGCTGACGCGGCCGGAACGGGCGTTGAAGCAGTTGAACAACTGCGCGAACACCAGCGTGGTGAAGGCTGCGGTGCGGGCCTCGGTCAGGTCGCCGGTGCCCTCGACGAACCCGCCGGGCAGGTACAGGTCCAGGGCGAACAGCGACGCGAGGGCCATGATCAGCCCGACGTAGCCGATGTCGATCATCATCGTGCGGTCGATGATCCGGTCGGTCAGCTTGCGGGGCGGACGGTCCATGACGTCGTCGGGTGGCGGGTCGACGCCCATCGCCAGTGCCGGGGCGGTGTCGGTGAGCAGGTTGATCCACAGGATCTGGGTCGCCAGCAGCGGCACCGCGACCGCCTCGCCCTGCCCGGTCAGCCCGAGCCAGGCGGCGAGCACCACGCCGAGGAACATCGTGAGCACCTCGCCGATGTTCGACGACAGCAGGTAGCGCAGGAACTTGCGGATGTTCGACAGGATCGCGCGGCCCTCACGGACGCCCGCCACGATGGTCGCGAAGTTGTCGTCGGCGAGGATCAGGTCCGCGGCCTCCTTGGACACGTCGGTGCCGGTGATCCCCATCGCGACGCCGATGTCGGCCGACCGCAGCGCCGGCGCGTCGTTGACACCGTCCCCTGTCATCGCGACCAGTTCGCCGTCGGCCTGCAACGCGTCGACGATGCGCAGCTTGTGTTCGGGTGCGACGCGGGCGTAGACCGACACCTCGCGGACCGCCTGGCGGAAGGCCTCGTCGTCGAGCGCCTGGATCTCGCCGCCCGTGACGACGCGGCCGTCGGCGGCGGTGATGCCGAGGTCGCCCGCGATGCGGACGGCGGTCCGCGGATGGTCGCCGGTGATCATCATGACGCGGATGCCCGCGGACCTGGCGGCGTCGATCGCGGCACGGGCTTCCTCCCGCGGGGGGTCGAGGATGCCGACCAGTCCGAGATAGACGAGGTCGGCCTCGAGCGCTGCGGGGTCGTCGAGGTCGCCGTGGCTGTCGACGTCGTGCGACGCCACGGCCAGGGTCCGGTACGCGTCGCAGGCCAGCCGGTCGACGTCGGCCAGGATCTGCTCGCGGCGGACGTCGTCGAGCGGCCGGTCCCGCCCGGCGACGCGCTCGGTGGCGCACCGCGTGAGCAGGACGTCGGGTGCGCCCTTGGTGACCAGCGTCCGGCCGATCTCGTCGGGGTCCCGGTGGACGGTGCTCATCAGCTTGCGTTCGGACGTGAAGGGCACCTCGGCGACCCGGGGGCGCTCGTCGAGGTGCTCGGTGCCGACCCCGATCTTGGCGCCAGCGACCAGGAACGCGGCCTCGGTCGGGTCGCCCTGGACGCTCCAGCCCTCGTCGTCGTGGTGCAGGGTGGCGTCGTTGGCGAGGCTGCCGCCGAGCAGCACGACGCGGACCTCCTCGGCCAGCACGCCGTCCCCGGGGTCCGAACCGAGTGGTCGTCCGTCGACCATCGCCTCGCCGTCGGGGTCGTACCCGGTCCCGGTCAGCTCGACCTCGCCCGAGCCCGTCAGGACCCGGCGCAGGGTCATCTCGTTCTGGGTCAGGGTGCCGGTCTTGTCCGAGCAGATGACCGAGGCCGACCCCAGCGCCTCGACCGACTGCAACCGCTTGACGATGGCCTTGCGCTTGGCCATCCGCTGGACCCCGAGCGCGAGGACGACGGACAGGATGGCGGGCAGCCCCTCGGGCACGGCGGCGACCGCGAGCGAGACGCCGACGAGCAGGACCTCGACGTAGTCCTCGGCCGACCGCAGGTCCGAGGTCAGGAGGATGCCGCCCATGACGACCAGGGCGATGACGATCACGCCGAGCCCGAGGATCTTGCCGACACCGGCGATCTCGCGCTGCAGCGGCGTCGGGTCGTCCTCGGTGGTGCCGAGCAACCGGGCGATGGTGCCCATCTCGGTCGCCATGCCCGTGCCGGTGACGATGGCCCGGCCACGGCCGGTCGCGACGGCGGTGCCGGAGAAGACCATGTTGCGCCGGTCCCCCAGGCTCGCGCCCTCGTCGAGGGTCATGTCGGCGCGCTTGAGCACGGCTTCGCTCTCGCCGGTCAGCGAGGCCTCCGCGACCCGCAGCACGGCCGACTCGATCAAGCGGCCGTCGGCCGCGACGGCGT
>DATHUR010000014.1:0-16672 GCA_035462025.1 Egicoccus sp. | reverse complement strand
GGACGGGGCGGCCGACCGGCGGTTATCCCCAGCGCGGCTGCGATCCGTCCGGGTGTGACGCGACGCGCGCGGCAGCCTTCCGGGCATGGACACCGTGGATCTGCGAGCACGTGAACTCGGTCGTGGCCAGTACGGGCGGGCCACGCGCCGCCAACTGATGGAGACCGGTGGGGTCTCGGAGGCAACGATCCGTCGCCGCCTCCGCGCTGGTGTGTGGGCTGAGCCCTTGCCGGGCGTGATCGATCTCGGATCGCACCGGTGGTCATGGCGGGCGCAGGTACAGGAGTCGGTGCTCGGTGCCGGCGAGGGTGCGGCGTGGGCATCGCACCGCACCGCCGGCCACCTGCACGGCTTCCTCGATCTCGCCCGACCGGAACGCCTCGACGTGGTCGTGCTCCGTGCCCGCCGGCGCGCCCTCGGCGACCACCGCGTGCACACGACCCGTTCGCTCGGCGACGACGAGGTCACCGAGGTGCACGGCCTGCCCTGCACGACGCCGGCCCGGACCCTGCTCGACCTCGCACGGTCATCGCGACCGGCCCACTTGGAGCGGTGGTTGCTCGACCTCGTGCGCAAGGACCGGGCCGTGATCCGCGCACTCGCCGGACTGCTCGATCGGCACCGGCACCTGCCCGGCCGTCGTCGCCTGCTCGAGGTGGCGCACCGGCTGCCCGACGGCGCGGAGCAGATCGGTTCACCGCTCGAGGTGCTCGGCATCCAGGAACTGGTCGCGCTCGGTGCGCCCGAATTCGTGCTGCAGTACGAGGTCCTCGACGACGGCGGGGTCCGCGTCAAGCGCGTCGACGTCGCCTGGCCCGAGTACAAGGTGATCGTTGAGTTCGACGGGGCTGCCTACCACGACCTCACCGATGCGCGTCGGCACGACGAGCAGGTGCGGGCCCGGCTGCGGGCGCTCGGGTGGCGCGTCGTGGTCGTCCGACGGGCCGACCTCGGCACCGGCCTGCTCGCGTCGTTGGTACGCGAACTGCGCGCGGCCTGAACCGCCTCCGCCCGGACGAGTGTCGCGTGCTCGGTCGAACCTCGCCGTCATCGGTGACGTTCTGGCTCGACCGAGCGTGTCTGGCTCGACCGGAGCGCGTCGCGGCGGCGGGTGCGCGGGTGGGGGTTAGTCGGTGGCGCGGTCGACGAAGGTGGCGACCTGGCCGCGGTTGACCACGGCGTCGGGGCGGAAGGTGTTGTCCCGGTAGCCGGTGGTGATCCCGGCCTCGGCCACCGCGCCGATGGCGAGGCGGTGTCGGTTGCGCTGCACGTCGCGGAACGACGGCGACGACTCGGGCAGGTCCAGCGCCCGCTGCAGCATCGCCGACAACTGCGCCCGCGACACCGGTTGGTCGGGGCAGAAGTTGCGCCCGCCACAGCCGGCGGTGATGCCGGCCTCGTACAGGGCACCGATGCTGGCGCCGTGTGTCTGGCCGGCGTCGCGGAACGGGTGGGCGCCGGCCGGCAGGTCCAGCGACCTCGCCAGGATGGTCGCGAGCTGCGCCCGGGTGACCGCGGTGTCGGGGCAGTAGCGGCTCGAGGTGCAGCCGTTGACCACGCCACGGTCGGCGAGCGTCTCGATGCCCTCGCGGTGGGCGTGACCGGCCCACACGTCGGCGAACCGTTGCGCCGGCGCGAGCGTCACGGGTGCGTCGGCGAGACCGCCGTTGCGTTCGGCGTGGGTCACCATCGAGCGGTAGATCGACAGGATCTTCGACGCGTAGTCCGGGTCGGTCGCCCAGTTGCCGCCGCCCATCGACTCCCAGGTGCGGGCCTTGCCCTTGGGGGTGACGAGGTGGAAGCGTGGGCTCTCGAGCGGGTTGGCGAGGCGGGCGACCGTGACGGTCGGGTCGGCGTAGGCGCGCAGGTGCTGGATCTGCGCCCGGACGCCGATCTGGGCGCTGCGGAACCTCGCGACCGTGCAGGCGCCCCCGTCGCAGGCGCCGATGCCCGAGAAGTTGTTGTAGCCGGCATGCACCTGGCCGTGCGAGGGCCAGCGGAACCAGCCCGTCTCGAGCACGGACTGGGCGAAGGCGAGGTCGCCGGCCACGCCTTCCTGGCGGCCCTCGGCGACGAAGTACGTCGCCAGCGTTTCGGGCGAGACGGTGGCGCGGTAGCCGCTGGGCTGGTTGGCGCGGAACCAGGCCGCGATCCCGGCTGCGCTGACCCTCTCGGCCTGCATGACCGGCGTGGTCGTGGCCGCGTCGGCCGTGGCGGGGGCGAGCAGGCCCGCGAGCACGGTCGCGAACGCGAGCAGCGCCGCCACGACGGCCACGCGCGCGCGGCGCGAACCGGGGTGGCCCGACAGGGCCCATGCAACCGGCGGAAGGGACGAATCGGACTCACCGAGGTTGGGCGGGGTGGCGAATGTCACGGGAGACCTGACACTGGGGAGACGTGGGATGCGCAGGAGCGGGCCGCGGCGGCATGCGAGAAGTCGTCAAGAAGGCACGAGCCGCGCGACGGGCACTGCGAGTCGGCGAGGGAATGGGGCGCCGACTCCGGGTCCGTCGGCCGGGACTGCGCTACGTTGACCTCGCGTGCGCGGAGCGCCGCGGGCGCATCCGCGGGGAACTTTTCAGGCCCCGCGGCGCACACCGGACAAAGGCGAGACCGTGGAGTGGCTGATCGGCCTGGGCATCGTGGTGGTGCTCGCCGTCATCGTGATCGGCATGTACAACCGGCTCGTCAAGGCGCGGGTGCGCGTCGACGAGGCGTGGGCGCAGATCGACACGCAGTTGCAGCGCCGTCACGACCTGATCCCCAACCTGGTCGAGACCGTCAAGGGCTACGCCGCCCACGAGCGCGAGACCTTCGAGGAGGTCACCAACGCCCGTGCCGCGGCGATGCAGATCTCGCAGCCGGCAGAACTCGCCAACGCCGAGAACCAGCTCAGCCAGGCGCTCGGCCGACTGCTCGCCATCAGCGAGAACTACCCGCAACTGCAGGCGGACGCGAACTTCCGCCAGTTGCAGGAAGAGCTCGCCCACACCGAGAACCTCGTCGCCGGTGCACGTGGCCACTACAACGCGTCGGTCCGCGCCTACGACGAGACCCGGCAGGTGTTCCCGACCTCGGTCATCGCGGGCATGTTCAACTTCGAGGACCGCGAGTACTTCGAGGTCGAGACGGTCGAGGTCCGCTCGGTACCTGACGTCTCCTTCGAGTAACGGTGAGCAGCGCCGCCGCGCGACCCGCCGTCTACGACGAACTGCAGCGCGCCAACCGCCGCGCCACGCGGGTGCTGCTGGGTGCCAGCGTGTTCCTCGCCGCCGTGATGGTGTGGATCATCGCCGGCTGGTTCCTGCGCGAGACCGCGTTCGACCCGATGGTGGCGCTGCCCATCACCGGGCTCGGCACGGCGGTGGGGCTCGGCGGCACCTATCTCGCCTACCGCAGCGGTCCGTCGCTGGCGTTGCGGGCCGCCAAGGCCCGGCCTCTGCCGCGCGAGGCCTATCCGCAACTGCACAACGTGTTCGACGAGGTCTGCGTCTCGGCCGGCATCTCGGGCACCAAGCCGAAGCTGTACATCGTCGACGACCCGGCACCGAACGCCTTCGCGACCGGCCTCAAGCTCGAGGACAGCCACGTCGCCGTGACCACGGGTCTGGTCGAGCAACTGCCGCGCTACGAGTTGCGCGCCGTCCTCGCCCACGAGGTCGCGCACATCCTCAACGACGACATCAAGGCCGTCACGGTCGCCGTCGCGACCGCCGGGCTGGTCGCGCTGCTCGCCGACGTGCTCGTCCGCTCGATGTGGTTCGGCGGCGGCCGCCGCGGGGGCAGCCGCAACGACAACGCCGGCGCCGCCCAGGTGATCTTCCTCGTCCTCGGGCTGCTCGCCGTCGTCCTCGCCCCGCTGGCCGCCCAGATGATCCGGTTCGCCGTGTCGCGTCAGCGGGAGTACCTCGCCGACGCCACGGCGGCGGACCTGCTGCGCGACCCCCAGTCGATGGTCAACGCGCTGCGCCGCCTCGAGGCCGACAAGACCGAGATCAACAAGTTCGAGGTTGCAACGGCCCACCTGTGGTTCGAAGAACCCAACGAGACCAAGGGCAAGGACCGCGCGGCGAAGATGGCGCGGCGGTTCGCGACCCACCCCTCGATCAACGAACGCATCGAGCGGCTCGCCCGGCTCAACGCCGGCACCGTGCAACTCGATGCGCCGCTGCCGCCGCCGGCGCACGGAGGCCACCGCGGTCCGTCGACGCCGCCGCCCCCACCGCCACCGCGCTCAGCGCCAGGGTTGTGAGTCGACCGACTGCAGAGGGCCGCCGACACCCGGCAGTGCCGGTGGACGCAGGAGCGCCTCCTCGAACACCGGACGCAGCCACCGGGTGAACGGCGGCGACAGGTGGCTGCCGACGCTGTAGACGAGGCGCTCGCCGACGACCGGCGGGCAGGTGGACTCGTGACACATCCAGGCGGACGCGTCGACGAACGTCGCGCCTGCCGCGAGGGCGACATCGCGCTGGGCGGCCAGCAACTCGGTGTCGAGCAGGTCGCGGCGTGCTCCAGCGCAGGCCGTGACGTCGGTCGGATTCGCGGTCAGGCACTCGACGGCGTCCTGCGCGGCGTGCGGGGTCGTCCCGACGACCGCGACGTCGACCCCGGGCACCAGGGTGCGGAGCCGGCCGATCGTCCGGGCGAGCGCCGCGGCGTGGAAGTCGGCCCGGTCTGCGTCCAGCGGCTGACCGTCGGCATCGGCCGGCTCGTAGTCGCGCACGTTGGAGAGCACGATGACGTCGGGCTGGAGCTCGGCGATGCGCTCGAGGCTGGCGTCCTGCCACGCATGGCAGCTGTCGTAGACGGCGCCGTCGCGCAGCACCGGCAGGTCGAGGGACGGGCAGCTGGCCTTGACGAGCGGCTCGAGCCGCCAGCCGGCGTCGTCGGCGATCTCGTGCAGGGGTGGGAACCAGTGTGCGGCGTGCGAGTCGCCGAAGAGCACCACGCTGCGCGCCGGGTCCTTGGTGGTGCCGTACACGCACGCGGCCGGTGCGGCGTCGTCGAATCCGGTGAAGCAGTCGTCGTCGTACACCTGCGGCAACGCCTCGGCGGCGACGTCCAGCGGCGGGTCGAGGTCGGCCGGCACCTCGGAGGCAACCGCCGACGCGGCCAGCACGTCGGGCAGGCCGAGGACGTCGGCGGCGGTCGGCTCGGGTTCGGCGCGTCGAGGCGGCGGGACCTCGGCGGACGCGGGCGGCGACGCCGAGGGCGTCGGTGCAGCCGGCGTCGGGTCCGTGCGCGGCGCGTCGGGTGACTCGGCCGCGGTCGCGAGCGTGCGCTCGGCGCCGATGACCGGCAGCAGCACGCTCAGGGCCAGCGCGACCAGGCCGAGCACGACGCCGAGGCCGCCACGATGGCGGCGTCGGCGCACGGCGAAACGAGCGGACGTGGCGATGGGAGGTCCTCGAGGGTGTGGACAGAACAGTGCAGTGAATCCGAACGTGGCCGCGAAGCCGGCATCGCGCACCGACGAAGGACGGTCCCGTCGCGGCAGGAGTCCGCGCGCGCGGCCGAACGGTAGGGGTCAGGGGGCCGGGAGGGCGGAATCGCGCAGGAGCGCCTCCTCGAACACCGGGCGCAGCCAGCGGGTCAGCGGTTCCGCGAGGTGGCTGCCATCGGTGTAGACGAGGTAGTCGGCGATGACGGCAGGACACGTCCCGTCGTGGCACAGCCACGACGACGCGTCGATGAAGATCGCACCGGCGTCTGCCGCGACCTGGGACTGCGTGGCGAGCAGGTCGGTGGCCAGGGCATCCTCGAGGCGTGACGCGCACGACGAGATGCGGTCGAGTTCGGCGGACAGGCACACCGGCGCGTCCTCGCGGGGCTGCGGTGTGCTGCCGATCACGGCGATCTCGGTGTCGGGGGCGGCCGCACGCAGTCGGGCGATCATGCGCCGCAGGCCTTCGGCCTGGAAGGGCTCACGTCCACCGTCCAGGGCCTCGCCGTCCTCGTCGACGGGGTCGTAGGCCCGCGAACTCGACAGCACCACCATGTCCGGTTGCAGGTCGGCGATGCTCTCGAGGCTGTTGCGCCGCCAGGAGTCGCACTCGTTGTAGCGCACCCCGTTGCGGAACACGGGGATGTCCATGGCGGGGCAGGACGCCTTGACGAACGGGACCAGCTCCCAGTCGCGACCCGCGGTCAGATCGTGCAGCGTCGGGAACCAGTGGGCACCGTGCGAGTCGCCGAACAGCACGATCGTGCGCATCGGTTCGTCGTCGCCGGGTCCGTACCGACAGCGATCGGGCGTGCGGACCTCGTCGTACTCCTGGAAACAGCCGTCCTCGTACACCTGCGGCAGGATGCGACGGGCATCGCTCAGCGGTGGACGCAGCCCCACCGGCAGCAGGTCGGCCTCGACGGAGTCCGCGAGCAGGTCGGACAGGCGGCCGGGGTCGACCACGTCGCCCGAGGCGATCTCGGCCCCCGAACCGCCGAGGCTGCGGCCGAGCAGCGGCGCTGCGGCCATCAGCCCGATCAGGGACGCGGCCAGTCCCAGACCGGCCGCGATGCTGCGCGCGGGCCGTCTGGCCAGCCACGGCGAACGGCGGACGGGGTTCTCGACCAACCGGTACGAGGCGGCCGAGATCCCCGTCGTCACGACGAGCAGGCCGACCTTGTGCCAGACGGTCAACTCGCCGCTGTAGGCGTGCTCGGCCAGGACCAGGAGCGGCCAGTGCCACAGGTAGAGCGCGTACGACCACTTCCCGAGGTGCTGCAGCGGTGCGAGGTGCAGGACCACGCCGACACCGCGCCGATCGGCCACCTGCCCGGCCACGAGCAGCGCGCACGTCGCCAGCACCGGCAGGAGCGCGGTCCAGCCCGGGAACGGGGTCGCGGTCGAGTAGGTGACGCTCGTCGCCACCAGCACACCCAGGCCGGTCACGCCCAGCGCGACGCCGATCGCCGGTCGGACGCGCGCGGTCACCGGACCGGCGATGGCGAGCAGCCCACCGAGCGCCAGCTCCCAGGCCCTGGTGTGCAGGCTGTAGTAGGCGACGACCGGGTCGGTCATCGTCTGCACGATCGACAGCACGAGCGAGACCACGACGACGCCGGTGAGCACGATCGTCACGCGTCGTCGCGCTCCGGGCCGGGTCCCCCGGGTGATGAGCAGGATCAGCGCCGGCCACAGCAGGTAGAACTGTTCCTCGACCGCCAGCGACCAGAAGTGCAGCAGCGGCGACTCCGCCCCGGCCGAGGCGAGATAGTCCAGCCCCTGGCCGACGAAGCGGTAGTTGGCCAGCCACCCGGCGGCCCACAGCCCGTCGACCGCGGTCGCGGGGAACAGCAGCGGTGGCACGACCAGCCACGCCGCCACGACCGTGAACAGGATCACCACGGACGACGCCGGCAACAGCCGTCGCAGGCGGCGGGCGTAGAACTCGCCCAGACGGATCGTCCCGGTCCGGTCACGCTCGTCGAGGAGCAGGCGGGTGATCAAGAAGCCCGACAGGACGAAGAACACGTCGACGCCGACATAGCCCCCGCCGAACCCCGGTACGTCGGCGTGGAACAGCAGCACCAGCACGACGGCGACGGCGCGCAGACCCTCGATGTCCGGTCGGTGATTCGGACGCTCGGGGGCCACGGGCACCGCGGTGGCCGTCATGTACCGCTCTCGTGGGGGCGCGTGGGCAGGGGATCAGCCTGCGACGGTACCGAGCCGGGCCGCCGGCCCCACGCGAACGTCCGTCGGGGCCGGGCTCAGCCTCCCAGGCGCAGGGCCGCGAGCGAGCGGGACAGGCCGGCGAAGGTGCGCGGGTCCCAGCCGGTCAGTTCGGCCCAGCGGTCGAGCCGGTACGCGACCGTGTTGGCGTGCAGGTCGAGGTCCCGACCGGCCTGGCTGACACTGAAACCGGCCTGGGCGAACGCGCGTACCGCCTCGGCGAGGTGCGGGTGACGGCTCGCGGCGGTCGCCCCGTCCGCCAGCAACGGACGCAGCCGTTCGCTCGCACCGGCGAGCGTGGCCCACAGCCACGCCTCCTCGAAGGTCGAGGTGGCACCGTCGTCGGTCACGGTCAACGTCAGCTCGGCGTCGGTCAGCGAGGCCCGCGCACCGCGCAGGCCGGTCCGCGACGACCCGACGGCGATGGCGGCGTCGGGGAAGACGGCCCGCGCGGCGGCGACGACGTCGGCACCGTCCGTGGCCTGCGACACGCACACGATCTGGGCACCGCGGGCCACGGCCGCGTGGCGGCCCGGCAGGCCGTCGACCGCATGCTGCAGTTCCACGGCGTCGAGGTCGTCGCCGCCGACGCGCAGCACGCTGACCACGAACGGCCCGGTCGGATCGAAGCCCAGCGAGCCGGCCAGCCGCGGCACCTCCTCGCCGTCGAGGTCGCCGCCGACGAGCAGTTCGACGAACCGTTGCCGTGCCCCCACGGCGCGTGCCTCGAGCGAGCGCACGGTGGACGCGTGGGCGTCGGCGAGCACGTCGGTGACCTCGTGGACCCACTGCCAGACCAGCGTCGCCGCGGTCAGCAACTGGTTGGCGGTCTGTGGCTGGTCAGCGGGGACGGCGTCGACCAGGGCGAGCCACAACTCGCGGTAGCCGACGTGGTAGGCCTGGATCACGGCGTCGACGGGCATGCCCTGCAGCGCCCGGCGGCTGCCGAGTTCGCTGCGCACGTGCAGTTCGTCGGGCCGCGGCGCGCGATGCTCGGCGAGGCCGATCAGGGTCGCCTCGACGTTGCGGAACACCGAGCGGTGCAGGTCCTGGCGTGGCACGAGCCCCAGGCGGTAGGCGTCGATCTCGGCCAGGACGAAGTCGGTGATCCGGTCGGCGAGTTGGTCGAGCCGCGCGTCGACGGTGGCGGCGAGGTCCGCGATCGCCTCCCAGCCGGCCGGGACGTCCAGCGACCGCGGTGCGGGCGACAGCGGCCCACGCAGGTCGACCGGCAGCACGTCGGCCATGATCGACTCCTCGCTCGGCTTCGTGGATTGCACGAGGCGGCCACCCCGTTGGTCGGTGATCCTACGAGTCGCCTCGTTGGCGCGTCCAGACCCATTGTGGCGCTTGTCGTCGCCAACCGTTGACACCCGTTCGACTGGCGGGTACCAATCCGCACCGGGAGAGTTCGTGGGAACCACGAAGCGAGGCCGGGACGCCTCGGGCGCTGGGCGCATGCCCTGTCCGGGAGTCACGACGGTGCCGCAGGCGTGGCGGAGCGTGGGAGCGCACGTGCTGACGTTGCAGAACCTCGAGGTCGTCTACGAGGACGTCATCCTCGTGCTCAAGGGAGTCAGTCTCGAGGTCCCCGAGGGGTCGATCGTGGCGCTCCTCGGCGCCAACGGGGCCGGCAAGACCACCGTGCTGCGGGCCATCACCGGCCTGCTCGACGTCCACCGGGGCGAGGTGACCAAGGGCTCGATCACCTTCCAGGGCACGCCGATCCATCGACTCGACGCCACGGCCACGGTCGCACTCGGCATCGGCCAGGTCATGGAGGGCCGGCGCGCGTTCGCCGAGTTCACCGTCGAGGAGAACCTGCGCATCGGCGCGCACACCGCCGACCGGGGCTCGATCAACGCCAGCCTCGACCGCGTGTTCACGCTGTTCCCGCGGCTGGCGGAGCGACGCAAGCAGATGGCCGGCTACCTGTCGGGCGGCGAGCAGCAGATGCTGGTGATCGGGCGGGCCCTGATGGCCTCGCCCAAGCTGCTGCTGCTCGACGAGCCCTCGCTCGGCCTCGCACCGCTGATCGTGCAGCAGATCCGCGACCTGATCGTCGACATCAACCGGCAGGGCACCTCGGTGCTGCTGGTCGAGCAGAATGCCAACATGGCGTTGTCGATCGCCCAGCACGGCTACGTGCTCGAGACCGGCAAGGTCGTGATGGACAAGCCGGCCGCGGTGCTGCGCGAGGACGAGGACGTGCGCGAGTTCTACCTCGGCCGCCACGGTGACGACGCCGGATCGTTCCGCGACGTCAAGCACTACAAGCGCCGCAAGCGCTGGCTGAGCTGAGGAGACGTCGTGGCGCAGATTCGACCGTTGTCCGAGGCCCTGACCGGGACGTCCGTGGACGTGCCGGCCGGCCAACCGATCCTCGAGGTCGCCGACCTCGTCATGCGCTTCGGTGGTACCACCGCCGTCGGGGGCGTCGGCTTCGACGTCCGGCGCGGCGAGTTGTTCGCGATCATCGGACCCAACGGCGCCGGCAAGACCTCGATCTTCAACTGCATCTCGGGCGTGTACCGGCCGCAGCAAGGCAGCCTGCGCTTCCTCGGCGAGGACCTGCTCGGCCACAAGCCCGACGCGATCGCCGACAAGGGCATCGCGCGCATGTTCCAGAACATCGAGTTGTTCGACAACCTCACGGTGCTCGACAACCTGATGCTCGGGCGCCATCAGCACCTGCCGTACGGGGTGCTCTCGGGCCTCGTCTACGCCGGCCGTGCCCGCCGCGTCGAACTCGAGAACCGCCGGATCGTCGAGGACATCATCGACTTCCTCGAGATCGAGGCGTTCCGCAAGTTCCCGGTCGGGATGCTGCCCTACGGGGTCAAGAAGCGGGTCGAACTCGGCCGGGCGCTGGCGATGGAACCCAAGCTGCTGCTGCTCGACGAACCGGTGGCGGGGATGAACGTCGAGGAGACCGAGGACATGGCCCGGTTCATCCTCGACATCCGCTCCGAGCTCGACCTGAGCATGGTCATGGTCGAGCACGACATGGGGCTGGTCATGGACCTCGCCGACCGGGTGCTGGTCCTCGACTTCGGCAAACCGATCGCGCTCGGCACGCCCGAGGTGGTCCAGAACGACCCCGAGGTGATCCGGGCGTATCTCGGCGAGGGCGACAGCGGCCCGACCCTCGATGACGCAGACGCCGAGGCGGACGCGTTCGCGACGGAGGGACACTCATGAGCGCCACGATGGAGCAGGGCACGCAGGCGTCGAGCGCACCCCGCGGCGCCCGCACGGTCCCCACGCGCATCCGCGAGCACGCGCAGCGCGATCCGCGGCGCATCTGCATGCGCGAGAAGCGGTTCGGCATCTGGCAGGACATCACCTGGGCGGACTACTGGGACAATGTCAGCCTGGTCGCGCACGGCCTGGCCGCGCTGGGCGTCGACGCGGGCGACCGCGTCGCCATCCACTCCGAGAACCGCCCCGAGTGGCTCTACGGCGACGTCGGCACGGTCGCGCTGCGGGCGATCACGATGGGCCTGTACCCGACCAACCCGGCCGTCGAGGTCGCCTACCTGCTGCGCGATTCGGGCTCGAAGGTGCTCATCGCAGAGGACCAGGAGCAGGTCGACAAGGCCCTACAGGTCGAGTCGGAGTGTCCCGACCTGCAGCACATCGTCTACCTCGATCCCCGTGGTGTCCGCGAGTACGACCATCACAAGCTCGTGAGCTGGGACGACTTCATCGCGATGGGTCGCGAGCACCGTGAACGACATCCCGACCTGCTCGACCGGCGGGCCGCCGAGGCGACCGACGACGACGTGGCGACGCTGATCTACACGTCGGGGACCACCGGGCCGCCGAAGGGCGCGATGCTCACGGTCGGCAACATCGACTTCGCGATCCGGACCCTGGTCAGTGGCGGCGGGTTCTACAACCCGCCCGCGGGTCCGCACGACGTGATCCTGAGCTACCTGCCGCTGTGCCACGTCGCCGAGCGGGCCGCGACCGAATGGGTCAATGCCGAGGCGGGCGTGACGGTGCATTTCGCCGAGTCGATCGACACCGTCCAGGCCAACCTGAAGGAGGTGCAGCCGACCCTGTTCTTCGCGGTGCCGCGGATCTGGGAGAAGCTGCATGCGGGCATCCACATCAAGATGAACGCCGCGTCGCCGCTCAAGCGGGCGGTGTTCGGGTTCTGGATGAAGATGGCCGAGCGCATCGGTGACGACCTCGTCGCCAACGAGGGCCGGCACACGCTCAAGACCCGGGTCCTGTACGCGCTGGGCTACCCGTTCGTGTTCCGGGCCCTGCGCGACCGCATCGGCCTGCGCAAGGTGCGCTCCGCCGGTTCGGGGGCGGCGCCGATCGCGCCCGAGGTGCTCAAGTTCTTCTACGGCATCGGCGTGGTCATCTACGAGATCTACGGGATGACCGAGAACGCGGCGGTGGCGACCACGAACCGACCGGGCCGGGTCAAGCTCGGCACGGTCGGCGAGCCCCAGCCGGGCATCGAACTGAAGATCGACGAGGCCACCGGCGAGATCCTCACGCGCCACCCGGCCAACTTCGCCGGGTACTGGAACAAGCCGGACAAGACCGCCGAGACCATCGACGAGGACGGCTGGCTGCACACCGGCGACGTCGGCGAATGGGTCGACGGCACCCACGTCAAGATCGTGGACCGCATCAAGGACATCATCATCACCGCCGGCGGCAAGAACATCTCGCCGTCCGAGATCGAGAACTCGCTCAAGTCCTCGCCCTACGTCAAGGAAGCGGTCGTGGTCGGGGACGGCCGCCCCTACCTCACCGCGCTCATCGGCATCGAACTCGACACCGTGGGCGACTGGGCGCAGCGCCGCAAGTTGGCCTACACGACCTACCGCGACCTGTCCGAGAAGCCCGAGGTGCTGCAGTTGGTGCAGAAGATCGTCAAGGACACCAACAACAAGTTCGCCCGGGTCGAGAACATCCGAAAGTTCCGGGTCATCCCCAAGGAACTCGACCACGAGGACGGCGAGTTGACCGCGACCCAGAAGGTCAAACGCGCGTCGCTGTACGAGATGTTCGGTCACCTCGTCGACGACATGTACGCCAACACCACCGGGCACGCCGGCGGCGACCTCGTCGAGGTCCACACGCCGGCCGGAGCGCCCGTTGCGGCCGGGGAGGGTGCCGCCTGATGGACGACCTGCTCACGATCCTGATCCGTGGCCTGGCACAGGGCAGCTTCTATGCCCTGGTCGCCGCCGGTTTCGTGGTGATCTACCGCGCGACCGACGTGGTCAACTTCGCCCAGCCGGCGCTGATGGTGATGGGCGCCTACTTCACGGCGCTGTTCCGCCAGAACTACGATTTCCCGTTCTGGCTGGCGGTCATCGCGGCCATGGTCGCGGTCGCACTGATCGGTGCCGCGTCCGAGCGCGTGGCGCTGCGGCCGATGGTGGGCGAGCCGCCGTTCGCGGCCGCGATGGTCACCGTCGGGTTGTTCCTGGTGCTGACCATCATCGCCACCCGTCTCATCGGCTCGAACGTGATCTCGGTCGGCGACCCGTGGGGACTCGAGACGGCCACCTTCCTCGGCAACGTGCGCATGCGTGTCGCCGACGGCTGGGGGATCGGCCTGACCATCGTCGCATTCTCGGCGGTCGGTCTGTTCCTGACCCGCTCGCGCGTCGGTCTGGCGATGCGGGCGACCTCGCTCGACCAGGAGGTGGCGCTGGCGCAGGGCGTCAACGTCGGCCGCATGTTCGGCCTGTCGTGGGCGCTGGCGGGCGGCCTGGCCGGCCTGGCGGGCATGGTCTACGGCTCGGGCGGCACCGGCGTCGATCCCACCAGCGCGTTCGTGGCGCTCAAGGCCCTGCCGGTGATCATCCTCGGCGGTCTCGACTCGCTCAAGGGTGCCTACATCGGCGGGCTCGTCATCGGCGTGGCCGAGGCATTCACCCGGGCCAACGCGGCGTCGTTGTCGGGTGTGGTCGGCGCCAACGTCGACGTCGTGGTCCCGTACCTGATCATGCTGATCGTGCTGATGGTCAAGCCCTACGGCCTGTTCGGCACCCCGGAGGTCCAGCGCGTATGAGCGGCGGCGGAGGCCCCATGTGGGCAGTTGAGGGGCCGTTGCCGCGTGCGCGGGGCACGGCAGATCAGACGGTCTCGGAGGATCATCTATGACCGGTCCCAACGCCCTGTTGCCGGGACGTCGCCGCGCGGTCACGCTGCGCGGCCGTCCGGAGTTGTACACCGAGTACGCGGCCGACCAGGCGCTGCTCAACACGCCGGCGAAGCGTCGTTTCGCGGCCGTGCTGCTGCTGGTGCTGGTCGTGGTGCCGTTCTTCCTCGACCGTGACATCAACGGCCTGCTGACCCGGGTGTTCATCACCTCGATCGGGGCGATCGGGCTCAACCTGGTCACCGGCTACGCCGGTCAGGTGTCGCTTGGCCATGCGTTCTTCCTCGGGCTCGGTGCGTTCACCGCCGCGTTCCTGGGCAGCGAGCCGAGCGGGTCGCTACGCGGCCTCGGCCTCGAGATGTGGGCCTGGCTGCCCCTGTCGGGCCTGGTCGCCGCGGTGGTCGGTGCCCTGGTCGCCCCGCTGGCGGCACGCGTCCGCGGGCTCTACCTCGCGATCCTGACCCTCGGCCTGGTGTTCGTCGGCGACCACCTGTTCAAGGAGATGCGCACCTTCACCGGCGGCCAGGGGATCGGCCGCCGTGCCGCCGCACCCATCGTCGGGGGGCTCGACCTGTACCGGCGCCAGACCATCCTCGGCGTCGAGGTCGAGGGCGACGTGCTGTTCTATTTCGTGTGCCTGTTGCTGCTGCTGGGGTTGGGTGTCGCCGCCCGCAACCTGGCGCGGTCGAAGACGGGCCGCTCGTTCGCGGCGGTGCGCGACCGCGACATCGCGGCCGAGGTCATGGGCGTGCCGCTGGTGCGGACCAAGGTGCTGGCGTTCACGATCTCGTCGTTCTACGCCGGTGTCTGCGGTGCCCTGCTGGCGGTGACCTTCGGCACGATCGTGCCCGAGAACTTCGGCCTGCTGCTCAGCGTCGACTTCCTCGCCATGATCCTGATCGGCGGGGTGGCCACCATCAGCGGTTCGATCGTCGGCGCGGCGTTCGTGGTGCTGCTGCCGCGGCTGGTGCAGAGCCTGACCGACGTGCTGCCCTTCATCTCGCGAGGCGGGAGCAGCCAGGGGCTGTTCTCGGTGGATCAGTTGCAGGGAATGCTGTTCGGTGCGCTGATCGTGGGCTTCCTGGTGCTCGAGCCACGTGGCCTGTACGGGTTGTGGCTGCGCATCCGCAACTACTGGAAGGCATGGCCCTTCTCGTACTGAACAATCCGCCCGCGACGCCGGGCGGTCACCTACGATGAACCTACGACCCGCGTAGTAGCCCGGAACGTTCCGGGTGACGGCGTCGGTCGGCACGACGTGGCACGGGAAGCGCGACCCGGATCGCCGGACGCGGCCACGAGAACAGCACGAGGACTCCGCCCCGCCAGCCGGCGTGGGCGGCGGGAGACCCTTCATACGACAGAGAGGGCGAAGGGATGCGGGAGACAAGGCGATTGCGGCGCATGGCCGCCGCACTGTGTGCCGTCGCGCTGGTGGCGACGGCATGCGGTGGGGACGACGAAGAACCAGCCGAGACCGAAGCCGAAACCGAGACCGAGACCGAGGAGGAGCCCGAGGGCGAGACCGAGGAGGAGCCGGAGGGCGAGGCCGAGGGCGACGCCACCGGTGAGATCGCCACGGACGTCGGCGTGACCGAGGAGCCCTGCCCGGAGGCGACCAACCCGGACAACGGCTGCATCTACCTCGGCATCCTGTCCGACCTGACCGTCGGCCCGTTCGCGGCGCTCGGCGTGCAGATCGTCGAGGGCCAGGAGGCCTTCTTCCAGCGCATCAACGACGAGGGCGGCATCGGCGGCTACGACATCAACGTCACCGAGTACACCCGCGACAACGAGTACAACCCGCAGACCCAGTCGCAGTTGTACCGCGAGATCGAACCCGAGATCCTGATGCTCGCGCAGACGCTGGGCACGCCCCCGACCGCGGCGATCCTGCCCGACATGGACGCGGACAACGTCGTCGGCATCCCGGCGTCGTGGTGGTCGGGCTGGGACCACGACGACACCGACCTGGGCCTGATCCTGAACTCGGGCTACTCGTACTGCATCGAGTCGCAGATCGCGCTGGACTGGTCGTCCGAGAACGAGGGTGAGATCGGCTCCGTGCTGGCCGTCGGCTACCCGGGTGACTTCGGTGGCGACTCGGCCGCCGGTGTCGAGGCCTGGGCCGAGGCGACGGGTGCCGAGTTCCTCGGCTTCGTCGAGACGGCTCCCAACGCCATCGTCGGTTCGCAGGACGCGGCGATCGGCCAGGTCGTCAGCAGCGGCGCCGACCGCGTCGTGATCGCGACCGGCCCGGCCGAGACCGCCGAGATCGTCGGTGGCTCGATGGCCAACGGCTACGCCGGACGCTTCATCGGTTCGGTTCCGACCTGGAACCCGGCTCTGATGGACTCGCCGGCGGCGCCCGCCCTCGAGGCGGCGTTCACCCACATCGGTCCGTGGGAGGCCTTCACCGGTGAGTCCGAGGCCCACCAGGCCATGCAGGCGGTCCTCGGCGAGGGCAACCTGCCGGGCAACGACGGGTTCACCTTCGGTTGGATCTGGTCGTACCCGGTCAAGGCGGTGCTCGAGGCGGCTGCCGCGAACGGCGACCTGACCCGCGAGGGCGTGCGTGCCGCGGTCGATGGCCTGACCATCGACTACGAGGGTGCGCTGCCCGAGCGCACGCTGGGCGGTGACGCCAACGAGACCGCCGTCCGTACCGGCGTGATCTCGCGGCCCGACCCGGACGCGCCGTTGCGCCTGACCACGGTCGAGACCGGCGTGACCGGCCCGACCGCGGACGCCTACGACTACAGCGCCCCCTGCTCGGGCACCTGAGTCGAGCCAGGCACGGTGGGCTCCGGGGGAGCCTGTCATCGCACGACACACGCTGGGGCGGTCCGATCGGA
>DATHUR010000013.1:0-4439 GCA_035462025.1 Egicoccus sp. | reverse complement strand
CCTGTACCACGAAGAGGTCGAAGGCGGTCGCCTCAAGACGGCCAGCGAGAAACACATCCGCAGCGTGCGGTCGAGCATCGGCATGGTGTTCCAGCACTTCAACCTGTTCCCGCACATGAGCGCGCTCGAGAACATCATGCTGGCGCCCATGAAGGTGCACGGGAAGTCGCCGGACGAAGCCCGCGAACTGGGCCGCGAACTGCTGGCCAAGGTCGGGTTGTCCGAGCACGCCAACCACACGCCGGGTCAGCTCTCGGGCGGCCAGAAGCAGCGCGTCGCTATCGCCCGGGCGCTGGCGACCGAGCCCGCCGTCATGCTCTTCGACGAGGTCACCTCGGCGCTGGATCCGGAATTGGTCGGCGAGGTGCTCAACGTGTTGCGGGACATCGCCGAAGAGGGCAAGACGACCATGATGCTCGTCACCCATGAGATGGGCTTCGCGCGCGAGGTGGCGGACCGCGTGGTCATGTTCGACGAAGGCCAGATCCTCGAGGAGGGCACTCCCGAGGACATCCTGCGCAACCCGCAACACCAGCGCACCAAGGACTTCCTCGGCGCCGTCGTGCACTGAAGTTCCCGCGGCGCGCATCCAACGCCCGCCGGCCTCGATTGGCGTGACCTGCGGCCGACGGGCTACCCGCTGACCAGCGGGGACACATGCGCGAGCTCGATCCGAATCGATGGCCGGCGCGGCCTTTCCTCGCCGCGTTCTTGCACGCGGCCCTGGTCACCACACCGGTGGTGATCGGGATCGTCGTCGGCTATGTCGTCCGCGGCTGGCTGCCGGCGGAGGGGCTCGGTCGCGTCCCGGCATGGGCGATCGCCGGCGGTGTCGGCACCATCACGGTGTGGGTGGCACAGCGGGCGGCCAGGCGTGTGGTGCCGCTGTCGTGGCTGCTCCGCATGGGCATGCTCTTCCCGGGACCCGCGCCGTCGCGCTTCCGGGTCGCTCGAGACGCGGGCCGGCTGGGGACGCTCGAGGAGCGGCTGACCCGGGCCGCGCACCAACCCGACGAAGTCGCGGCCCAGCACAGTGCCGAGATGATCCTCGCGCTCGTGTCGGCGCTGACCACACACGACCGGCGGACGCGTGGTCACGCCGAGCGGGTACGGGTCTTCACCGACATCCTCAGCGAGCAGCTCGGGCTGCCGCGCGCCGACCGTGACCGCCTCCGGTGGGCGGCGCTGTTGCACGACATCGGCAAGCTCGAGGTCTCGGCTCGCATCCTCAACAAGGCCGGCCTTCCGACCCGCCAGGAATGGAACCACCTGCGCCGGCATCCCGAGGCGGGCGACCGCATCGTGGCGCCGCTGCGTCCGTGGCTCGGTGAGTGGGCCGACACGGTGCTGCACCACCACGAGCGGTGGGACGGCGCCGGCTATCCGGCCGGACGTGTCGGCGAGGAGATCGCGCTCGGCGCCCGCATCGTGGCGGTCGCCGACGCCTACGACGTGATGACTTCGGCCCGCTCGTACAAGCGTCCCAGCAGCGTCGCGTATGCCCGGGCGGAACTTGTCGCCTGCGCCGGCTCACAATTCGATCCAGCCATCGTGCGGGCCTTCCTGTTGATTCCGCTGCCGCGCCTGCGGTGGGCTCTCGGGCCGTTGTCCTGGCTGTCGCAGCTGCCCTGGGCCCGGGATGCCGTACACATCGGCGCGCAGGTGCCCGTCGCCGCGAGCAGCGCGGCTGCGGCCGCGCCCGCAGCCGCCGGCGCCGCCTCGGTGGCTGCAGGGCTGACCTTCGTCCCCGCGCCCGCCGCGCCCCCCGAGCCGACCGTGGCGGCATCCACCGACGAGGTCGCCTTCGTCACGGCGGCCGCGACGACGGCGTCCACCGAGACCCAGACCACCGAAGCAGAACAGGTCTCGGCGGACCACGACCTGACCGGGGAGGTTGCCGAGGCGAGCGGGTTCACCGTGGCCGCCGCCTCGATGTCGCCGTCACCGGATCGCACGACCGACCCAGACGCCGTCGCCGAGCGGGAGACGGCTGATGACCGGACACCGCCGGCGACTTCCGGCGTGGGCGGCGAGGGATCTGGCAACCGCGTCGCCACCGCGGGCCCGACCACGAGCCCGACGGGGCCGGAGACGGCCGCACGCGGACGCCCTGCCGAACCCGGCGAGCGGCGGAACGAGAACGCGGCGGCTCGTCGACCTGTGGTACCGGGCGAGCAGGGCAACCGGCCCGCCGACACGGGGCCGCCCGCCGACCCGGGACCGCCCGCCGATCCGGGCGCGCGGGGCAAGGGAGCGGCGGCCGAGCGTGGCGAGGCTGCGGAGCCGCGCTCCGGCGAGCGACCGGCGCCGCCCTCGGAGGCGAGCGCCGGACCGAACCGTGCGGCTCCGGCCGCGCCCTCCGGCGGCGGTACCGCTGATCCGCAACCGGCGCCGCCGGTCGACGTGCCCGCCCCGGCTCCGCCCGGGAAGAGCGAAACACCGGGTCAGGCCGCAAGCGACGCGAAGCCCCCGAAGCCCACGGAGTCCGGGGACGCGATGCCGACGTCGTCCGCCGGTGTGACCGACGCCGCCCCGGACGTGCCGACACCTGCCCCACCGGCCGAGCCGCCGGGCGGGGGCCAGGAGAAGGGCGAGCCCGGTAGCAAGGGCAATGGCGGGGCCTAGCCTGCGAGGGAACGGTTGACCGTCGCCCCTCGGAGGTACATGAACACCGGGACCCCACGTGTCGCCGTGATCGGCGCGGGGATCGTCGGCCTGTCCGCCGCGTACGCGCTGCGGCAGCGCGGTGCGGACGTCGTGGTGTTCGAGCGTGGCGAGCCCGGCAACGGCCAGTCCGGTGGTGACTCACGGCTGTTCCGCCACGCGCACGACGACCCTCGCATGGTCGACTGGGCCGTCCGCAGCCGCGCCATCTGGACGGAGTGGGAGCAGCAGTTCGGTGTCGAACTGGTCTCGCGCGACGGCGCGGTGGCGCTCGGCCCGTCTGTCGACGAACGCCTGCCACTGCTGCAGGAGGCCGGCGTGCCGGCCCGCCGCATCGAGGCCGCCGAGGCGGTCGACCACCTACCGATCCTGGCCGGCGGCGACCTCGACGACCCCCCGGCGATGTTCGACGAGACGGGAGGTGCCATCCGTACGCGCGCGGCGATCCGCAGCCTCGCGGGCACGCTCGGCGCGCGGCTCGTCACCGACGAGGTGCTGGCGCTCCGCCCGGTCGGGTCCGGGGTCGAGGTCAGGGCCGGCGGCATCGGGCAGACCTACGACCGCGTCGTGGTCTGCGCGGGGCAGGGCACCAGCGCCCTCGCTCGGCAGGTCGGGCTGTCGCTGCCGGTCGACCTGCAGGCACACGTGCGCTCGACCTTCGCCGTCCGCGGCGAACCACCGGCGAACCTCGCCTGCCTGCAGGACTCGAGCGGCGCGTTCGGCGAGACCGGGATCTACGCGGCCGCGACGCCGGGCAACACGACCTACGCGGTGGGCCTGAGCGAGACGGTCGAGGTGCGCGACGACGCCAGCATCGTCGACCCGTCCGAACTCGCTGAGCACGAACAGCGGGTCCGCGCCTACGTCGAGCGGGCGCTACCCGGCCTCGATCCGGAGCCGGTCGCGTCACGGCACTGCTGGGTCACGGCCCTGCCGTGGAGCGACGACGGGGTCGCCGTGTGGCGGACGGGCGGCGCGTTCTTCCTCGCGGGCCACAACCTGTTCAAGCAGGCGCCGGCGCTCGGGCGTGCCCTTGCGGCCGCCGCGCTCGACGACGTGCTGGTCGACGACCTGCATCCCGACGCCCGCCTCGGCGCCCCGCGGTAGGGCTCCCACCACCGCGTCTTCGGTCGCGCGGCTTCGGGCCTACCCTCCCGGGCTACGCACCCGCGACCCAATCGCACTGCCGGAGGCAACCGTGGCCGAGTACTGCTACGTGATGAAGGGCCTGACCAAGACCGTCCCTGGCGGCAAGGAGGTCCTGTCCAACATCTGGCTGTCGTTCCTGCCGGGCGTCAAGATCGGCGTCATCGGCCCCAACGGCGCGGGGAAGTCGACGCTGCTCAAGATCATGGCCGGCGAGGACACCGCGTTCGAGGGCGAGGCGTGGGCCGCAAGGGGCTACTCGGTGGGCTACCTGCCCCAGGAGCCCGAACTCGACCCGTCGAAGTCGGTGCGCGAGAACGTCCTCGAGGGTCTGGGCGAGACGGCGCAACTGGTCACCCGGTTCAACGAACTGACCGCGAAGCTGTCCGAACCGCTCGACGAAGACGAGATGCAGCGCGTCTACGACGAGATGGGTGAGGTCCAGGACAAGATCGACGCCGCCGACGCGTGGGACCTCGACCGCAAGATCGAGATCGCGATGGACGCGCTGCGCGTCCCCGACGCCGACGACGTCACGGTGCTCTCGGGCGGTGAGCGGCGCCGCGTCGCGCTCGCCCGCCTCCTGCTCAGCAAGCCGGACATCCTCCTGCTCGACGAGCCGACCAACC
>DATHUR010000012.1:0-38303 GCA_035462025.1 Egicoccus sp. | reverse complement strand
GGGAACCGGGGCTCCGGTGGCCGGTATCGTCCGCGGGATCGTGACGACCCCGCCGCCCGGACCCGCATCGACCGGCCCCGACGCCGGTCAGCGCCGTGGACCGCACGTGACCACCGTGGTCGTCGTACTGGCGGTCGCCGCACTGGTCGGGGCGGCCGTCGCCGTGACCGGTCTGGTCCGCGCGATCTCGTCGAGCGACGTGGGTGCGCTGCGTGACGTCCCCCACCGTGCGGATGTCGGTATCGAGGAGTCCGCGGGATTCGCGGTGTGGGACCACAACGACGACGGCCGCCCGATCCGCTGGGACCCCTGCACCCCCATCGACCTCGTCGTCGCCACGGCCGGAGCGCCACAGGGTGCCCGTGACGACCTCCAGCGGGCCATCGACGAGATCGCGACCCACAGCGGCCTGCAACTGCGCGTCGTCGGCGAAACCGACGAGCGTCCGGCCGCGGGGCGCGACGCCTACCAACCGGATCGCTACGGCCCCCGGTGGGCGCCGGTCCTGGTGGCGTGGGCGGACCCGCACGAGAACGGGCTCTCACTCCGCGACACCGACCGCGGACTGGCCATCCCGGTGGCCGTCGGCCGGCCCGGCGACCGCGTCTACGCCACCGGCCAGGTCGTGCTCAACGCCGACCGGTACGACCTTCGACCCGGCTTCGGCGACCGCGCGGACGCCTGGGGGTCGACGCTGCTGCACGAACTGTCGCACCTGGTCGGCCTCGCGCACGTGAGCGGACCCGAGCACCTGATGGCCGTCCACCCCGGTGAGGGTCCTGTCGAACTGTCCCCGGGTGACCGGGCCGGGCTCGCCGCCGTCGGTGCCGACCACGGGTGCCTCGAGGTCCCACGCCCCCGTCAGGTACAGGTCGCGGAACCTCGCGAGCGCTGACGTGGACCTCAGCCGACCAGGCCGGCGGAAGCACCCGTCGCGCCACCGTCGACGGGCAGCACCACGCCGGTGATCCACGACGCCGTGTCCGCGAGCAGGAACAGCACGGCCGCGGCGACGTCTTCGGGGGTACCCAGCCGCTGCAGGGGGTGCATACGGGCGACCGCTTCCTCGTCGGCCGACCACAGTGCCTGCGACAGCCGGGTCTTGACGATGGCCGCGGCCACGGCATTGACGCGGACGTTCGGGGCGAGTTCGTGGGCCAGTTGGTACGTGAGGTGGTGCAGGGCCGCCTTGGAGACGTTGTATGCCCCGATGAACGGGCTCGGGCGCAGGCCCCCGACCGAACCGATGTTGACGATTGCGCCGCCACGCTCGCGCATGGACCCGTGCCAGGCCGCCCGGGCCCACACCAGCGGCGCCCGCTGGTTGACCGCCCAGGTCTTGTCGACGGCACCCATGTCGACGTCCACGAGCGACCCGGCCGCGGGGTTCGTCCCGGCATTGTTGACCAGCAGATCACAGGCGCCGAAGGTCTCGACCGCGGCCGCGACCGCCGCGACCGCGTGGTCCTCGTCAGCCACGTTGCCGACCACGGGCACGACGCGGTCGCCGAGTTCGGCCGCCAGTGGTTCGAGCGTCTCGGCCTTGCGCCCGGTGATCACCACGCCCTCGGCGCCCGCGTCGAGGAGCGCGCGCACGATGACCTCGCCGATACCGCGGCTCGCGCCGGTGACCAGTCCGACCTTGCCGTCGACCCGCATCTGCACGCTGCCCCGCTCCTCGTCGCCGCGTCGGTCGGGCACGCTAGCGTGAGGGTGGTCGAGGAGGACGTCGTGGCCGTCATGCCGATGTTCCCCCTGGGCACCGTGTTGCTACCGCACATGGTGATGCCGCTGCACGTCTTCGAGCCCCGCTATCGCGCCCTGATGCACGACGTCATGGCCGGCGGGCGAGAGTTCGGCGTCGTCCTGATCAGCCGGGGCCACGAGGTCGGCGGCGGCGACCAGCGCTACGTCATCGGCACCGTCGCGCGGGTGCTCGAGGCCGAGGAACTCGACGACGGCCGCTGGCTGGTCGTCTCCGTCGGGACCCGCCGCATCCGCGTGGACCGGTGGCTACCCGACGACCCCTATCCCGTGGCCGAGACGGCCTCCGTGGCCGACGCCGATGACGGCGACGCACCGGCGGCGTTGCCCGACGTGCTCGTCACCCACCTGCGACGTGTGCTGGCCCTGCAACTCGAACTCGGCCACGCGGGCGTGCCACCCACGGTCGACCTCGCTGCCGACCCCGCCGTCGCGGTGTGGCAGGCCGCCGTGCTCGCACCCCTCAATCCCCTCGACGCCCAGCGCGTCCTCGAGGCCGACGACATCGTCGCGCGTACCGACCTGCTCGGGGACCTGCTGTCCGAGATCGAGCAGACCCTCGAGTTGCAGGTGCTCCAGGGCGGCTGAGCGGGTGCCGGGCATACCCTGTGGCCGCAGCGATCCGAGGCTGGTCGACATGCGCGAGCGCCGTTGCCCCCAGTGCCACACCGGCTGGCGGGACCACAGCGCGCGCTGGTGCGGCCGGTGCGGCGCCGCATTGCCCCGCCCGTGGCGCGCCCGGCGTAGGGGCCGGTCCCTCGAACGGACGGTCGCAGCGGTCGTGGCCGCCCTCCTGGGGACGTGCGCGATCGTCGTCGTGACGGACGGCTGTTGCCCGAGCCGACCATCGCCACGGCAGGACCTCGTAGCGGTCGGGACACCCCCGCCGTTGCCGACCACCGGGGTCCGGGTCGCGGCCTCGAAGGCCATCGGCGGCGGACTGCTCGTTGTCGCCGACGGCCGCAGCGTCGTGGCGACCGATGCGGCCACCGGCGCGAGCGTCTTCGAGTTGGATCTCGACGACCTCGGCCTCAGCCATGCCGGCGAACGGGCGGTCAGCCTCAGGCCATACGACGGCGGGGTCGTCCTCGCCTCGGGACCGACCACGACGGCACTGGCCCGCGGAGGCGCACAACGGTGGCGGTTGACCTCCGACGGTGTCCTCGCCACGCGCATCGTCGTCGCGGACCGTGAACGGATCGTCCTCGTCGGTTCGCACCGCGACGGCACCGATCGGTTGCAGGTCGTTCGCACGACCGACGGCGGCCTGCGGTTCGCGCGCCCGATCGCTGCCCTGGTCACCGTGGAAGAGCAGACCGCACTCGTACGCGAGGCGGGGCAGGACGGCGGCGTGACCGCGGTGAGCCTGCTCGACGGCACGGTGCGGTGGGCGTCGCTGTCGTCCTCGGACGTCGTCGACGACGGCTAGCTTGCGCGCCCGCCCCACGCCCAGGACGACCCGCGTGACGATCATCCCCTTCTACGGCACCACCGATCCGGAACTGTTCGCGATCGAGCGTGCGGCCATGGACCGTGGGGGCCGCGTCGTCGAACGGCTCGACACCGTGCTCCCCCGTCGCGGTCGCGTGCTCGATGTCGGCGCCGGGGACGGCTTCACGGCCCGCCGCCTGGCCGGGCGAGGCCGCCACGTGGTCGCCCTCGAGCCGGCCCGGGGCATGATCACGCAACGCGCGGACCACCCGGAGGTGTCCTTCGTGCAGGGGGTCGCGGGCGCGCTGCCCTTCGCCGACGGCAGCCTCGACGCCGCCTACGCGACCTGGGCCTACTTCTTCCCGGGATCGATGGACCCGTCGCTGGGCCTGGCCGAACTCCATCGTGTCGTGAGACCGGGCGGCCCGATCGTGCTGGTCACCAATGCCGGAGACGACGAGTTGACGGGGCTCGGAACGGCCAGTCGAGGCGAACCGGCCGGCTGGTTCGCCGACCGCGGGTTCGCCGTCGAGGTGCTCGACACGGCCTTCACGTTCGACTCGGTCGAGGACGCCCGCCGGCTGCTGGCGCGCTACCTCGGCGGAGAGCAGCGGCTGCCGCGACCGGTGCCGACCACGCTCGGCCACCGGGTGCTCGTCGCCACGAGCGACTCCCGGGGACCCGCACCGATCCGCGTACGAGCCATGCGCCTCGCCGAGTTCGCGCAGGTCGGACAGTTGACGCTCGCGGCCTACGATCGGTTCGGCGAGATCGGCGGCGACTACCGCGCGTGGCTGGCCGATCCGCTCCTTCGACTCGACAGCGTGACGGCGTTGCTGGTGGCCGTCGTGGACGACGAGGTGGTCGGCACCGTCACCTACGTCGAGCCGGGCGACGGGGAGTGGGAAGGGCCGGAGCCACCCCACGGCGACTGCGGCTTCCGGGTCCTGGCCGTCGACCCGTCGACCCAGGGGCGGGGTGTCGGTCCGCGCCTGGTCGACGCGTGCCGGCAGCGGGCGGGCGAGGCGGGCCGCCACCGGCTGTTCATCTCGTCGATGGAGTGGATGACCCGCGCGCACCGGATGTACGAACGCGCCGGCTTCGTCCGGCGGCCCGACCTCGACGTGATGTTCCCCGGTGGTCCCGGCGTGATCTTCACGCTCGACCTCACCGACGAGGCCACCGGACGCTTCCCGCCTGTCGGGCCGGTACCCGACGCTCCACCCTGGTACGCCGAGGTGTGGGCGGCGCACTGACCCGCCACGCCCGGACTACGACAGCGACACCAACGTGCGCAGCGCCTCGACGGCGAGCGGGAGCAGGACCGCGAGCGCCACGGCACCGAGGATGCTGGCGAGCAGCCACCGGCCGGTGCGACGCGGAGGGTCGGCCGACGGCAGCGACAGGGTCGGCTCGGCCGCCGGATCCCTGGCGACCGGACGTTCGAGCGTGGCGACCGGGGACCGCAGCGTGGCGTCCGCCTCGGCGGGCTCGTCCGGCGTGAGCACCGCGGTGGTGTCGATCACCGGGTCGCTCTCGGCGGGGGGCGACGCCTCGGACTCGGCGACGACCGGCGCGGCGGGCTCGTCGGACTCGGGGGCGACGAGCCGGTGCGAACCGTGGACGACCACCGGCTCAGGTTCTGGCTCGGGTTCTGACTCGGACAGCTCGGGTTCGGGTGCGGGTGCGGGCTCGGGCACGACCGGCTCGGGCTCGGGCTCGAACGGCTCGGGCACGACCGGCTCGGGCTCGGGCTCGGGGACGAACGGTTCGGGTTCGGGGACGACGGGCTCGGGCTCGGGCACCGACTCGACCGCGGCCGGTGAACGCACGTGATCGGGGAGCGGCGGAGGGCCGTCGTCGGCCTTCGGGCGCTGGCTGAGCACGCTGGCCACGATCCGCCGCGCAATGGCCGCCGCGTCGTCGGCGACGTCGGCGTCGTCATCGAGGTCGGGTTCGTCGGGCAGTGACGGCAGCACGGCGGGGCGGCCCGTGATGGGGTGGAGCACCGGGGTCGCCGATGGCGGACCCGATGCCTCGCCCTCGGCGAGGACCGGTAGGGAGTCCACGGCCTCGCGCTCGGCCGCGGCGTGCGAGGCGAGCACCTCGGCGACGATGCGGCGCGCGGTCTGGCGGGCACCGCTGTCGTCGAGCACGGTTGCCGCGGCGTCGGCGGCGAGCGCCGCCGGGGTGTCGCGAAGGTCGATCTCGTGCGCGACCGCCGCGTCGCCCGTGTCGGTCACGTCCGGGGTGGGGGTGGTCCGGGCAACCTCGGCCTCGTGGGCGTCGAGCACCTCACGGACGATGCGCTGGGCGATCTCGTGCGCGTCCTCGGACACGACCGAGCCTCCTCGTCGACGGCAGCCTTCTGTACCGGCCGACCTAGGAGGGTAGTAGCCCGGACACGGCCCGAAACCGTCCGCTACTGGCCGGTAGCCTCCCGTCCTCATGTGCGGTCGCTTCCTGTCGTTGTCGCAACCCGAACAGCTCGCCGAGCGGTTCGAGGTCGACGAGGTGCGCACCGAGCCGCTGCCGCAGCGGTGGAACGTCGCGCCGACCCAGGAGATCTACGCCGTCATCGAGAAGGACGGCTCGCGCCGACTCGGCTCCCTGCGGTGGGGCTTCGTGCCGTTCTGGACCAAGGTCTTGAAGGGGTCGCGCCAACCGATCAACGCCCGCATCGAGTCGGTCGCGTCCTCCAAGATGTTCGCCGAGGCGTTCCAGCGGCGCCGGTGCCTGCTGCCCGCGGACGGGTTCTACGAGTGGCAGGCGCAGCCGGACGGCGACAAGAAGCAGCCCTACCACCTCGCGGATCCGGACGGCGAGCCGCTTGCCTTCGCCGGGGTCTGGACCGTGTGGCGCGATCCGCAGGTCACCGACCCGGACCCGTTGTTCAGTACCGCGATCGTCACGACGGCCGCCCGCGGCGAGATGGAACGCCTGCACGACCGCATGCCGGTGATGCTGCCGAAGCGGCTGTGGGCCGACTGGCTGACCGCATCCGAGGACGACGCGCCACACCTGGTGGACGCGGTCGCGGCGCTCGGTCCGCCACGTCTGACGGCCACGCCGATCGTCGACCGGGTCAACAACGTCCGCAACGAGGGACCCGAACTGCTCGAGCCCGCGTGACGTGACCTGCCGCCCGTGCGTGTGTACCCATGAGAACATGCTGCCGCGGCACGCGGGGAGGCGATGGGGCGCACACACGACGGCGAGTTCACGGCGCTCTGCGAACGCGAGTTCCCGCGCATCGTCGGTGCCCTGACGCTGTGGTGCGGTGACCGTCCCGTCGCCGAGGAGGTCACGTCCGAGGCGTTCGCGCGGGCCTATCGCGACTGGCACCGCGTTCGACACCTCGACGCGCCTGCCGCCTGGGTGAAGCGCGTCGCGATGAACCTCGCGCGATCGAGGTTCCGGCGTCGCCAGGCCGAGTGGCGCGCCAACCGGCGGGCCCACGGGGGCACCGTTGACCAGCACCGCGACCCGGACGGCGCCGTCGTCCTGGCCGTTCGTGACGCGCTGCAGCGGCTGTCGCCGGACCACCGCACCGTGCTGGTGCTGCGGCACTACCTCGAGATGCCGGTTGCCGAGGTGGCCGAGACGATGGGCCGCAGCACGACGGCCGTGACCTCGCTGACCCAGCGCGCCTCCGCCGCCCTGGCCGAGGAACTCGCGTCCGCTCCCCCGGCCACCCGTAGCGCAGGAGGCGCGTCATGACCGACGACCTCGCACAACTGCTCCGTTCCGCCGACGGGGGTGCCGCACGTCCCGACCTCGCCGACATCGCACGGCGCGGGCGACGGCTGCGCGTCGTCCGGGCCGCCGGGGTCGTCGCGGCCGTGGTCGTGGTCGCCGGCGGGATCGGGATCGCGTACGGCCTCGCCGCCGGGCCGGTCACCCGCATGCCGATCATCGGTGAGCCCGAGCCCACCGACGCCACTCCGGACGAGCGGGCCGACCCGCAGCTCGAGCCACGGAGCCAGAGCCCCGAGGACGCCGCCCGCGACGGCGTGCTCGACGAGGTGGCGGCCCTTCCGCTCGACGTGCGTCTGGGGGTCGAGCGGGCGGGGACCGGCAGCGGCGAGCAGCGGGTCGAGGTGGAGGAGGGTGTCTGGGCGGTCTCGCGGCCGAACCTGGACGACCTGGCGCCGGACCGGTACCTGCAGGGCGATGCGTCGGGACGGTACGGCCGCGACTTCATCGACCTCGTCGGCTATGGCGAGGTCCTGCTCCTCAACCACGCCGAGACCGAGATCCTCCGCGCCTATCCCTTCCCGGACGCGGCACCGCAGACCCTGCTGGCGACCGACGACGCCATCTACTGCGCACGACAGGGGGACGGCGGCCTCCCGGATTCGATGCTGTGCCGCATCGACCGGGAAACCCTCGAAGCCCGTGTCCGGGTCTTTCCGCGCACGGACGAGTCGCACTTCCTCGATCCGGAGGCGATCGCGCTCCCTGACACCTGGACCGTCGACGACCCGCATCCGTGGAACGTATTCGGCGGACTCGAGGTCCGCGGCGGCGACCTGTACAGCGTCGGCCAGCAGGGCAACGCCCCCGTCGACCCGGTGACGCTGGAACTGCTCGACGACGCCAGTGACGATCTCGGCGATCCGACCGAGGACGACCGGCAGTTGATCGAAGGCTTCCTCGCCTTCGCCGCCGATCCCGGCCCACCGTCCGCGAGCGCACTCCCCTTCGCCGACGAGGTCGCGATCGGTCTCGGACCCGAACTGCACCGCACGTTGGCGGGCAACGACCTCGCCGACCCGACCGCCTGGCCGATCGACGTCGAAGAGTTCCGTGCCTACGTCGGCCCGTTCTCGGCCCTCGAGGTCGCGGCGGACGCCGACGAGGTCGAGGTCTCCGTCGGCGAGCATCCGCACTGTGCGTCGCCACCGATGCCGCCGCCCCCCGAGGTCGAGGATCTGCGGCGGGTCAGCGTCCAGCCGAAGGCGGACAACGGCGACTCGTGCCTGCAGTGGTGGACCGTCGACCTGTTCGTGACCGACGACGGCCGCATCGCCGCCGTGACCATGGACCTGTACGAGCCGTGAGATCCGGCGCTATCCGATGACCGCGTCGGCGAGGTGTTCGGCGTCCCTGGCGCGGGCCGCGATCCCGAGCCCGTCCAGGGCCGCTCCCCCGAGGTGTAGGCCAGGATGCGCGGCGATGGCGTGGCGGATGCGATCGACCCTCGCGCGGTGACCGACGTCGTACTGCGGCAGGGCGTCCGGCCAGCGCTGGACGAGCGAGGCACGTGCCCGGCCCCGGATGTCCAGTGCCTCGCGCACCTCGGCGTCGACCCGGCCCACCAGTTCGTCGTCGCCGAGTCCGAGCGCCGAGGCGTCGTCGACGCGGCCGACGCTGGCGCGCAGCAGGAACCGTTCGCGGTCGGCGTGGTGGGGCCACTTGCGCGACGCGATGGTCACGGCCTTGATCGTGCGGCCCTCGCTGCGCGGCACCAGCAGGCCGCTCCCAGCCGGAACGTCCGCCGCGTCGGCGTGGTCGTAGGCCAGCGCGACCACCCCGACCGATGCCGTGGCGATGCCGGCCAGCTCGCGCGCTGCCTCGGCGTCCAGGCCGACCAGCAGACGGGCGGCCGCTGCCGGGGGCACCGCGACGACGACACGGTCGGCGACGACCTGCCGACCCGCGACGTCGAGGTGCCAGCCGTCGGCCGCGCGCCGGATGCCGGTCACCGGCGCGTCGAGGTGGACGCGCTCGCCGAGGTCCTCGTGCAGCCGTTCGACGATCCGCCCCATGCCGCCGCGCACGGTCAGGAAGACGGGGCGGTCGTCGCCCGCCGCGTTGGCTCGCTGCGCACCGAGGCCCTGGAACAGCGATCGGTGCTCGGACGCCGCCCGCCACACCTGCGGGACGGTCGCCTCGGCGCTCAGGCGGTCGGCGCGTCCGGCGTAGACCCCGCCGAGCAGCGGTTCGACGAGCGCGTCGACCACGGCCGGTCCGAACCGCTCGGCGACGAGGGCGGCGACGCTGCGGTCGCCCACGCGCCGACGCCGGGGCAGCAGCGGCTCGGCCGCGGCCCGGGCCAAAGCTGCTGGTGAAAGCACGCCGCTACGGGCCAGGACCCGCAGGTCGGTGGGGACGCCGAAGACGGTCGCGCCCGGCAGCGGTCGTAGTCGGCCACGGGTCCAGACGTGGACCTGACCGGTGGCGGGTGCGACGAGGTCCTCGTCGCCGAACCCCAGCGCACGCACGAGCCGCTCGCCCTCGGGATGGCGGGCCAGGAAGGCGTCGGCACCCACGTCCATCGGTGCGCCGGCGAGTTCGATGGTGCGGATCTCGCCGCCGAGCCGTCCGCTGGCCTCGTAGACCGCGACGTCGGCCTGGTCGCGCAAGTGCCACGCGGTTGCGAGGCCGGTGATGCCGCCGCCGACGACGGCGACGCGCAGCCGACCGGTCCGGCGGGTCCGGGGGGCAGCCGGCGGCGGCGCGGCGCCGCTCACGACGGCTCGTCGTCGAGTTCGTGGCCTGCGACCGTGTCCACGACGGTGGTGAGCAGGTCGAGCAGGGTGGCCCGTCCGAGGTCGACGCAGGTCAGTCGGGCGCCGAGCGCCTCGGCGGCGGCGGCCAGGTCCGGGTCGGCGCCGGTGCCCGGGGCGACGGGGCACTCGACGATGTCGTGTTTGCCATGGGCCTCGACGACGCTGGTCAGGGCCGCGACGGCGGTGGGCGTGCGGGTCTCGCCCCGCCAGGCGATCGAACGCGAGCCGAGGTCGACGCGGGCCTCGATGGCGGCGGCGACCTCGCGCAGGAACATCAGGTCCTCGGGGGCGGTGTCCTCGCCGGGATCGGGGGCGGTGACCAGCACGTGTGCGCCGGCCTTCGCCCCCGGTGCGACCGCCTGGGCCAGCGCGTCGCCGAGTTGGGGCAGCGCGTACCACGAGACCACGCCCGCGTAGGCGGGCAGGGTCGCCGAACCCTCGGCGTGCAGTTCGGGCAGCACCGGCCAGGGGACGGCGGCCATGCCGACGACGAGGTCGGCGTCGTCGCCGAGCCGAGCGGCCACCTCGAGGTGGTCCTCGGGCGTGGTCGCGACGACGGTCGCGCCGGTGCGCTCGCCGAGCGCGGCGGTCAGTCCGGCGCCGCCGAGCAGCGCGATGGCGAACTCAGCCATCGGCTGATCCCGCGCCGTGGCCGCGCTGGTCGGTGACCCGGCCCTCGCGGTGGACGAGGTCCACCACCCGCTCGAGCACGGCCGGGTCGGTCGCCGGCAACACACCGTGGCCGAGGTTGAACACGTGGTCGACAGCGCCGTCGGCCGCGACCAACACGTCGCGGACGCGGGCCTCGACGCCGTCCCACGGGCCGAGGCAGACGGCCGGTTCGAGGTTGCCCTGCATGCCGGTGCCCGTCGGGATCCGGCGGCGGGCGTCGGCGAGCGGGACGCGCCAGTCGACGCCGACGACGTCAGCGGCGCCGCCGGCGGCCATCGCACCGAGCAGTTCCCCGGTCGCGACGCCGAAGTGGATGCGCGGGACACCGAGGGCGCCGACCTCGTCGAGGATGCGGCGGCTGTGGGGCAGCACGAAGCGGGTGTAGTCGGTCGGGTGCAGCGCGCCGGCCCACGAGTCGAA
Source organism: Egicoccus sp. (assembly GCA_035462025.1). Classification (GTDB taxonomy): domain Bacteria; phylum Actinomycetota; class Nitriliruptoria; order Nitriliruptorales; family Nitriliruptoraceae; genus Egicoccus. The sequence continues at coordinate 27,501 of DATHUR010000012.1, read as the reverse complement.
CAACTGCACGGCGCTGGCGCCGCGGCCGACCTGGGCGGTCAACGACGCGATCGTGATGTCGGCGAGCCGCTCGAGCAGGCGGTGCCAGGTCGCCTCCTCGGCGTACATCATCGCCTTGGTGCGGCTGTAGGACTTCGACGGGCCGCCCTCGATCAGGTAGCTCGCGACCGTGAACGGCGCACCCGCGAAGCCGATCAGCGGCACCGACAGTTCGTCGACCAGGATCGAGACGGTGTCGAGCACGAAGCCGAGGTCGGCCTCGGGGTCGAGCGGACGCAGCCGGTCGACGTCGTCGGCGCTGCGGATCGGCTGGTCGACGACCGGGCCGACACCCGGCTTGATCTCGACCCCCATGCCAAGGGCCTGGACGGGTGTGACGATGTCGGAGAACAGGATCGCCGCGTCGACGCCGTAGCGGCGCACCGGCTGCAGCGTCACCTCGGCTGCCAGTTCTGGCGTGTGCACGACCTCCTCGAAGGAGTGGCGCTCACGGATAGCGCGGTACTCGGCGAGTGCGCGGCCCGCCTGGCGCATGAACCAGATTGGCACGCGGTCGTGCGGCAACCCGCGGCAGGCACGCACGAACGGGCTGTCGTCGTGCGGCCGCACTGGCGCGGCGGCGTCGACGTCGGTGGCGGACATCTCAGGTGCCTTCGAGGCGGGCGGACGCATTGGGCGGCACGGTACCCGCGCCCGTCGAGACCCCCTGCCCTCGTCGTGTGGAGTCGTGTTCGGGAGGAGCCGGCCGGTAAGCCGGATTCTGTCCCGCCGGTGCGTTGCCGCGTCCGGCGGTGGCGACCATCTGTCTGGGGCGCCGGTCTCCCGACGCCTCGGTGCGGCCCACCTGGGAGTTGAAACGGGCGGGCAACCCTGTCCCTGCTTGGCCTTGCTCCGGGTGGGGCTTGCCGAGCCGCGACGGTCACCCGCCGCGCTGGTGAGCTCTTACCTCACCGTTTCACCCTTACCGCGACCGGAGTCGCGGCGGTCTGTTTTCTGTGGCGCTTTCCGCGTGTCACCACGCCTGGGCGTTACCCAGCACCCTGCCCTGAGGAGTCCGGACTTTCCTCGCCGCACGGACCGAGGTCCGTGCCAGCGCGGCCGCCTGGCCGACTCCTCCCGATACCGGTGAGGGTAGCGCCGCTCCCTCTCCGCCCCTAGGGCACGCTCGACGTCAGGCCTGGATCGGGATGAACACGAAGTGGAGGCTGGCGGTGAGGACCTCGATGTCCTCGGTGTCGGTGACGACCACGTCGACGTCGAAGTGGGGCTTGTCGCCGGCCTCGACCGCCGCCAGTGCGGGCGCCAGGACGTCGTCGCCGACCTCGGCGGTGGCGACGAGGTCACCGACGGCCGGCGCGGTGTAGCGGACCTGCAGGCCGCCGACGACGGGGACGTAGCCGCGCTCGAACAGCGGCGTGACGCGACTCGACAACGCCAACGCGCCGGCCAGTTCGACCGGGGCGAGTTCCGCGATCGCGTGCACGCCGCCGACGTGGTTGGCCAGCGCCTCGTTCTCCGGCAGCCGCGTCCGGGCGCGGCCGGGCACTGCCTCGACGACCTCGACGCCGAGGTGGCGGTTGAACGGCAACTGCTCCCCCAGTTGGCGCACGCCGTCGATGACGGCGGCCTGCTGAGGGTCAATGGTGGTCATCGGTCGGGGCTCCCAGGCGCGAGGCGAGGGACCGTAGCCGCCCTGTCTGGTTGGATGACCGCATGCCGAACGACATGCCAGACCACACCCAACCCGCGCGCGGACGCTCGATCGCGTGGGTCGACGGGCGCGTGCTGCCCGCCTCCGAGGCGACCGTCCCGCTGACCGACGAGGGGTTCCTGCGCGGTGACGCTGTCTTCGAGGCGATGCTCGTCCGCGCCGGTCGCACCCACGCCCTCGAACCGCACCTCGAGCGCATGGCCCGTTCGGCGCGGGCACTCGACCTGCCGTTGCCGCCGGTCCGTCAGGCGGTCGCGGACCTGCTGGCGGCCTGGGGCGACCGCGACGGCGCCCTGCGCCTGATCGTCACTCGCGGCGGCGCCGTCCGCGGGATCCTGGGCGCGACGTCGTGGCCGCCGTCGATCTCGCTCGCCGTCGTCGAGGTGCCCTGGCGCACGGCCATCTCCGGCGTGAAGACGCTGTCGTACGCCGCCAACCAGTGGGTCCTGCGCCAGGGGAAGGCGCGGGATGCCGACGACGCGCTGGTCGTCGACGGTGGTCTGCTGCACGAGCTGCCCAGCGGCGCCGTGATGCTGGTCCACGACGGCCGGGTCAGCACTCCGGACCCGGCGCGACTACCGATCCTCGACTCGGTCACGGCGCGCTCCCTGGCCCAGATCACCGACGTCGAATGGTCGACGCCGGACCTCGACGATCTGCGCCACGCGGACGAGGTGTTCGTGGTGTCGGCGACGCGCCCGGTCCTTCCGGTCCACGCCGTGCTGTTCGGCACCGACGACGAACACGAGTTCCACGCGCCCGGCCCGGTCACCGCCCGCCTGCGCGAGCAGTTCGACCGGCACGTCATGGCCAACCTAGACGGGTGACGAGACCACGGGTTCTCGGCCGGAAGGCCGACCATGCGTCATTTCCCCGCAACACGGGCTGGTTAGGCTCGATGGCGAGGAGGAACCACGCCGATGAGCAGCCCGTTCGACGCCCGTGCCCGCCCCGCCCGTCCCATGGTGGTGGTCGCCAACCGCCTGCCGGTCTCCCACGGCGAGGATGGATGGCACACCTCGGCGGGCGGCCTGGTGACGGCGTTGCGCCCGGTCATCGCCGAGACCGGTGGGGCCTGGATCGGCTGGGACGACGACGCCGACCAGGTTCCGCGCCGGGTCGAAGGGCTGGCCGCCGACCTCCATGCCGTGTCGCTGACCGCGGACGAGGTGGCCGGCCACTACCACGGCTTCTCCAACCGCACCCTGTGGCCGTTGTTCCACGACCTCGTGGTGCAACCGGTCATCGACCGCAGTTCGTGGGAGGCCTACGAGGCGGTCAACCACAAGTTCGCCGCGGTCGCCGCCGACGTCGTCGCCGCACACGACGAACCGCCGCTGCTGTGGGTGCAGGACTACCACCTGATGCTGCTGCCCGACCTGCTGCGGCGCATCAGCCCACGGAGCCCCATCGGCTTCTTCCTCCACATCCCCTTCCCGCCACCGGAGTTGTTCGCGCGTCTGCCATGGCGCGACCGCCTGCTCCAGGGGATGCTCGCGGCCGACTCGGTCGGCTTCCACACCGCCCGCTACCGCGACAACTTCGTCCGCACGGTCCAGCAGTTGTTCAGCGGCGTGACCTCGCTGGGCGACACCATCGTGCTGCCCGACAGCCGCCAGGTCCGCGCCGTCGCCCACCCGATCTCGATCGACGCCGGCGAGTTCTCCGATTTGGCCACGCGCCCCGAGACCGAGAAGGAACTGGCCGACCTGCGCGAGCAGTTCGCCGGACGGCGCGTGTTCCTGGGCGTGGACCGGCTCGACTACACCAAGGGCATCCGCCACCGCCTGCAATCGATCGAGCTGCTGCTCGAGGAGAACCCCGGACTCGCACGCGACATCGCGTTCGTCCAGATCGCCGTGCCAAGCCGCGACGACGTGCAGGAGTACCGGGACCTGCGCACCGAGGTCGAGACCGAGGTCGGACGCATCAACGGTCGCTTCACCGAGCCCGGGCACGACGTCCCCGTCCACTACTTCTACCGAGGCGTCCCGCGCACCAGCCTCGCCGCCTACTACCGCCTCGCGGACGTGATGTGCATCACCCCGCTCAAGGACGGCATGAACCTCGTCGCCAAGGAGTTCGTCACGGTCCAGGCGGCCGCGAACGAGGCGGGCGTGCTGCTGCTGAGCGAGTTCACCGGTGCCGCCCAGGAGTTCGAACCGGACGCGCTGCGCTGCAACCCGTTCGACGTCGAGGGCACCAGTCACATGATGGCCCAGGCCCTCAGCCTCGAAGAGAACGACCGACGCGAACGGATCGGGCGCATGGCCGAGGCGGTGCGCTCGTGCGACGTGTTCCGCTGGGTGTCGGACGAACTCACCGACATCGAACGCGGGCACAGCGCGCCATGAAGCTCGACGACCCGGCCGAGCTGGCCGCCGAGCTCGGGCGCCCCGAGGACTGGCTGGTCGTGCTCGACTTCGACGGCGTGCTCGCCCCGATCGTCGAGCGGCCCGAGGACGCCGCACCGGCACCCGGGATCGTCGACGCCATCGGGGTGCTGGCCCAGCGGACCGCGGTCGCGCTCGTGTCGGGCCGACCGATCGCCGAACTCGACGAACGTCTCGGCATCCTGCCGGTCGTGTACGCCGGCGGCCACGGAGCCGAGGTGCGCACCGCCGAAGGTGAGCGCTCCGCGTTCGTCGACCCGGACACCGTCGCCGACGTGCTCGACGACCTCGCGGGGGATCTGGACCGTCTACTGCGCGACGAGGACGGCTGGCAGATCGAACGCAAAGCCGCGTCGTTGGCCGTCCACCACCGGCGCGCCGCACCCGAGCGGCGGGACGCGCTGCTCCCCCGCGTCATCGCGTCGCTGGAGGCCAGACGAGGCGCTGGACCGGGTTTCGAGGTGTTGGCCGGCAAAGCCGTCGTCGAGTTGCGCCCGGACGGTGTGGACAAGGGTCGTGCCCTGGCCTGGATCGCCGACCGCATCCCCGGGGCACGGCCGCTGGTGCTCGGTGACGACGTGACCGACGAGGACGCGTTCCGCGAGGCGGACCGCCGCGACGGCCTCGGTGTCCTCGTGGCAGACGCGCCGCGCGCTACCGTGGCACGTCGCCGCCTGCGCGACCCCGACGCGGTCGCCACGTTCCTGCGCACCTTCGCTGCACGGGACGTCGCCGGCGCGCGCGACTGACACGACCACGAGGACGAAGTGGGACGACCCACGCTGCCGAGCCGGACCCGCGAGGTCCTGGCCGACGCGACGACCGCGCTGCGCCCCACGCCGGTGCGCACTGCCGTCCTGGTCGGCTCGCTGGCCGTCACCCTCGGCCTGCACGTCGCCCTGCGCAGCGGCACGGTGGCGTGGCTGCTGGTCCCGTTGATGGTGCTCGCCGGCCTGGCCGGCGGGACCCGCCCGGCGCTGCTGTACGCCGGCGCCGCGGTGGTCGGCCACGCGACGCTCGACATCGCGTTCGGCCTGGCCGGCGCCGAGGTGCTGGGTCTATTGGCCCGCACCGCCGCGTTGCCGCTGCTGGCACTGGTCGGGGAAGCCGGGGCCGACCTGACCCGCGCCCGCGACCAGGCCGTGCGCCGCTCGGTCAGCGAGGACGCGGTGACCGGGCTGCTCAACGTCCGGGTCTTCTACGAGGAACTCGGGCGCCTGCGCGAGGCACAGACCCCGTTCACGATCCTGCTGGCCGACATCCGTGGGATGCGCGCCCTCAACGAGCGTTACGGGCACCCGACCGGGACCGAGGCCGTGCGCGTGCTCGCCCACGTGCTGCGCCGCGCGGCCGGCGACGAGTTCACCGCCTGTCGGCTGGGCAGCGACGAGGTCGCGATGGTGATGGCGGGCGCCGACCGCGAGCGCACCCGCGAGGTCGTCCAACGGGTGATCGAACGGTTGCACGACGAGCAGGTCGTGCTGCCCGACGGCGAGTGGTTCGAGGTGCATGCCGCCTACGGCCTGGCCCGCTTCCCCGAGGACGGTCCCGACGAGGTGTCGGTCCTGCGCGCCGCCGACCGGGCGAAGGAACGCGCCAAGGCGGCCGGTCTCGACCACATCGCCTCGGCCGACGGAACCGTCAGCTAGACGCCGCTTCGCCGCGGTCGTCGTCGACTGCCCGTGTCCCCACCGCGTCGCGGTCGAGTTCGCCGGCCGGGCTGGGCCCGCCCGTGCGCAGGGCCATCGCGACGGTGGACACCAGCCGGGTCGCGGCGCCCCGCGACGACGCCCGCCACATGCGGGTCTCGTCGCCGGTGCGGGCCTCGACGACCCAGGTCGTGCCGGGCAACAGGCCGGCGAGGGGCCGTTGGGGTTCGGGGCGACGGGCGACGTCCCAGACCCGCCCGTCGGGACCGTGGGCCCTCATTCGCCCACCACCAGGAGCCGGCGGCACTGGGGGCAGGTCGTCAACGGCGGCCCGGCGTACAACTCGCCGACGTCGGCGTACGACATCTCGATTCGACAGGCCGTGCAGGCGTTGCCGTCGAGGCGGCCGATACCGGTGCCGCCGCCGCGCTCGGCCGCCTGCTCGTAGCGCTGCAGCAGGTCCGGCGGGATCTCGCCGGCCTGCCGGTCGCGGATGGCCTTGAGTTCGCCGAGTTCGGCCAACCATTCCTTGGCCGACTCGTCGAGCGTCACCTCGAGTTCGGACACCCGGGTCGTCTCGGCGTCGGCCTGTGCGAGCAGGTCGGCGCCGCGCTGCTCGAGTTCGTCGAGCCGTTCCATGACGGCGAGCATGGAGTCCTCGTGTTCTTCGATGCGTCGTACCGTCGCGTCGACCTCCGCCTCGACCGACTTGAGCTCGCGTGCGTTGGTGACGCTGCCGTCGTAGAGCCGGACCCGCTCGGCGTCACGACGCTCGATGAGCACGTCGGTCTCGCGTTCGAGCTGGCGCTGCTCGGCGGTGGCCCGTTCGAGTTCGACGCGCAGGTCGGCGTGCAGACGTCCGAGTTCGCCGACCCGTTCCCGGGCCGCGGCCAGCTGCTGCTGTTCGGGAAGGTCGTCGAGGATGTGCTCGACCTTGCGGACACGGTGGTCGGTGGCCTGCAGTTCGAGCAGGCGCTCGAGGTCCTCGGCACTGGGGTCCGCCACCCTCACCTCCATGGAGTCGTCGCGATCGTCGACGCTATCACCGGTGCCGACAGGCCCCGTCCCGTTGCGGCCTCGGTCAGGCGCCGGATCCAGGCCGGCACGGCGGCGACCTCGGTGGCGTGGTGTCCGGCGTCGATCAGGGCGAGGCCCTGTTCGAGCGCATCGAGGGTGACGTGGTGGCGGAGGTCGCCGGTGACGTACACGTCGGCGCCGGCCCGCAGCGCGTCGCCGATGTGGCTGTCCCCGGCGCCGCCGACCACCGCGACCGTTTCGATCATGCGGTCCGGGTCGCCCGCGAAGCGGAGATGTGGCGCGGGGAGCCGGTTGCGGACGATGTCGGCGACCTCGGCCAGCCGCGTCGGCTGCGGCAGGCGACCGAACCGGCCGAGCCCGGCCTCGGCACCGTCGACCAGCGCGTGCAGGTCGTAGGCGACCTCGTCGTAGGGGTGGGCCGCATACAGGGCCGCCACCACGGTGCCGGCCCGTCGTCGGGGCAGCACGACCTCGAGCCGCCACTCGTCCTCGGCAGCGTCCTCGCCGATGCCCTCGCCGCTGTAGGGGGTGCTGCCCGGCAGCGGTCGGAACGTGCCGGTTCCCCGCACCCGGAAGCTGCAGCGCTCGTAGTCGCCGATGTTGCCCGCTCCGGCGGCCGCGATCGCGTCCAGGACGCTGTCGAGCGCTTCGGGCGGCACGAACGTGACCAGCTTGAGGTCGCCGGCGTCGCGCAGTTCGGTCGTCAGTGCCCGGACGTCGCGCAGGTCGAGCACTCGCGCGACCGGGTCCGAGGTCCCCGCCCCGTCACGGGCGACGTCGAGGTTGGTGTGCGCCGCGGCCACGGCGACCCCGGCCCGGGCGGCCGCGAGGGCGATGCGCCCCGACGGGGTCGTCGGCGTCAGGGCCGTCAGCGGCCGGAACATCAGGGGGTGGTGCGCCAGCACCAGCGTGTGCGGTTCGGCCGCGGCCTCCTCGACGACGGCGCTGGTGACGTCGAGGCCGACCAGGACGCGGGCAACCGACCAGGCCGGGTCACCGACCTGAAGGCCGACGTTGTCCCAGTTCATCGCCTCGGCCGGCGGGTACAGCTCGTGCAGCAGCGCCAGCCAGTCGCCGACGGTCTCGGCCATCCTCAACGCCTCACTCGGTCGCGTGAACCCGCGAGCCTAAGGGCTACCGGGCCGGCTCGACGACGACCTTGAGCCCCTCGCGGGCCTGCGCCACGCGAAACGCCTCGCCCGTGTCCGCGAGCGGGTACGTGGCGGTGACGACCGCGCGGACATCGACCCGTCCGGACGCCACGAGACGGATCGTGCGGGGGTACATCTCCTTCATCCGGCGGGAGAGCTTGAGCGTGAGCCCCTTGCGCCTCGCCACCGACGCGGGGAACGTCGTCGAGTCGTCGTCGGGGATGCCGGCGAGCACGACCGTCGCGCCCTGCCCGGCGGCCTGGACGGACAACCCGACCGCGGCGTCGTTGCCGGCGATCTCGAGCACGACGTCGCACCCCCGACCCCCTGTCGCGTCCTGGATCGCCGCGAGGACCTCTGGCTCGTCGGCGTCGATCGCGAGGTCCGCCCCGAGTCGTGTCGCGGCGTCCCGGCGGTGTGCGCGCGGCTCCACCGCGATCACGCGGTCCGCGCCGGCCAGCCGGGCGAGCTGGACGGCGCACAAGCCGATGGGTCCGCAGCCGACGACGGCGACCGTCGCGCCGAGGCGTGCCTTGCCGAGGTCGACGGCGTGCAGCGCCACCCCGAGCGGCTCGAGCATCGCGGCGTCGGCATCGCCGATCGCGTCCGGCACGGGGTGGAGCAATTCGCTCGGCCAGGCGATGAGCTCGCGCAACCCGCCGTCCGTGTGACCGTGACCCGCGAAGCGCAGGTCGGTGCACAGGTTCCGGTTGCCCGCGAGGCACTGCTCGCACCGCCCGCACGGGTCGGCCGGGTCCACCGCGACCCGCCGGCCGTGTGACGGACCGCCTTCGACCACGCCGGCGAACTCGTGGCCCAGCACCAGCGGTTCGGACAGCGTGGCGTCGCCGATGCCGCCCTCGCCGAACCAGTGCAGGTCCGAGCCGCACAGCCCGACGGCCGTCACCCGCACCAGGCTCTCGTGCCCGGCGGGGACCGGGTCGGTGACGTCCTCGACGCGCACGTCCCCGACCGCGTGCAGGCGAGCCGCCCTCATTCCACGCCCCTCCGACCTGCGCACCCTCGAGGCAGCACATCGCCCATCACGGTAGCGTGCGGCCGATTCCGGGCGGTTAGCTCAGCTGGCTAGAGCGCCTCGTTTACACCGAGGAGGTCGGGGGTTCGAGCCCCTCACCGCCCACCACGCACCGGTCGCGGCGATCCGTCAGACCTCGTCGCGCGGCCACTCGCCCCCTCGCTGTTCGAGGCGTGCCATCTCCCGCTCGATCCGTTCCTCGGAGTAGGGCCGGCGGTAGACGTCCATGGCGTGGAAGAACACGCCGATGCCCCAGCCCAGCATCGGGAAGATCGGCCAGAAGAACGGTCGTCCGGTCATGAACCATACGGCGACCAGGGCGCTGTTGATCAGCACGAATGCGGTCAGGTGGTAGGCGAACTCGGTGCGCCTGCCGAGTTGCCTGATCGCCTGCTCGCGCAGGTCCTCGGTGCGGCTTTCGACGGCTGGCATTGCGGCCTCCCGACGGGCTGGACGCGGGATCGGCGGCAGAGACGGTCCCGGCCCGTCCCGCCAATCGTGCGCCGACGATGACCCTCCGTTCAGAGGCGAAGGCCCCGTCCACACAGATCCCGACACCGACCCTGCCGGCCGAACGTTCCCGGCCGACAGCGACGTACGTGCGCGGTATGGCTACGGTCGGGGCGCGGAGGGGCGCTCATGGACGGCAGCGAGCACTGCGGCGATTGCGGCCACGCCGTCCCTGCAGCGGCAGCGTTCTGCGGCCGCTGTGGCGCCGCCTTGCCGGTGGTCCAGGGTCCCCCGACGACCATCACGACACCGGCGCCCGCGCCTGGACCCGAACGGACACCGACCACGCCGCAAGGTGGCTTCGCGCGGCGCCAGTTCTTCTCCGGCACCGCGGGCGTGGGGGCCGGACTGCTCCTGGCCGGTTGGTGGTACGGACGTCGCCCCGAACCGGTCGACGAGCATGGTCTTCCGCTCGCCGAGGTCGACCTGGGCGACGCCGAGGTGCTGGCCGAGCACGCCGCCGACGGGCCCGTGCTGCATCCCACCGAGACTGGCAGGCTGGCGGTGCTGCGGTGGGAGCCCCGCTACCGATCGCGGCAAGGTTGGGCCTTCGAGCGGTACGGACCCGACGGCGAGGACCACCCGATCCTCGACGACGACGTCGGATTGATGGTGGTGTCCGTGGCCTCGCCCCACTGCGGGTGCCTGGTGGGCTGGTGCGAGACCTCACGCTGGTTCGAGGGCCCCTGCCACGGATCGCGGTTCAACCGCTGGGGAGAGTGGACAGGCGGGCCGGCACCGCGCGGCCTGGACCGCTACCACAGTCGGATCGAGGCCGAGGGGCACCTCGTCGCCTCGCTCACACACCAGATCGTTGGCGTGCACCGCGACGCCGGCTTGCTGGAACAATCCCCAGAGGGACCTGCCTGCGTCTGATGCAGACAGGTGTCGGCCGCCCGCTCAGAGGCTCGCGAGGTCGTCGACGGTGATCCGCACGGCACGGCGTCCGGCGGCCTGCAGGGCGGCGAGATCGCCGGCCGCCTGGGCCCGCTTGAGGCGGCCGAAGCTGAACTCGCGGCCCGGGATGTCCACGTCGACCCCGTCGTCACCCACCACGACCAGGAACCGGCCGGTGTCCGGTCCGCCCTTGTGCAACTGGCCGGTCGAGTGCAGGTAGCGCGGCCCGATTCCCACCGTCACCGGGACACCGAGGCGCGCGCGCAGGCGCCCGGCCGCGGCGCGAATCGCGGTCTCGTCGTCACCGCCAGGTGTGACGAACCCGAGCAGGGCCACGTAGTCGCCCCGCCCGACGTCGTCGAGCACGTCGCCGGCACGGCCGGTCGGCGGCAGGTCCCGGCCCTCGGCGAGCACCTCGTCGGTCGCGGTCTTGGCCGACTGCACGTCGGGCTGGTCGAACGGGTTGATGCCGAGCAGCGCCCCGGCGACGGCGGTGGCGAACTCCCAGCGTGCCACCTCGGCCGTGAGCTGCTCGGGCCCCGACCACGGCAGGTGGACGACGGGGTGGCCGGCACGGGCGATCTCGTCGGCGGTCGCTTCCTCGCCGAGCACGACCACGAGCCGATCGTCACCCCATCGGTCCATGTTGTCGAGATCGGCATCGAGGACCGGCAGGATTCCCTTGCCTTCCTTGCCGGTCGACTCGGCGACCAACTGCTCTATCCACAGGCCGAAGCCGGCGATCTCGTCGGGCAGGACCAGCACGAGCTTGTCGCGGCCGGCCTGGTGGGCCGCGGCGAGGGTGGCGCCGAGGACGGCCGGTCCGTTGACGTCGGGATCGGTGCTACGCGCGGCCTCGAGTTCCCGGCGCGCAGGAGCGAGGTGGGCTTCGAGATCGAGGCCGAGCAATGCCGCCGGAAGCAGCCCGAAGGGGGTCAGTGCGCTGAACCGGCCGCCGACGTCGGGTTGGCCGTGCACGACGGCCCGGTAGCCACGGTCGGTCGCCTCCCGCTCCAGAGCGCTGCCGGGATCGGTGATCGGCACGATGTGGCGACCGCCGCCGGTGTCGTGCACCTCGTCGAGGCGTTGCGCGAACCGGGCCAGGTGACAGGCCATCTCGACCGTCCCGCCCGACTTCGACGCCGGGACCAGCAACGTCGCCTGCCAGGGCAGTTCGCGCTCGACGGCGACGACGGCGGCCGGGTCGACCGAGTCGAGGACGCGCAGCCGGGGGTGCCCCGCGGCAGGGCCGAACACGGTGGCCAGTACCTCGGGGTACAGCGACGAACCACCCATCCCGACCAGCAGCACGTCGGTGAAGCCGTCGGCGACGACGTCGGCCGCCAGCCGCTGCAGTTCGCCGACGACCGCCTTCGCGCGCTCCGGTGCGTCGAGCCAGCCCAGCCGGTCGCTGATCTCGGTCGGGTCGTCGCGCCAGACCGTGTGGTCGCGGTCCCAGATGCGCGGGACGAGCGCCACAGCCTGGGTGGTCGCGTCGGCGACGGCGTCGGTCAGAGGGCCGAGGGACATCGGGGCACTTTCGTCCGGTCGTGCAGCGGCGGGAGACGGCCAGCCTAGGCGTGGCGGGCCCGCTCCTCCGGCCGGCGGATAGCCTCGACGACAACGTGTCCCGTGCCCGCCACGACGTGAAGGCGCACCATGTCCGACCAGCCAAAGCCCGATCAGCCACGACAGCAGCCGCAGGTCCAGGTCGTCGTCCCCGACGACGGCAAGCACGGCACCTACGCCAACTTCCTGGTCGTGTCGCACTCCCCGCACGAGTTCACCCTGGACTTCTGCCAACTGCTGCCCGCCGGCGAGGCCGGCAAGGTCAACGCCGAGGTCGTCAGCCGTGTGCGGATCGCGCCGACGATGGTCGGGCGGGTGCTCAACGCGCTCAACACCAACCTGAGCAACTACGAGGAGCGCTTCGGCCAGGTCAAGGCGCTCGGCTGACATGACGGGCTCCGCACGCATGCTCCCGGACGACATCCGGCCGGGGGGACGCTTCGACGCCTGGCGGCCGGCCACACCGGCCTACGTGGTCTGCGACGTCGACGGCACCCTGATCGGCCCGCGCGCCGAGGCGACCGACGAGGTCGCAGCGGCGGTGGCGGCCGCACAGGCGGCCGGGCTGAAGGTCGGCTTCGCGACGGGCCGCGCCCGGCTGGGCGTCGAAGCCCTGTGGCAGCAGTTGCGGGCCACCGGCCCCCACCTGCTCCACAACGGCGCCGAGGTACGTGCCGAGGGTCGCACGATCGCCGCGTGGTCGCTGACGCTCGGGCAGGTCGACGCGCTGCTCGGCTTCGCCAGGACCCGCGACGACGCCTACCTCGAGGTGTACACCGACGAGGGCTACTGGGTGTCGGCGTGGGACGAGCGCGCCCGCGACCACTGGACCCTGCTGGGCCACGAGCCGTCCGGGGTGCTGACCGAGGCGGCCCAGCTCGCCGGCCACGTCGTGCCGAAGATCACCATGACGGTGTTCGACACCGAAACGGTGGCCGATGTCGTCGCCGGCATCGCCCGGCTGGGCCTGGTCCCCGGGCACGCGGACTCGCCGCGCGTGCCACACCTGCACTTCGTCAACGCGACCCATCCCGACACCGACAAGGGCCGGGCGCTGGCGCGGGCCGCCGAGTACCTCGGGATCGACCTGGACGAGACCGTCGCGATCGGCGACGCGGCCAACGATCGCTCGATGCTCGAGGTCGCCGGGACGGCGATCGCGATGGGCCAGGCGCCGCCCGAGATCCAGGCGGTCGCCCATCTCGTCGTCCCCGACGTCGACGCGCACGGGGTCGCGGTGGCCCTCGACGCGGCGAGGACGTGGCGGCAGACCGCGTGAGCGCCGCCCAACCGATGCCGGAGCCCTGGCGGGCACTGGGAGAGCGCCGCCGGCCGCTGACGGAACGCTTCGCGCCCGACGACCCCGGCTTCGATGCGGCGATCCTGGCCCACGAGGCCGCGTTGCGCGCCGGTGAACCGGGCTACCTCGACCCCACGACCGGCGCGTTCGTGTTCACGGCCGCCTACCTCGCCGGCCGTGGCGAGTGCTGTGGGTCAGGGTGCCGACACTGCCCCTACGGGGCCGGCGAGCGCGTCGACTGCTGCGAGACCTTCTGCCCCGGCTGCCCTTTCACCGAACTGGACGCCGAAGTCTGACCGTCGCGATGGTGGTCAGTGCTGTCCCGGCACCGAGTAGTTGGGCGCCTCGTGCACCACGTCGAGGTCGTGGACGTGGGACTCGCGGGCCCCCGCCGCCGACTGTCGCACGAACTTCGCCTTCGCGACCAGTGTGGGCAGGTCGGGCGCGCCGACCAGGCCCATGCCGGCCCGCAGTCCGCCCTCGAGTTGGGCGGTCACCTCGGCCAGCGACCCCCGGTAGGGCAGCAGACCGGACACGCCTTCGGGCACCAGCTTCGACGGCTGGGCCGCGGCCTCGCGGGCGCTGCCGGCCAACTTGTCGTTCTGGAAGTAGCGGTCGGCCGACCCGGCGCGCATCGCGTCGATCGAGCCCATCCCCCGGTACTCCTTGTAGCGGCGGCCGCCGACCAGCACCTGCTCGCCGGGCGACTCGTCGGTACCGGCCAGCAGGTTGCCGACCATGACCGCCGTGGCGCCGGCCGCGAGGGCCTTGACGAGGTCGCCGGAGTAGCGCACGCCGCCGTCGGCGACGGACGCGATGCCGATCTCGGCCGCGACCTCGGCGCACTCCATGACCGCGCTGAACTGCGGCATGCCAACGCCGGTGACGACCCTGGTGGTGCAGATCGAGCCCGGCCCGACCCCGACCTTGACGATGTCGGCGCCATGATCCGCGCAGGCGCGGACGGCATCGCCGGTGGCGACGTTGCCGACCATCAGCACCACGTCCGGCAGCCGGTCCTTGAGCTTGGCGGCGAATTCGAGGATGCCGGCCGAGTGGCCGTGCGAGGAGTCGATCGCGATCAGGTCCACACCGGCGGCGGCGAGTGCCTCGCCGCGTTCCTCGCCCTCGGGGCCGACCCCGACCGCGGCCGCGCACAGCAGTCGGCCCCGGGCGTCCTTGGCCGCCGCGGGGTACATGCGCACCTTCTCGATGTCCTTGAAGGTGAACATCCCGGTCAGCACGCCGTCGTCGCCGACGATCGGCAACTTCTCGACGCGGTGGCGCTGCATCAGGTCGCGTGCCTGGTCCAGCGTGGTGCCGGGCTGGGCCGTGACCAGGCGATCGGAGGTCATGTACTCCGACACGGGGTGGCCGGACTCGGTGTCGAGGCGCAGGTCGCGGTTGGTGACGATGCCGACCAGGTGCCCCGCGTCGTCGACGACCGGGAACCCCGAGACCTTGTAGCGGGCCATCAACTCGAAGGCGGTGTCGACCGGATCCTGTGGCCGCAGTGTGACCGGGTCGAGGATGAACCCCGACTCGGAGCGCTTCACGGCCTCGACCATGGCGGCCTGGGTCTCGATCGTGTTGTTCTTGTGGATCACGCCGAGGCCGCCCTGGCGGGCCAGCGCCACGGCCATGTCGGCCTCGGTCACCTTGTCCATCGCGGCCGAGAGCAGCGGCAGCCGGAGACCGATGCGCGCGTGCAGGCGCGTCGCGATGTCGACGTCGCGGGGCAGGACGGCGGACGCCTGCGGGACGAGCAACACGTCGTCGTAGCTGAGAGCCTCGGGGATCTCGGACACCGGCACGCCGAACCTCCTGCCCGCGCGGGCGACGGAACGTGGCTACACCGTACCCCGACAGCGATCAGGACAGGTCGAGGCCGTGGTCGCCTTCGGGGTCGCGCCAGACGGTGTGGACGTGGTTCGCACCGTTCTGGGTGTTGTCGAGTTCGGCGAGGAAGCGCGGACCCTGCAGACGGTAGTAGTGGCCTTGCCCGGGACGGCCCGGCACCGCCGGCGCGCGGTCGCCGGCCCAGGCGAAGCGCAGGTCGCCGAGCATGTGCGGCAGCAGGTCGTCGAGATAGTGCCTTGCCACCGGCTGCGTCAGCCGTTGCAGGTAGGTGGCCACGAGGCGGCGGGCGAGTCGGCGTGCCTCGCCGCCGAGCGTCCCGAGCGGCACCCCGGCGTGCGGGGGTAGGGCGTCGAGGAAGGGCGCATCACCGGTGACGATGTCGGGTGGGGCCTGAGCGGCGACGACCGCCGCACGGCGCTGCCCATCGTCGAGCGCCGCGAGCAGGCGGAACCCCAACTCCTCCTCGGGCGCGAGCGGGCGGCTGACGACGATGCCGTCGTGGGCGACGCGTGCCGGGTTCGCGCCGAGGAACAGCGGGGTCGTGCGAAGGTGGCCGTCGACCACCGTCGCCCGTACCGACACGTGGTGACCGCCCAGCCGCCACGACCAGGCACGGTCGCCGGGCGTGCCGTAGACGGCGACCCAGTAGTCACCCGCGTGGCGGTCCTCGCCGTCGATGCGTTCGAGCGGGTCCTCGAGCCCCATGATCGCGGCCACCTGCACGTGCGTGTGGACCGACACCGTGGCCACGAGCAGGCCGTGGACGGCCTTCGACCCCTCGCGGTCGAGGTCGACCAGCGCCGCGCCCGGCCGGACGCCGGGCAGGTAGGTCCAGTGGCTGCGGCCCGGATCGTCGAAGGCGAAGGCCAGCTCGGCCCGCGACGGCCCGGCCGTCGCGAGCAACCGCTCGGCGGCCGTCGCGAGCCGTTCGACGGCCTCGTCCATGTCCGGCTCCCCTTCGCGTCGGTCCCGCCGACGACGCACCGTGCCCGAGTCGCGGCCGCACGCCCAATCGGCGGCCGGGGGACGGCCGCTCGGGCTCGCGCCGCGCGGTGGTGCATGCGGCGCGTGCGGTAGTTGAGTCAGCAAGCAATTTGCATTGCAAACGTCTGCATTCCACGACCAAGAGCCCGTAGCTTGCTACGACGGGGGTCGGAGAGCGGGAGGGTGGCGTGGCCATGTGGTCGCGGAGAGGTCGAGGGTGAGGACGCTGCTGCGCGGCGGCACCGTGCTGACGTTGGGCGCGCGTACATCGAACCTGGTGACGGGCGACGTCCTGATCGAGGACGACCGCATCGTCGAGGTCGGCGCGGGTCTGCGTGCCCGCGACGCCGAGGTCGTCGACGCGACCGACCGGGTCGTGCTGCCCGGTTTCGTCGACGCGCACCGTTCGGCGTGGCGCAGCCTGATGAAGGCCGTCGACGACCGCCCGGGAACGAGCCACCTCGCCACGCTCGGTCCGCGTCACGAGCCCGACGACGTCTATGCCGCAACGCTGCTCGGCCTGCTCGCCGCGCTCGCGTCCGGGGTCACGACGGTGGTCGACTGGGCCGACGTCCACCTCGACGCCCGCTACCTCGAGGCGGCGTTGCAGGCGCACGCCGACGCGGGCGTCCGCACGGTGTTCGTGCCCAGCCGTCCGGCCTGGGCGCCCGACGGCGACCTCGACCCCGATGCCTGGCGCACGCTCGCGACCGACCTGGCCGGCACGCCCCGACCGCTCACCGACCTGGCGTTCGGCTCCCCCGCCCTGCACCCGCACGACCTCGAAGCAGTCGCGGCCGCCTGGGCGCAGGCCCGCGGTCTGGGTCTGCGCGTCCATGCACCCGCGGGTACCGCGGACGCGCACCGCGGCGCGGTCGCGGCGGTGGCGGGGCGGGGACTCCTCGGCGCCGACATCACGCTCGTGCACGCGACCCGACTCGACGAGGCCGACCTCGACGCCCTCGGCTCGAGCGATGCGGCACTCGTGCTCGCGCCCTCCTACGAGATGGCCACGGGTCTCGGCACGCCGCCGCTGCAGGCGCTGCTCGACCGCCGGGTGCGGCCGGGGCTCGGCACCGGCGACGAGATGCCGGCACCGGGCGACGTCTTCACGGCGATGCGCGCGCTGCAGTCGTTGCAGCACGCCGCGATGTTCGACCTCAAGTTGGCCGGCAAGGCCGGGCTGCCCGACCTGCTCGGCACGCGCGAGGTCATCCGCTTCGCCACGATCGACGGCGCCAGGGCGGCCGGCCTCGACGCCGTCACCGGCAGCATCGAACCCGGCAAGCAGGCCGACCTCGTCGTGCTGCGCACGGACCTGCCCAACATCCATCCGGTCAACGACCCGATCGGTGCCGTGGTGTGGGGCATGGACGCCTCCAACGTCGACTGGGTGTTCGTGGCCGGCCAGGCCCGCGTGCGGGCCGGTGAACTCGACGCCGACGTGCCGAACGTGCGCCGACTGGCGACCACGGCACGGCAACGCCTGACCGACACGGGCGCCGAAGCGCTGGTCCGGACCGCTGAAGGGAGCGGCCGATGACCGCCGTGCGCACCGCGTCGTCCCGCGGCCCGTCATCGGCGCTGACCTCGTTCGTGGTCGCCTCGCGCTACCTGCCGGTCTACCTCGCCATCGTGCTGCTCGTCGTGGTCGCCGCGGTCTGGGCCCCGGCCACGCTCACCAGCGCCGCCATGGGCGCGATCGCCCCCTACGGCACCTTCCTTGCGGTCGCGGCACTCGGACAGATGCTGGTCATCATGACCGGCGGCATCGACCTGTCCGTGCCGGGCACCTTCACGCTGGCCGGCCTGTTGGTCGTCGGGGTCGGGCAGGGCAGCGACGGGCGGATCGGCACGGCGATCCTGACCGCGCTCGGCGCGGCGGCCCTCGTCGGACTGGTCAACGGGATCCTGATCGGCGGCCTGAAGCTCAACGCGCTGATCGTCACGCTGGCCGTCGGCCAGGTCGTCACCGGCGTGGTCAACCGCTACTACACCTCGATCGCGGTGCAGTCGTCGGTCCCACCGGCGCTGTCGGCGTGGACCTCGAACCGTCTGCTCGGGCTGTCCTACGTGTTCTGGTCCGGCGTGGTGCTCACCGCGCTCGCCGTGCTGGTGTTCCGGTTCACCGCGATCGGCCGGCGCTTCCAGGTCGTGGGCGCCAACCCGACGGCCGCCACGGTCACGGGCCTGCGCGTCAACCTCTACCAGGTCGGCGCCTACGTGACCGCCGCCATGCTGTACGCGTCCGCCGGGATCCTGCTGGCCGCGTTCCTGCGCAGCCCCGGCGTCACGGTCGGCGCGCCCTATCTGCTGGGCCCCATCGCCGCCGTGGTGATCGGCGGTGCGTCGCTGACCGGCGGGCTGGCCAGTCCCCTGTCGACCTGGGCCGCCGCCTTCTTCCTGGCCGCGCTCAACCAGATGATGCGGGTCATGGGGCTGCCGACCGCGCTGCAGTTCGTCGTGTTCGGGGTGGTGATCGTCGGCGGAATGCTGGTGTCCGGCGATCGCATCATCAAGGGCGTCGAGCGTGTCATCCGCGACCGCGGGAGCGGCACGCGGCACGCGGCGGCCGCAGGAGGAGGGGGATAGGGGGAGGAGGGATCGGGGGGACCTGACCGACCCGCACCACACGCGCATCGAAATGGTCCACGAGAACTGGGAGAGAGAACCGATGAGACGCTTCAACAAGTACGTCTCGGTCCTTGCCGTGCTGGCGCTGACGCTTGCGGCATGCGGTGACGACGCCGAACCCGAGGAGCCCGATGAGGCTGCCGCGGAACCGGAGGAGACCGAGACCGAGGAGGAGCCGGCAAGCGAGGAACCGAGCGAGGAGGCCACCGACGACGGCGAGATGACCGACGGCGGCGACCTCGCCGCCTACGGCGAGTCGACCGACGCCGACCCGGCACTCGTCGAACGGGCACTCGGGCCCGTCGACGAGGTCCCCGACATCGTCCTGGCCTCGATCGCACGGGCGTCGCAGGACGTCGATGCGGCAACCATCGAGACCGCGCTCGCCTGCTGGAACACCGTCGAGTGCGACACCGGCAGCGGTGGCGAACTCGTCATGGGTGTCGCCGACGGCGGTCGCCTCAACGTGTGGCGGCAGGTGACCCACATGGAGGCGATCCTGCAGGCGCTGAGCTACCCCGAGATCGGGACGATCGTGTCCCGCGACGCACAGTGGAACGAGGACCCGGCGGTCGCCGCCGGTGACATCCGGTTCCTGATCCAGCGTGGCGTCGACTTCATCATCGGCTACCCCGACCACGGCGTCGCGATCGCGGACGCGATCCTCGAGGCCGAGGCCGCCGGCATCCCCTACATCCCCTACTCGGCCGGCTGGGTCGGTCTGCCCAGTCAGGACGGCTCGCTGATCCCGGGCGAGGACTACACCACCATCATCGGTGAGGACCTGTGCGCCCTCGGCGAGAGCTTCGCCGAGATCATCAACACCGAGGTCGGCGAGGGCACCATCGGCATCATGGGTGGCACGCCCGGCAACGCGCTGTCGGCCGGTTGGCAGGAGTGCGAGATCGCCGCGCTCAACGACGGGATCGAGTTGGTCTCGGAACCGGCGGACACGTACTGGGTCAACGACATCGCCCTGCAGACCGTGCTGGGCTGGCTGTCGTCCACCCCCGACATCGCCGGATTCAGCTACGAGTACGCCGACGGCCTGTTCACGGCACTCGACGCCTACGAGACGGTCGGTGTCGAGCTCGACGACCTCGTCATCACGGTCCGCACCGACGAGCAGACGTTGTTCTGCGACTGGGTCGAACGCGGCAACCCGAACTACCAGATCTGGTACTCGGCGGGCGGCACGTTCCAGTCCAGGATCGCGGTGACCACGGCGATGCTGATGCAGCAGGGCTTCGAGCCGCCAGCGGAGATCGTGGTGCCGCACGTGATGCGCCAGGTCAGCGAGTCCGACTGTGACCCCGACCGGGTGACGCCGACGGTGTCGGGCACCTCGCTGGTGCCCTCCGACGTGCTCGCCCAGATGTACCCGGCCAGCTGATGGCCACGCATCCCGAGGAAGGGTCGAGTGCAGGCGAGGTCGTGCTGCGCATGCGCGGCGTGTCCCGGCAGTTCGGGGCCGTCCGGGCGCTCAGCGACGTCGACTTCGACTGTCGCGCCGGCGAGGTCCACGCCCTCGTCGGCGAGAACGGGTCGGGCAAGTCGACCCTCCTCGGGATCGCGAGCGGGTTCGTCGAACCCGACCGCGGCAGCATCGAGATCGGCGGGCGGGCACTGCGGAGGGACTCCCCCGCGCTCGCCCGCCGGCTCGGGCTGGCGACGGCGTACCAGGACACCTCCCTGGTGCTGCCCGAACCGGTCAAGAACAACCTGTTCCTGGCCGCGCCCACGGGCGGTCGGGCGCCGTACTGGCGTCGCAAGAAGTGGGCCCGCCAGCGGCTGGCCGAACTCGACCTCGACATCGAACTGTTCCCCGACGCCCCCGCCGGGATGCTGAGCCTGGCCGACCGGCAGATGTTCGAGGTCGCCAAGGCACTGGTGTCGGACCCGAAGGTGCTGCTGCTCGACGAGCCGACCACGGCGCTGGGCCCCAACGAGGTCGAGGCGCTGCACCGCACGATCTCGGCCTGTCGCGACCGCGGCGTCGGCGTGGTCTACGTCAGCCACCGGCTGCCCGAGGTGCTCGAGATCGCCGACCGCATCACGGTCCTGCGCGACGGGCTGAGCCAGGGCACCCACGACGCGCGGACCACCACCGAGGACGACCTGGTCGAGTTGATCGTCGGGCGCCCATTCGAGTCCGCCTTCCCGCACGCCGCTCCCTCGGACGTCGAGCCGCGCGAGGTACTGGTCGTCGACGCGCTGCAGGGCCAGTCCTTCGGGCCGGTCAGTTTCACGCTGCAGTCGGGCGAGACCGTCGGCATCGCCGGCGCCGAGGGCAACGGTCAACCGCAGTTGTTCGACTGCCTCGCCGGACGCGTGCCGCCCAAGACCGGCCACGTCGTCTGCGACGGACGCGACCTGTCGCTGGTGTCGACCCGCGAGGCCGTCAAGGCCGGCATCGTGCTGTTGCCGGGCGACCGCAAGGGCGAGGCGTTGATGCCCGTGCTCGGCGTCCGCGTCAACGCCACCATCCAGTCACTGGGCGGCTTCACGCGCGGCGGACTGCTGCGCCGCCGCCACGAACGTCGCGCGGTCGAGGGCCTCGTCGAGCGACTGCGGATTCGCACGCCATCGCTGGAGCAGCCGGTCGAGTTCCTCTCGGGCGGCAACCAGCAGAAGGTCTCGATCTCGCGAACCTTCCTGCGTGAACCGGCCGTGATTCTGGCCTACGAACCGACCCAGGGCGTCGACGTCGGCTCCCGGTTCGACATCTACGAGGCGCTGCGGGTCCAGACCGACCGGGGCGCCGCCGTCCTGGTCAAGTCCAGCGACCCGATCGAGTTGGCCGGCCTGTGCGACCGCGTGCTGGTCATGTCGCGCGGCCAGATCATCGAGGAGATCCCCGGCGACGAACTCGACGAGGTGCGCATCGTCGAAGCCATCGTGCGGGGCCCGGGTCTGTCCAAGTCGGGCCGCTCACCCCTGGGGGTCGCCATGCCGAAGTCATCGTCCGCAACGGCCGACGCATGAGCCGTCGGGTCGATGCCGCCCGTCAGGCGGTCCGCAAGGTCGCGCGCGACGCCCGTGACATCAACAAGTGGCGCAAGATCGTCCGCGTCCGCCTGTGGATGCCGGTCGTGCTGCAACTGGTGCTGATCGGGGTCGTCGCCGCCTACACCTCGTCACGCTTCCCCGGATTCCTCGGTTCGGGCAACCTGCGCAGCATCCTCGTGCTCGCCGTCCCGCTCGCCCTGGTGGCGATGGCCCAGACCCACGCGCTGCTGGTCGGCTACCTCGACCTGTCGGTCGGCGCCACGATCAGCCTCGGCGTCGTCATCGCCTCGTTCGTCATCTCGGCCGAGAGCGGCACGGGGCGCATCCTGCTGGGCGCCGGCCTGGTGCTGCTCGCGGGCCTGGCCGTCGGGCTGGTCAACGCCGGCCTGGTGCGCGGGGTCAAGATCCCCTCGATCATCGCCACCCTGGCCACGCTGAGCATCCTCGACGGCATCTCGCTGAGTCTGCGCGGCACGCCCGGAGGCACGATCGACCGCGGGTTCACCGGTCTGCTGCTGACCAGCATCGGACCCGTACCCGTCGCCCTGATCGTCGTGGTCGTCGCCGCCGTCCTGCTCGACATCTGGCTGCACGGCAGCGGATCCGGGTTGCGGCTGCGGGCGACCGGGTTCGACGAACGGGCGGCCCGCCGCAGCGGCGTGCCGACCACCTGGATCCGGGTAAGGGCCCTGCTGCTGTCGGCGCTGTTCGCCACCCTCGCCGCGTTCTTCGTCATGGCCCGCACCGGGATCGGCAACGCCTCGATCGGTTCGAGCTACACCCTCAACTCGATCACCGCCGCCGTCCTCGGTGGCGCGGCGCTCAGCGGCGGCCGCGCGACGTTCGGTGGGTCGGCGGTCGCGTCGGTGCTGCTGGCGATGATCATCAGCGCCCTGCCGTTCCTGGGCCTGTCGACCGAGCACGGGCTGATGATCATCGGCGCGCTGGTGCTGATCGGCATCGCGCTGTTCCAGGTCGGCGACCTCAAGGAGCTGACCAAGCGCAACTACAAGCGGGTCCGCCGCCTGACGGTCGGCCGCCGCGACGAGCAGGTGACGGAACTGCCGGAGTTCTACCCCACCGGGCAGGTGCAGGTCGTGCCGACCGCGCGCACGCTGCTGCGCGGCGGTGTCGTGATGAGCATGGACCCGACGATCGGCGACCGGCACGGCGCCGACGTGCTGATCGAGGGCGACCGGATCGTCGAGATCGGGCACGGCATCGAGGCCACCGACGCCGAGTTGATCGACGCCACCGACACCATCGTCATGCCCGGGTTCGTCGACACCCACCGCCACATCTGGGAGGGGATTCTGCGCAACATCGGCACCGACGTGCCGCTGGAGGGACGCACCAGTTACATCTCGCACGTCCTGCACAAGCTCGCGCCGGCCCTACGGCCCGAGGACGCCTACGTCGGCAACCTGCTCTCGGCGCTCGGCGCCATCGACGCCGGTGTCACCACCCTCCTCGACTGGTCCCACATCCAGGGCTCGCCGGCGCACACTGACGCCGTGGTCCAGGCGCTGCGCGACTCGCAGATGCGCTCGGTGTTCGCCTACGGCTTCCCCTGGTGGGGCAAGTGGGAGGAGCGGCAGCCGAGCTGGTTCGTCCGGGCCGCGACCGAGCACTTCTCCTCGAAGGACCAGTTGCTCACGCTGGCACTGGCCGCGCCAGGACCCGAGTTCACCGACTTCGAGATCACTCGCGACCACTGGAAGCTGGCCCGCGAGGCCGGGGCACGCATCACCACCCACGTCGGCGTCGGCAGCTACGGGCTCGACGGCAAGGTGCAGGAGATGGGCGAGGCGGGGCTGCTCGGTCCCGACACGACCTACATCCACTGCACCACGCTCAACGACACCGAGATCGGCATGATCGTCGACAGCGGCGGGACGGTGTCGATCGCCTGCCCGGTCGAGATGATGATGGGCCACGGCATGCCGCCGGTGCAGAAATTCCTCGACCGCGGACTGGCGCCGAGCCTGAGCGTCGACGTCGAGACCAACGTCCCCGCGGACATGTTCACCCAGATGCGTTCCATCCTGGCCCTGCAGCGCACGCTGGCGGGTGCGACGGATCGCGACGGCGTCACGGCCCGCGACGTCGTGCGCTGGGCGACGCTCGAGGGCGCGAAGGCGAACGGTCTGGAGGACAAGGTCGGCTCGCTCACGCCCGGCAAGCAGGCCGACATCGTGCTGCTGCGCACCGACCGGCTCAACGTGATGCCGCTGCAGGACCCGGCCTCGGCAGTGGTGGCGATGGACGGGCGCAACGTCGACACGGTCATGGTCGCCGGTCGCGTGCTCAAGCGCGCCGGCCGCCTCGAACACGTCGACTGGGCGGCCGTGATGCGCGCGAGCAGCGAGTCCCGTGACCACGTGCTCGCGAAGTCGGGCTTCAAGCCGCCCCGCATCTGACCCGCCCTGCCACCATCCGACCTCGCTGCATCAGCAGCACCCGACCACGGCAACACGGTGGTTGCGGTAGGTCGATCACCCGACGCGGTGACGCCCAGTCGACACGGTGACACCGAGTCGGCGCCGATGCGCACCGGACGTCACCGAGTCCACCTCACGTCGCCACGTGACACCAGATCGAGGCCCGGTATGGCCACGCCGGCGGCCACTGGCTGTGACGACTCCAACAAGATCACGCGGAAGGGTCGGCGGACCTACTCGATGGCGCCGATGTCGCGCAGGGCGGCCTTCCAGGCCTCCTGGTCGCGGGCGTCGGGGACGGCGTTGTCGTCGGTGTAGACCACCGTGCCGTCGCGGTCGATGATGAACGTCCCGCGCCGGGCGATGCCGAGCCGGTCGTCGAACACGCCGTAGGTCTGCGCCACTTCGCCGTGCGGCCAGAAGTCGCTCAGCAGCGGGAAGTCGAAGCCCTGCTCGTGGGCCCAACGCTGGTGCGTGGGCGGCGAGTCGACCGAGATCGCCAGGGTCTCTACCTCGTCGTTGCGGAAGAACTCGACCGAGTCGCGGATGCCGCACATCTCGGCCTCGCAGACCCCGGTGAACGACATCGGGTAGAACACGACCACGACGGCCTTCTTACCGCGGTAGTCCGACAGTCGGACGGGCTGGCCGGTCTGGTCGCGCAGTTCGAAGTCGGGGGCCTGCTGGCCGATCTGGACGGGCACGGGTGTACTCCAGGTGGCGGGAGGGGCGGCGGGGAGTTTGCTGCTGCGGCGCGGCAGGCTACTGCCCGGCGCGGCCGAGGTCGTCGCGCCGCTCGGTGCTCGCGAGTAGGCGCCCGAGGTCGCCGGCCAGGCGGTCGCGCACGGTCCGAGGGAGCGGCGCGAGCAGGTCGTTCTCGATCTGCAGCAGTTGCTCGACGACCTCGGGCACCAAGCGCTCCCCCGCCGGTGTGAGATAGAGCAGGCGACCGCGCCGATCGTCCGGGTCGGGCCGCCGCTCGAGCAGGCCGGCCCCCTCGAGACGGTCGAGCCGGGCGGTCAGGGTGCCCGAGCCGACGAGCATCGAGCTACGCAGGTCGAGCGGCCGCAGACCCCCGCCGTGACGCCACAGGGCGGCCATGACGTCGACGTCCCCGAGTTGCAGCCCGAGCGGTTCGAGGGCGGCGCTGCGCAGGCGGTCGGCGAGCCGGGTCAGGCGGTAGATGCGTCCGAAGACGGCCATCCCCGTGAGTTCCAACTCGGGGCGTCGCTCCGCCCACTGGGCCACGACGCGGGTCACGTGATCGGTCATGCAGCGAAAGTTAGTCGACGACGACAGTGACGACAACGAGCGATCTCCGCACAGGTCCCGCCTGTCCGGAATGTCTGTCGATATCGACAGAGTTATCTTCGACATAGACATCCCACCTGGAGACCTCGATGCAGCACCTGACGACCTACCGCACCAGCGGCTGGCCAGCCGACCGGCCGCACACCCGGAAGGAGAAGGCGATGGACCCCGTGCTCGCGAAGCTGCTGGTGGATGCCAGCGTCCCCGTTCCCCCGACCCGTGGCGGCAGCCCACGCCGGCCACGCGCGTCATGGCTGCGCCCATGGGCCGCAACGCTCATGCGACGCCTCGCCGACCGCCTGGACGCCCCCGTCCCTCGGCCCGCCACCTGCCAATGAGAATCGCGCCCGACGCGCTGCTGTCCCCGCTCAGTGCGTCCGGGTGACCTTGGTGAGGCTGCGTGGCGCATCGGGGTCGCCGCCCCGGGCCAGGGTCACGTGCAGGCACCACAGCTGCGCCGGCACGATCGAGACGATCGGCGCGAGCCAGTCCGGCACCCCGGCCGGCACCGCCAACAGGTCGTCGGTGACCGGATCGAGGTCGGCGCCTGGCTCGCCGAGCACGAGCGTTCGCGCCCCCTGCTCGCGCAGGGCGGCGAGGGTCCCGACCATGCCGGCGCGCCACGGGCCCTCGGTGGCAACGGCCAGGACGGGGAACCCGGGCTCGACGACGGCCCGTGGTCCGTGGGCGAAGTCCGCCGGCGACGCGGGCTGGGCCAGGACGTAGGCGAGTTCCTGCAGTTTCAGGGCCCACTCGTGCGCGGTCGCGAGCCCGGTCCCACGCCCGAGCACCGCGCAGCGGTCGAAGTCGGACCAGCGTCCGGCGACCTCGGCGATCATCGACTCGTCGCGCAGCGAGGCGGCCACGGAGGCAGGCAGCGAGGCGAGCTCGGCGGCGTCGGCGTCGTTCGGGGCGAGCGCGGCCGCGAGCAGCGCGACCGCGGCCAGTTCGGCCGTGTAGGTCTTGGTCGCCGCGACCGCCCGCTCCTCCCCCACGCCGAGCGCCAGCACCTGCTCGGCGGCCGCGGCCAACGGTGAGCCGGGGTCGTTGGTGATCGCCAGCGTCGGGCGACCCTGCCGGGCCGCCTCGCGCAGGACGGCGACGAGATCCGGCGACGCGCCGGACTGGGAGATGCCGACGACCGCGGCACCGTCCAGGCGTGGCGGCACGCCGGTGGGGGCGAACAGGGCGGGCGCCGCGAGCCCGACGGTGAGTCCGGCACGTTGCCCCCACAGGTACTGCGCGTAGCGGGCCGCGTTGTCGGACGTCCCGCGCGCGGCGATGACGACGTGGGTCGGGGCGGCCCGGCGCCAGCGGTCGGCGACGGCGACCGCCTGTTCGCGCTGGTCGGCGAGCAGACGGCGGATCGTTTCGGGCTGTTCGTGGATCTCGGTCGACAGGGTCATCGGGTGCTCGCCCGGTCGGCGGCGGTCGAGGGCGCGATGGCGGGAGGCAGGACGAGCAGATCGGGCCGCGGGTGGGCGGCCAGGCGGCCCGCGACGAAGGTGGCGACGACCTCGAGTTCGGGGGTCAGCACGACGACGTCGCCCCGGGCGCCGGCAGCCAGACGTCCGCGGGACGGATCACCCAGCAGGTCCGCGGGCGTCGAGGTCGCCGTCTGCAGCGCCTTGAAGGGATCGGTCCCCGTCGCTGCCACCAGTTCGCGCAGCGCCCGGTCCATGGTCACCACGCTGCCCGCGAGCCGCCCCTCCTCGTCGCGGACGACCCCGTCGGCGACCGTGACGCGGCGCCCCCCCAGCCAGGCGTCACCCGACATCGTGCCGGCCGCGGCGATCGCGTCGGTGATCAGCGCGATCCGTGCGGGGCCCAGGGCGCGCCAGACGGCGGCCACGGTGCCGGGGTGCAGGTGGACGCCGTCGACGATCAGCCCCACGGTCGCGGACGCGTGGGCCAGCAGCGCGCCCATCACGCCGGGCTCGCGCGCGCCGAAGCCGGACATGGCGTTGCCGAAGTGGGTGCCCGCACGAGCGCCGGCGTGCAGGCCCGC
>DATHUR010000011.1:0-11636 GCA_035462025.1 Egicoccus sp. | reverse complement strand
TCGACCTGCTCATGGAGGCGATCGACGCGGCGGGCTACACGGCCGGCACCGACATCGGCCTGGCCATGGACCCTGCCACGTCCGAGTTGTTCAAGGACGGCAGTTACCACCTCGACGGCGAGGGCCGCGTGCTCAGCTCCGAGGAGATGGTCGAGCTGTGGGCCGACCTCGTGGACCGCTACCCGATCGTGTCGATCGAGGACGGCCTCGACGAGGGCGACTGGGACGGCTGGAAGCTGTTGACCCAGCGCCTTGGCGACAAGGTCCAACTCGTCGGCGACGACCTGCTGGTCACCAACCCGGCGTTCGTGCGCCGCGGGATCGACGAGCGCGCCGCGAACAGCGTGCTCGTCAAGGTCAACCAGATCGGGTCGCTGACCGAGACCCTCGACGCGGTCTCCATGGCCCAGCGTGCCGGCTGGACCGCGATGATCAGCCACCGCTCGGGCGAGACCGAGGACGCCACCATCGCCGACATCGCCGTCGCCACCAACGCCGGACAGATCAAGACCGGCGCGCCGGCCCGTTCCGACCGGGTCGCCAAGTACAACCAGCTCCTGCGCATCGAGGAAGAACTCGGTGACGCCGCCCGCTACGCCGGCCGCGACGCGTTCCCCCGGTTCGCGCCGTGACCACCAGGCAGCGCTCGCGCGCGCACACGTCGGCCGGCTCCCGTCGCGGTGGCCGGCGGCAGGCGCCTGCGGTGCTGCAGCGGGCGGCCCGCCGCGTGGTCGACGGCGTCGACCGTGTGCTGTTCGCCGGGCAGCGCGCCGTGCGTGGTGACCGGCCGCTGGTGTTGATGCTGATCGGCGCCATGGTGCTGGCGGTGCTGATGCTGGCCGGGCCCGCGCAGCGCTACCTCGACAGCAAGGCGCGGGTCGAGTCGCTCGACGCCAAGGCGGGCGCGCTCGACCAGGCCAACGCCGAACTCGAGCAGCGGCAGCGGGACCTGCAGGACCCGACCAACATCGAACTGCTCGCGCGTGAGCAGCAGGGCTTCATCCGGCCGGGCGAGGTCCCCTACACCCTGATCCCGCCCGAGGTCGAACGTCCGCGGATCACGGCGCCGCGCGACAGCGCGCAGGCCCCGACCGAGGCGACCTGGTACGAGCGGGTGTGGGCGCGGATCGACGGCTGGGTCGGCTCGTCGTCGTAGTCCGTCACTGTCCTTGATGCATCGTCTCGGCGAGCTCGGCCGCCCGTGACCCCTCGGTCGGCACCTGCTTGCCGCCGGCCCGGGCCGCGAGGAGCGCCTCCATCTCCTCGGCGATGCGCTCGTCGTTGTCGGACAACTCCTGCACATCGAGGTCTTGGAACTGCATCACGCCCATGTCCACGAACGCCTCCTGGACCTTGGGCCCCCACAGGCCGATGTCCTTGACGGTGGGGACCACGCGGCTGAACAGCGCCTTGCGGAACTCGGTCATCATCTGGTGGCGGTCGACGTAGGCGCACAACTCGTCGGCGTCGAAGCCGAGGTGGTCCCACACCTCGCGGGCCAGGAACCGGTCGCGCAGCAGGTAGCTGGCCTCGACCACGAACTCCTCGCGCTCGGCGCGTTCGGCCTCGGTGAGCTCGGCGTAGGCGTCCTTGAGCGCGAGCCGGCCGAACGCGATGTGGCGGGCCTCGTCCTGCATCACGTAGGCGTTGATCGACTTCGCGAGCGGATCGCCCGTGAAGTCGCGGATCATGCTGAACGCAGCCAGCGCGACACCCTCGATCATCACCTGCATGCCGAGGTAGGTGAAGTCCCAGCGCGGGTCGGAGATGGTGGTGTCGAGCAGTGCCTGCAGCGATGCGTTGATCGGGTAGGCCAACTGCAGCTTCTCGTCGAGGAACTTGGCGTAGGTCTCGACGTGACGGGCCTCGTCCATGGTCTGGGTCGCGGCGTAGAACTTGCTGTCGAGGTCGGGCACGGTCGAGACGATCTTGGCCGAGCAGATCAGCGCACCCTGTTCACCGTGCAGGAACTGCGAGTTGGTCCAGGCCATGTAGTGGTGGCGGACCCGGTCCTTGTCTGCGCGCGAGAGCTTGGCCCAGGTGGGTGAGCCGAAGATCGGCACGACCTCGTCGGGCACCACGCCCTGGTCGGTCGGGTCGGGGTCGTGGGACCAGTCGATGCGGTGCAGGGTGTCCCACTGCTTGTCCTTGCCCTTCTGGTACAGGCTCAGCATGCGGTCGCGGCCCTGGTCGTACTCCCAGGTGAACGCGACCGTCGACTCGCGGCCGGGCAACTGCCACCCGGTCTGTTCGACGGGCACGGTGTAGCGGCGTTCCATGTCGCTCTCCTCGACGTGCGGCGCTCCCGCGCCGCGCCCGACCATCCGGGCGAATCGTGTTACAAACATACGCGAGTTGTAACGTCTGGGGGGAGGGCAAGGGTGCGGTAGCCCGGCGTGCGCACGGCACCGAGCGGTACCCGAGGTCGATGGAACGCACCCTCGGTGTTGCTCACCGGGCCGGTACTCCGTACCGTTGGGGGGTGCGGGCGCCGTTTTCTGCCCCGCCATCGCGCGCCCGGACGGGCATGTCCAGTCCGGGACCCTTCACCACCAGCCGCCGCCGTGCGGCTACGACCGGGGCCCCAAGGCGTCTCGCGCGAGCGCCCCGCGCCCCACAGGAGTTGGTCGAACTGCAGGGACAGATCGTCAAGGGCAAGGTCGTCCGTCTCGAGGAATACGGCGCTTTCGTCGAGGTTCCCACCGAGGACGGCGGCATCGTGACCGGGCTGGTCCACGTATCCGAGGTCGACGCCGACTTCGTCGAGAACATCTACGCCTACCTCGCCGAAGGCGACGAGGTGGACGTCAAGATCCTCGACGTCAAGGAGGACGGCAAGGTCGACCTGTCCATCAAGCGCGCCGACCCGGAATGGCAGGACGAGGAGTCCGTCAACCTGCGGTCGAAGCTGGACAAGGACTTCAACAAGCGTCTGCGTCGCTTCATGCACAAGTCGCAGATGATCCAGGGTGAGGCTCGTCGGCAGCGTCGTGGACGCGTCGGCTGATGTCCTCCCCCGACGGGGCGCCGGGGACACCTGTGCGCCCGTCGGGCGTTGAAGGTCCGCAGCCGGACGCCGTGCGGTCCGACCCGGACGCCTCCTACGAGCGTGCCCTGGGTGAGCCGCCGGTCGACGTCCGTGAACGGGCCGTGGTGTCGGTGCAACTCGGCCGGCCCGCCCGCGGCAACCCGGCGGTCGTGCACCGTTGCGTCTACGGGCTGCCGACCGTGGTCCGGGTCGACCCGCGCCTCGACGACGGCACGCCGTTTCCCACCACGTACTGGCTGACCTGCCCGGTTATGCGTTCCCGGGTCGGCCGGCTCGAGGCGGACCACGCCATGGTCGGGCTCAACGAGCGGCTCGCGACCGACCCCGACTTCGCCGCCGACTACGCCGCGGCGTCCGAGCGGTACGTCGCCAGCCGCGACCGGCTCGGTGACCCGCTGCCCGGCAACCCGAGCGCCGGCGGCATGCCCGGCCACGTCAAGTGTCTGCACGTGCACGCCGGACACACCCTGGCGACGGGCGACAACGTGGTGGGGCAGTGGACGCTCGAGCACAGCACGCCCGCACCTTGCCGCGGCCCGTGTGTCACCGAGGAAGAGGTCGCGGCCCGGATGGAGCGCGAACAGCAGCGAGGCACCCCGTGAGCGCTCCCGTCGCCGCCGTCGACGTCGGCACCAACTCCGTGCGTCTGCTGTTGCTGGGGTCGGACGGCGAGCGGATCACCCGCGAGTTGACGATCACCCGGCTCGGGTACGGGGTGGACCGCACCGGCCATCTCGACGACGAAGCGCTCGGCCGCACGCTCGACACCGTCGCCCGCTACCACGCGCTGTGGACGCAGGCCGGCGTGACGGACCGGGTACGCATCGCAGCCACGTCCGCCGTGCGTGACGCGACCGACCGCGACCGCTTCTTCGACGGCGTGCGGCGTATCGCCGGCGTCGAGGCCGAGGTGCTCAGCGGCGACCAGGAAGCGGCGCTGAGCTTCGCGGGGGCCGCCGGGGCGGTCGAGGTCGACGCGCCGACGGCGGTGGTCGACGTCGGTGGCGGTTCGACCGAACTGGTCGTCGGTGACGCCGACGGGCAGGTGGTGGGCGGCATCTCGCTGCAACTGGGCTGCGTGCGTCTGACCGAGCGCCACCTCGCCGGTGACCCGTCCACGGACGGCGAGGTGGCCGCCGCCCGCACGTTCGTCGACGAACGCCTCGACGAGGCCGACGCCGCGCTGAGCAGGCAGGGGGCCGACCTGGACGCGGCGCGGTCGCTGGTCGCCGTGGCCGGCACCGCCACGACACTCGCGGCGCTCCACCTCGGCCTGTCCGCCTACGAGGAGGAGCGCATCCACGCCACGCGAGTGCCCACCTCGGCGCTGCTCGACCTGACCGAGCGCCTCGTGGCGATGACGTCGGCGGAGCGGGCCGCGCTCGGACCCGTGCAGCCCGGCCGCGAGGACGTCCTGCACGGCGGCGCCCTGGTGCTGTCGCGCGTCGCGCAGCGCTACGGCTTCGACGAAATCGTGGTCAGCGAGTCCGACATCCTCGACGGCCTGGCGCAGAGCCTCCTCTAGGGTCGAGAAGCGGTTGATATCGCCTGAGCCGTGACCATTGCGGTCGCTTCCTGCATCCCGGCCGGACCGGCCAGGGCGTAGACCTCGACGGGCCCGCCATCGATGTCCATGCGATGGTCGAACGCAGCACCGAGCCTCTCCGCGACCCGGATCGACGCATGGTTGTCCGGTCGGATGAGGTGGATCAGTTGGTCCACCTCGAGCGTCTCCCACGCCCAGGCTGCGGCGAGCCGTGCAGCCTCCGTGGCCAGTCCTTCGCCCCACCGGGATCGGTCCAATGAGCCACCCGAGCTCGACGGCCGGCCACCCCTCCGGGTAGTAGAGCCCGACACGTCGGAATGCCTCGCCGCTCGCGCGGTCGGTAGCGACCACATGCCGTAGCCCCGCAACGCGTGCTGTGCCGCGTAGCGACGAATCCGACACCACCCGCAGCAAGCGCGTGCCAGCGGACTCAGAAAATGGTCTCAGGCGTCCTCGCAACGGTGAGCAGGTGGCTGGCCGCGGCCAGCATCTCTGGTTCGGTCTCCACAAGGCGGGCGGAGGCCAGCAGGATCTCGCGACGCGCCGGGTCCGCCCAGCGCTCCTCGAAGTTCTGGACCAGGAAACCTGGGCCCTCGATGCTGAAGACTGCGGCGTCGCCGAACCCAGCCGCCTCAACTTCGCGGACGAGTTCGCTGGGCAGGTGGAAGTAGGCGTTCGTGAAGACCTGCTGCCCGCCCCGGAAGGCTCCCGTCTTGACGGCTTCAGCGACGATCGGCATGACCGCCTCATCGAGTGCGTCGGTGCGGACCAGCATGTCGAGTAGCGCCGCGAAGCGAGAGATCGCGGCGGCGAACAGGAGCCCGCCAGGTCGCAGCACGCGGTGTGCTTCGGCCAGCGCAAGCTCGCGGTCAGACGGTTCGAGCAGGTGGTAGAGCGGCCCCAGCATCAGCACGGCGTCGGCTGAGCTGTCCAGGGCCGTCAAGCTTCGTGCGTCACCCAGTTCAGCAGCAACGCCGGCCTGGGTGGCTTGTTCGACATGCAGTGCAACGGGATCCACCAAACGGACCTCGTGACCGCGATCCATCAGCCATCTTGCATGGACACCCGGGCCTCCGCCGACATCCAGGATCTGCAGGCTGCCGTCAGGTAGATGACGGCCGATGAGTTCCTTCGTCCGCTCGAGTTCCAGTGGACCCGACGGGAACCCACCGAGCAGCCGGCCGGCCTCTGCGCCGCGCTCGTAGAAGGCCTGGATGTCCGGATCAAGGCGCATGCAGTCCTCGAGGGTCATCGGTGCCGGCGGAACCTACTACGGCAGAGTCGACGGCAGAGATCGGTGGCACGACGCATACGCGAGGCGGAGGATCCGACCGTCACCACTACTTCACGCCCGTAGAGTGACTGCATGAACCCAACGGATCGCTTCACCGTTCGTCTCGCCGAACCAGGTGACCTTCTCGCGGTCCTGTCGGTGCACTCGCGCCAGACAGCCACTGGTCAACCAAGGCAGAACACGACGAGCCGGCGACTCCGGGCACTGCGCCTTGTGCCGGCAGTCGCCGGTCGACCACTCCGTCGGCTTATCGGGTGGCCATGGTGAGGGCCTCAGCGGTGATCGTTGCCAGTGCCTCTGGCGCTTCGAGGGGCACGTAGTGTCCGACGCCGGGCAGCGTGCGGGAGGATGCGCCGGGTCGACGCTTCGCGAGGGCATGAACTCCCTTCGTAGCGATGTCGTGTTCTCCGTTGACGAGCCAGACCGGCCCGGTCCACGCACCCAGAAAGGCTTCCCGGTCCGGCCTGCCGTGGAACGCCCTCACTCCAGCAGCGATTGCCTCGGGGCCCTGCTGCAACGCCGCCAGCCACCCGCGTTCCACGACGTCGGGGCTGGCGGTTGGGCCGAACAGCGGACGCCAATAGCGAAGCCATGCTGCCCGAAGACCGTCGTGAGACAGGACGTGCAGGGCGTCATCACGAGACGCTGGCTCGGGACGGTGGCCCGGCTTCACGCCGCAGAGCACGAGAGCCTTCACCTTCGTCGGAGCGAGGCGGGCGACTTCGATGGCGCACGATCCTCCGATGGAGTTGCCGACGATGACGACCGGATCCGCGCCAACGGCATCGAGCGCAGCACGAGCCCAGGCGGTGATGTCGTCGCCCGCCTCGTAAAGGGTCGGGGCAGCGCAGACGTCGTTGAGCCCGCGGAGGTCGTCAGAGAAGATCGAGCCGTCGAGGGGGAGCGGATGGAGTAGGAGGAGCTTCACGGGCGGATGCTGCCAGATGCGGCGGTGCCGCTGCTGAGGTCATCCGACCCACACGGATGGAGCGCGCTGTGTTGCCAGGCTCGAAACGCGTCATCTGCTCGGCGCGACCACATGGGGGAGGGGGTTCCCGGCTCGCCCGTGGTGCCTAGCCGGCCCGTCACCTCACCACGGCGCCGAGGGACTCGGCGAGGCGGACCGCGCCGGCGAGGTCGAGCACGACGCCCTCGAGGTCGGCATCGCCGAGCGCGACGCCGTCCAGCCGTGCGTCGGTCAGGACCGTGCCCTTCAGCGTGGTGTGGTGCATCCCGGCGCTGGTCAGGTCCGCACCCGTCAGGTCGGCGTCGGTGAGGTCGGCCCCGTCCAGGTCGGCATGGGCGAGGCGGACCCCGACGAGCCGCTGCTTGCCGAGATCCGTGCCACGCAGGTTGACGTAGGACCAGTCGCCGCCGTCGATCTCGGTCGCCATCAGGATCGCGCCGGTCAGGTCGCTGCCGGTCAGCTTGCAGCCGACGAACCGGGCGGTCGACAGCCGGGCGCCCTCGAAGCGGCAGTTGACGAACGCGGTGCCCTCGTGGACCGACGCGCTGAGGTCCGCGCCGGCGAGATCGCAGCCCTGGAACGTCGCCCCGGCCGTGCGGACCCCCGACAGGTCGGCGTTGCGCAGTTCGCAGTGCTCGAAGACGGCCGTCGTGAGGTCCCAGTCGGTCAGATCTTCGCCGCACAGGTCACGCTCGACGTGATGCTCGGTGGTCAACGTCGGGGTCCGGTCGTCGTGGTGGGGCGACACCGTAGGCTGCGCCGATGATGGACGAGCGGCTGGTGACCGAGGCGTTCTGGGACCGCTTGCGCGACGCTCTCGCGCAGGTCCCGGACGAAGCGCGCACGCCGCCGCCGGAGGGCCGGGTCGGCGCCGTCCTGGTCCTGCTCGAGGACACCGCGGAGGGTCCGCGCGTCGTGCTGACCCGTCGGCGTCGGGACATGCGTTCGCATCCCGGCCAGGTGTCGTTCCCGGGAGGGCGGCTCGACCCGGGCGAGTCGGTCGAGGAGGCGGCGCTGCGCGAGGCCCGCGAGGAGATCGGGCTGCGCGCCCACACGGTCGAGATGATTGGCGTCGGCCCGAAGTTCTACATTCCGCCGTCGCGGTTCTGGGTGGTGCCGGTCCTGGCCCGCTGGCGTCAACCCCACCCGCTGACCGAGAACCCGTGGGAGGTCGACGAGGTCCTCGAGGTGCCGCTGACGCAGTTGCTCGACCGTTCGCGCTGGCGGCACGCACCACTGAGCCTGCACGGGTCGACCTGGGCGTGGCAACTCGACGCCGACGTCCTGTGGGGTGCCACGGCGGTCGTGATGGGGCTGTTGCTCGACACCGCCGTCGCCGGGTGGTCAGAGGGGCTGCAGCCGCACGAGTTGGGCGAGGAGTTCGCGGTCCGGCCGTGGGAGCACGTGCCGTCGTGGGAACGACGCGTTCGCCTCGAGGGCGAACTGCCCGCGCTGCCGCAGGGCGAGGTGGAACACGTCAGTGAGGCGCAGGTGCGGGCGACGCGCCGCTGGCTGGACGAGCGCGGCGTCGGCCCCCTGGCCCGCGCCGAACAGGCAGGACGGGCAGCGACCCACGCGATCCGCCGGCTACGCGGCGGGGACGTGGCGGACCTGACGGTCACGGTGCTGGCCGGCCCGAGCGAGAACGGTGCGGCCGGGCTGGTCGCGGCCCGGCTGTTGGTCGCAGCCGGCGCGCTGGTGGACGTCCTCGTCGTCGACGAGCCGAGGTATCCCGAACAGGTCACCCTGCTGGAGGCGGCCGGCGTGCCCGTCGCCCGGGTCGACGCGTCGAACCTCGACGACACCCGCCCGCCGGGCCAGGTCGTGCTCGACGCGATGCTCGGCATCGGGACGAAGCCGCCGTTGCGCGACCTGCCCGAGATCGCCGCGACCTGGCTGCGCCGCCACGACGTGCCGGTCGTCGCGCTGGATCTGCCGTCGGGCCTGGCCGCCGACGTCGGCCTGCAGGGTCCGTCCGTCACCGCCGACGTGACGATCGCGCTGGGCGCGCCGACCCGTGGGCTGGCGGAGCGGATCTCGCACGCCTACGTGGGTGACCTCTACGTCGCGGACCTCGGCATCCCGCCCGAGGCGTGGCGTGCGGCCGGCGTCGAAACGCCACCGACGTTCAGCAGCGGACCGCTCGTGCGACTGACGGCGGACGACGCCGCGACCGACGCGGCGACCCCGGACCAGGGGCAGCTCTGACCGGAGAGCGTTCAGGCCGAGGGATCGAGCACGCGTCCGACGAACAGCACCACGCCCGTGGGCTGGTGGCGGATCAGGTACAGGAACGGCCGGTCGGCACGGACGGTCACCTCGGGCTCGGGCGGTCCGCTCTCCTCGAAGCCGAGGGCGGTGGCGGCGGCCGCGACCGTGCCCTGCTCGTCGACGGCGATGTCGGCGGCGTGGACCGCGCTCTCGAGCGTGATGCCAGGCGCGATGCCGTCGTAGCCCGCGACGCCGAAGATGCCCGCGGCGCCGAGGTGGCCCTCGATGAGTGCCCGCAGGTCGAGGTTGCTTTCGCTTTCGAACCGGGGCAGGAACAGTTCCACCGCCTGCGCTTCGCCCGCCGCGTCGATCTCGTCGACGAGGCCGTCGCCGAGTCTCGCCTCTATCTCGGCGTAGCTGCCTTCGGCGGGGACGACGACCAGCATGGACAGCTCGTTGCCCTCGTAGGGGATCTCGGTGGCGGCGTAGGTGTCGGTTGCCACTGCCGGCCCGTTCAGTTCGAGTTCGTGCATGAGCGGCACGGTGACGGTCGAGCCGTCGAGGCGGGTGAAGTCGGCGTCCTCGGTGGGGTACTTGCCGAAGGGACTGGCCCAGTCGGCTTCGAGGTAGAGCGCGTTCACGAGCACGAGGACCGACTGCGCGTTCAGGAAGCCATCCGGCAGCAGGTCGGAGATTAGGTCCTCCGTCTGCTCGGCCACCCAGTCGTTGATGCGGACGCGCGAAGGCTCCGATTCTGCCTTCAGTGGCAGTGGTTCGACCCGTGCGCCGAAGTAGGTCGCGAGCCGTTCGTCGTAGCCGTCGACGGTCGCGAAGCCGGTGTCGGGGAACTGCCGGTTGGCGAGTCGCACCACGGGTCCGCCGACGTCGGTCACGTCCTGTTCGAGCGCGTTGAAGGCGAGCCAGCGGGCCTCGCCCTCGACCGGGTAGGCGAACAGGTCGGCCAGGGCGTCGGCCGTCGCGCCGCTGGCGCCCGCGTCGGCCATCCCGAACGCGATGCCGATGGACAGCGGCGACAACACGAGGTCGTCCGAGGAGTCGCCGGCCGCGGCGGCGAACAGCCGGTAGCCCACGTCGTTGAGTCCGGCGGCCAGTTGTTCGACGTCCGGAGAGTCCGGCGCCGGACGTTCGACGTCCAGGGCAGCGAGGTCGGTCGCCGCCGGCGCCGGCTCGGCACTGCCGCCAGCCTGACCGCCGTCGGCATCCGTCGGTGCCCCGCAGGCGGCCAGCACCAGCCCGACTGCCACCGTCGCCGCAACGATTCGTGCCCTGGCCATGCGTCGCATCTCGCCCCCTCGTCACCGGTGGGACGACGCTGGGTCGACGTTGGTTCCCGGACGATCGGAGTGCGGGCGGTGGGATTCGAACCCACACGGGCCGGAGCCCACGAAATTTTAAGTTTCGCGCGTATAACCAGAGATTTCGCCACGCCCGCGTACGTGGCCAGTCTAGAGAAGCTTGAGCTGCAGATCTTTGTCGGTTGAAGTCCGGCCGGGCGCCTCCGGACGGCCGGGACCGGGGCGGCGACCGTTTGACGAGTGTGCTGGGCCACCCTGTGGGGCCGCCGCAGGACTCCCGTAGCGGCCGATGTTCCTGCCGCGGTAGGTCGGGGTGAGCGCGTGGCAGTTGGGGCACAGCAGGCGCAGGTTCTCGATTCGGTTGTCCCAGGCGTCGCCGTTGACGTGGTCGAGCTCCAGTGGGATGGGAGCGCCGCACCACTCGCGTCGTTGGCATCGCTCGCACCTGTGCTCCTTGAGCCCTTCGGTGATCAGTCGTCGACGCACGTCGGTGCCGCTGACACGGCGTCCTGCCACGAGCATGGCGGCGAGCGGTATGCGTGGCGGCCTCGTCTTGCCCTTGGCCCACGCCTGCCCTTTCCAGTGGGTGACGTCGGTCTGGTCGGCTTCGAGGAACTGCTTGAGCAGCCGACGTGCCGCACCTCGCTCGGGGATGCCGAGCAGTCGGAGGGTTCCGGCGATCGACTCACTCTCGGCGATGGCACGCCGAACCTGCACGTCGTCCAAGTCTGCGAAGGGGTTCGGGTACCGGGCAACACGTTGGGGGAGGTCCAAGCCGATCTTCGCAGCGAACCGGCGGACCGTCTCGTAGTTGGCGCCGCGGGGGACGATGCCGAGGGCGCGGCAGAGGTCGGCCATGGTCTTGGTGCTCGGGTCCGCGACGGCGTCGCGGAACTGCTGCTCGGTGTAGCGGTGTCGGCTCATCTCGGACTCGCGGTCTTCCCGCCCCCACGGTTCGACCATTCGCCGTCGACCGTAGGCGGCCGGTGCGACACTCCGGCCTCTAGGGTGCGGCTCGTCCACAGGCGGCGAGGCGAACGGTGACGACGTGACGGCACGCTGGTTCTCGAACGGGGTCGTGGCCAGCCCCCACCACCTCGCCTCCAGCGCCGGGGCGCAGGTGCTGGCCGCCGGCGGCAACGCCGTCGACGCCGCCATCGCCGCCAACCTCGTGCTGTCCGTGGTCACGCCCTACCACTGCGGCGTCGGCGGCGACCTGCTCGCGATCGTGTGGGACGGCCGGGCCAACGGGG
>DATHUR010000010.1:0-6552 GCA_035462025.1 Egicoccus sp. | reverse complement strand
GGTGGTGGCGTGGTGCTCGACGTCGACCCAGCCGAACGAGCGGCGGGCGGCGTTGGCGTAGGTGAAGGGGCGGCCGGTGACCAGGTCGAGCGCGGCCCGGTAGCTGTCGGCTGCGTCCTCCGCGACCTGGTCGGC
This sequence comes from Egicoccus sp., assembly GCA_035462025.1. GTDB lineage: Bacteria > Actinomycetota > Nitriliruptoria > Nitriliruptorales > Nitriliruptoraceae > Egicoccus. Next base: position 6,417 of record DATHUR010000010.1, on the reverse strand, counting down.
GGCGCGAGCGACGTGCCAGTCGAACAGCTCGAGGTCGGTCCGGATGCCGGGGCCGACGCGGTAGGTGCCGTCGCGGTTGGCCGGGAAGTGGTGGGAGCCCAGGGCGTCGCGGCACTCGGTCATGACGTCGCGGAGCCGTTTGCGGTGTGAGGTGCCGTCCGCCCCGTACCAGCAGGCCTCCTCGAGCCGGTCGGACGGGACCGCCCGATGCAGGGCGAGGTAGGCGGTCACCGAGGTCGGCTTGGGGTTCTGCGGCTTCGCTCCCCCGTCCACCCGGATGTCACCGAGCAGGCGGACCAGCACGTCGTAGTCGGGCGGGTCGCTGTCGGCGAGCGCCTCCGCGCCGGCATCTCCCGAACCGTCGGACCCATCGTCCGAGGTGTCCGCTGGCGATGGCTCTTCCCCGTCGCCGAGGTCGATGACGTCCGGGTCGGATGCGGGCTGCTCCACCGCAACAAGGAGGCGACCCATGTCTTCGAGTTCGGTGACGTCGACGCCTTGCGGAGTGAAGCTGAGGTCGACGTCCTCGAGGGTGAGGGCGTCGGGTTCGCACCGGATCTCGGCCAGCGCCCCGTCGAAGTCGTCGGCGACCACGATCGCGACCGCCGAGGGCTGCGCGTCCCGCAGGGCGGCGAGGATGTCGGACGGGGGTGGCTTGGTGGCGACCACCGCGATGGGAACGAGGGCGTCGTGGTCGGGATCGTGGCCGCGGCCGGCGAACGTGTTCGGCCACCCGTTCTCAACGAGTGCCTGGTGCGACTCCTGTGCCCAGGCGGTGAGGTCGTCGGCCACGTCCGCCCAGGTCTCGACGAGCGTCAGGTGGTCGAGGTGGGCGGCGTCGGGTTCGACAAGGTCACCGATCGCGATCACCCGAAGCGTGTCGGCGAGCGGGGTAAGGGCGAGCTCGGTGAGCATCGACCGGGCGAGGTCTCGGGCGACCTCGACGTCCCCGGCGAGCGACACAAGCCCGTCGGCCTCGAGGTCGACGTAGAGCTGCGCGTCGTCAGCGGGTTGGCCGACGGTGACCAGCAGCGGGGCGGGGCACATCGGTCCGTCGAGCGGTTCGTCGGGGTGGGGCGGCTCATCGAGGATCCACACGAGCCCGTCACCTTCGGCGTGCCAACCGGGCGGCGCATCCTCGTTCGGCTGGTCGAGGAGCACCTCGAGGTCGTCGGCGCCGTGGCGCACGACCCGCGGCCGGGTGTGCCCGTCGGCGTCGGCGACTGCGGCAGCGAGCCACCCGAGGGCGAGCTGCAGGTCGTCGATGCGGTCCTCGTCGGCCATGGCGGCGACCGCCTGGTGGAGCGCCCGCTCGTCGCCGGTGGCCGGCGGCGGGGGCTGGCCGTCATTGGAGGCGGCGAACCGCCGGCGCCGCCGGTCGATCAGGCGCTTGAGCCCGACGGCCAGCGCCACACTCGACAAGCCGCCTACCGCGATCGCAGCGATCGGGAGCATCTCTCCTGTGTCGCCGGTGGACTCGTCGTTCCGCTCGCGGGCTGTCGCGTCCGTCGACGGGGTCTCTCCACCGGCTGTCGAGGACTGGTCGTCGGCAGTCGACGTCGGCGGTGACTCGTCTGCGACGGCGGTTGTCGTGGTCGGCGCCTGGGTTGTGGTCGTCGTCGGCTCGGTGGACGGTGTGGTGGTCGCAGTTTCGAAAGGCGCGGGCTCGGACGCGGGAGAGGTCGACGCCTCCTCTCCCGTCGGCTCAGCCGGCTCGACCGTCGAGGCCGGTACGTCGGCTCCGGTCGGGGGCAGGACGAGGACCTGGTCGGGCAGGACGAGGTCGGGATGGCCCGGCTGGACGAGGCGGTCGTCGTTGGCGGTGACGACCTCCCGCCAGTAGGGAGCGACCTCCTCGTCAGTCGGTGCGCGGCCGAGGTCGGCGGCCAGCCCGTCCTCGGCGATGGTCCAGAAGTTGTCCCCCGCCTCGACGACGACCTCGCGTGATTGGCTGGCCTCGCCGGTGGTGGCACCGGCGGGCAGCTCGAGGGTCCAGCCGGCGCGGAGGGTCTCGTCGCCGGCGACGATGACGTGGCCGTCGTGCATCGTCCGGCCGACGTTGAACTCGTGGATCTCGCGCCAGCGCAGCCCGTCGCCGAGGGTGCGTTCGGCGATGGCCCAGTAGCTGTCGTGCCGCTCGACGGTGACCGTCGGTCCGGTCGCAGCCGGTGGTTCCTCCTCAGGCTCGGTGTCGTCGCCGATGGTCGGTGCGACCGCGCCAACGGCGGCGGCGACGGGCATCGGAGGAGGCGCTGCCTCGGCCACGACCGCAGCAGGCGGCGAGTCCGCCATGGCGTGCGCCGGGCGGATCGGCGCACCGAGGAGCAGCATCCCGGCGACGAGCCGGGTCGCGAAGCCCTGCACTGCCGGCAGGACGGGCAGCCGCGGCCGCCCTCGCCCGCGGAGCACACCGGCGACCTCGGCGACCAGGCCTAGGACGAGCTGGCTCCAGGCCAGCCAGGCGATGACGGCGAGCGTATTGACGATGACCTCGTCGCCGATGCCGGTGCGCAGCGCCCGGGACACGGCTTCGGCGTCGGGCAGCGTGGCCGGGAGTGGCCAGCCGACGAACAGCACCAGCCCGACCGGCACGCCGACGAGCAGGAGTGCGGCGGCGACGGTGGACGCGAGACCGCGCACGACGGCGGTCGACCGGCGGAGCGTCATGGTGTGGTTCCGTCCATGGCGGTGGCGGTCTCGCTCACGGTGATGACCCGGTCGGCGCTCGGCAGGATCAGCAGCGGCTGCACGCGGGTGACCGTCACGGTGATGGTCGCCCCGTCGACCGCGACGGTCCCGCTCGATCCGGTCTGGGCGAGGTACCCCTGGGCGGCCGCTTCCGCCCCAGCGGGGTCGAGGCGGGGTTGGTTGGTCTGGCGCAGGTGGGTGAGGTCGATCTGCTGAGCGCCGGCGCGGGCGGCTCGCTCGGCGTCGTTGCGGGCGGCCTGGTGGGCGACGAGGACCTGGCCGCCGTCGTAGGCCATCCCTGCCACCATCACCAATGCGAAGGCAATCACGGCCACGAAGGCGGTGATGCTTCCCCGGTCACGCGCCCGGTCCGTGCGCTGGGACGCACCCGTACGCTGCGTCCGGTGAGGATCGACCTCGTCACGATCGTCGTGGAGGACTACGACGCCGCCATCGAGTTCTTCGTCGGCACCCTCGGGTTCGAGCTGGTGAGCGACTCGCCGGCGCTGACCAACGACGGACGTCCAAAGCGCTGGGTCGTCGGCCGGCCGCCGGGCTCGGCGACCGGCATCCTGCTCGCCCGCGCCGACGGTGACGACCAAGCGACCGCTGTCGGCCGCCAGGTCGCCGGCCGGGTCGGGTTCTTCCTCCGCGTCGACGACTTCGACGCCGCGCACGCCAGGATGGCCGCTGCCGGTGTCGAGTTCGTCACTCCACCGCGCGACGAGCCCTACGGCCGGTTCGCCGTGTTCCTCGACATCGCCGGCAATCGGTGGGACCTGATCGAGCGGACCTGACCGTCGTGCCGCAACGGCTGCCCGCGCCGCAGCGTCCGAGCGCTCGCCTCGCAGCCAATCCCGCACAATGCCGTAGCCACCGGCGGCGACGCCCGCCGACTGGTCGACCTGTTCGGCCTCAGCATCCACCACGCGACCCGCTACACGGACGGCATCATCGGATCCGCTCTCGACGACGGTCAGCGCAGGCCACCCTGAAAAGCGGCGACTTGCCGAGATCGACGCTCCTAGCCTGACGTCGTGGAGCGTGAGTTGGTCCAGCGACTCGGAGTCAAGACCGAACGCACCGAGGCCATGCGGGCCCTCGTTGGCGGAGTCACAGCTACCGAGCTGCGCACCGCAACTCTGAGCGACGCCGCCTTCACAGCACTTTGCGAAGGGCTCTCCGATCCCAACCCCCAGGTCCGCTGGTGGTGCATCCAGCTGCTCGACCACGTTCCTGACGAACGTGCCGTCGTCGCGCTGGCAAATGCACTCGACGACCCAGTCCCTCGGGTCCGGCGAAACGCCGCCCACGCTCTCGGCTGCGTCGCCTGCAAACCAGCGTGGGATGGCCACGTGTCGAGCGCAGTGCTCCAACGGTTCGCGGAGATGGCCGAGAACGATCCGAACGCCAAGGTGAGAGCTGAAGCACGCGCAGCCGTCTCCCGCCAGCAAGACAGCTGACTGATCGCCGGTTCCCGAATCCAGGGGTCCGCGCGCCGCCATCACGAACCCTCGACCCCTGAGTTCAACGAGGCCGACCCGTCAGAAATCGCGAACTCGCCGGAAGAGCCCCGGTAGGTGTCGATCACCTCGACCGAACGCGCCGCGAACGTGCGCCGGCCGGGGACGCCGAGCAGCGTCACGTCGGCCATCGAGGCTTCGCAGCGGACCGTGACGATCACGCTGCCGCCGGGCCGGAAGTCGGTGGTGTCCACGACGGTCGTGAGGTTGGCGCAGGGCACGCCGGCCCCGGAGAGGTTGGCCTGCACGGCGGACTGGGCGTCGGCGGCGGCATCGCCGGGGTGTTGGCGCAGCGACGCGGCCCGTGCCCCATCGGCGGCGGCTCGTTCGACGTTGCCGTCTACCTCGGCGACCTTGCCGGCGTACACGACCAGCAGGAGGAGGAACACGAACGCGGGGGCGATCACCGCGACCTCGACCGCCACCGACCCGCGATCGTCCCGTCCCCGGCGGCACGCGTGCGAGGTCATCGTTCGGGCTCCGGAATGAACCGCTCGACCGGCGCCTGGCTGCGGGCCGCGACCGACCACGAGAAGCCGGGCACGAGCTGCGGCGCAGCGCCGCGGACCTCGGCGGTCACCACGGCCGGCCCGCGATCGACGCTGATCGAGACGCCGGTGAGGTTGCCGGACTGGGCGAGGTAGCTCACGGCGGCGGCCTCGCCCTCGGCGGCGGTCCCCGTGCGGATCTGGGCGGCGTCGACCGCTTCGGCTGCGGCCGCGTTGGCGACCTGCTTGGCGTGCCACCCCAGCCCGTACTGCACGATGAGCATGAGCCAGAACAGGATCGCCGGGAACAGGACGGCGAGCTGGGTGGCCGTCATCCCGGCGTCACCGCGCCCCCGCCCGGCCATCGGTCACCCACCCGGCTGCGAGGGCGTGGGGATGTTGTCGGCGTTGCTCCTCGCCGCGGCGTAGATGATGCCCATGACCACGATGGCGGCGCCGACGAGCAGGAAGGTGATGACGGCGACCTCGGTCGTGGTCATCCCGCGGTCGTCGGACGGGTCGATGCTGAACCGGGCGCAGAGGTAGTCGAACACGAGGCGTGGGTCGGGCATGGCGTGATCCTCTCGGGTGGCTCGGGTCGGGTCGGTCGACGGCGGCTCTCAGGGTTGGGCTCCGCTCACGGCGGTGATCTGGTTGATCGCCGGCCAGGCGATGAACACGAGGAAGCCGAACAGCAGGACGGCGACGGGCACCGTCATGCGCTCGGTGGCGGCCTCGGCGGCTGCCTCGGTCTCGGCGACCTGGTGACCCCGGAGGGTGTCGGCCTTGGCGGCGAGCGAGGCCCGGATGCGGGCGCCGTGCGACCCGGCGAGCGACACGCTGGCGGCGAGCTCGGCGAGCTCGTTCACGCCGAGCCGGGCGGCGAGGTCGGCGAAGGTGTCCCACGGCGACTGTCCGGTGAGCCGAGCCCGGCGCAGCTCGACTCGGATGGTCTGGTAGCCCCACCCGTCGCCGGCGTCGGCGGCGGCGTGCAGCGCGGTCTCGACGCCGGCGCCGCCCGCGAGCAGGACGTTGACGAGGTCGAGGTAGGACGACAGTGTGTGCCGGAACGCCCGGCGGCGGCACTGGGCCTCGTCCCGCAGCACCACATCGGGCAGGACGAAGCCCGCGGCCGCGGTGGCCAGCGACAGGACGCCGATCGCACCGACGGGCAGCGGCAGCCCGGCGGTCATGAGTCCGACGCTGACCAGGTTGGGGACCAGGAGCCCGGCGATCGCGCCGGCGAGCTTGTCGAAGGCGTGGCGTTCGGGGGTGCGCCCGACGATGGCGAGGTCGCGGTCGTAGCGGTCGGTGTCGTGGCCGAGCGCGCCGGTGACGCGCCGGGCGACGGCGCCGACCCGGTCGACGGGCGGGAGGCCGGCCGGGACGTCGCCCGAGCCGTCGGGGGCGAACGGGGTGCCAGGCTTGGCGAGTCCGTCGAGGACCGCGTCGAGGCGAACAGGGCGAGGCGACACCGCTCGCCAGATCAGGAGCACGCCGATGCCGATCCCGGCGCCGAGGAGGAGCATGACGGCGGCGTTCACGGTTCGGCTCCCTCGATCGACGGGGCGCCCGCCCGGGCGGTGAACCGCTCGGGCAGCTCGATCTCGGACATGCGGGCGAGCAGCCAGCCGCCGGTGGCGAAGATCCCGCCGACGATCGCGAGGACGACCTGCCCGCTCGGGCTGTCGTAGACCTCGAGGTAGTCGCGGTTCACG
>DATHUR010000009.1:0-2162 GCA_035462025.1 Egicoccus sp. | reverse complement strand
GCTCGGCGAGAACGGCGCGGGCAAGTCCACCCTCATGAACATCCTCTTCGGGCTCTACCGCCCCGACGAGGGAGAGATCGCCCTCGACGGCGAGCAGCACCGCTTCCGGTCGCCGGCCGACGCCATCGCCGCCGGCATCGGCATGGTCCACCAGCACTTCATGCTCGTGCCGGTGTTCACGGTGGCCGAGAACGTGATGCTCGGCGTCGAGCCCACCGGGCGGTTCGGCGGCATCGAGCGCGACGAGGCCCGCCAGCAGGTCACCGAGCTGTCCGACCGCTACGGGTTGGCCGTCGACCCCGACGCCACCATCGAGGACCTGCCGGTGGGCGTGCAGCAGCGCGTCGAGATCCTCAAGGCGCTCTACCGCGACGCCCGCTGCCTGATCCTCGACGAGCCCACGGCCGTGCTCACTCCCCCTGAGATCGACGAGCTCATGGCGATCATCCGCCAGCTCGCCGAGGGCGGCCGGTCGGTCATCTTCATCAGCCACAAGCTGCGCGAGGCGCTCGCCATCGCGGACGAGATCACCGTGCTGCGAGACGGCAAGCTGGTCGGCAACACCACGCCGGGAGAGACCGACGAGCAGGCCCTGGCCACGATGATGGTCGGCCGGGACGTGAAGCTGGTCGTCGACAAGGCGCCCGCCGAACCGGGCGAGGTCGTGCTCGCCATCGACGACCTGGCGGTCGACGACGACCGCGGGCAGCGGGCGGTCGACGGCGTGAGCTTCGACGTGCGGGCCGGCGAGATCGTCGCGCTGGCCGGCGTGCAGGGCAACGGCCAGACAGAGCTGATCGAGGCCATCACCGGCCTGCGCCAGGTCGCCGGGGGCCGGGTGCGGCTCGACGACCGCGACGTCACCGAGCACGGCGCCCACGAGCTGTTCCGCTCCGGGCTGGCCCACGTGCCGGAGGACCGTCAGCGCGACGGCCTGATCGGCTCGTTCGACATCGCGTCCAACATGCTGCTCAACCAGGTCGGCGACCGCCCGTTCTCGCGGGGCCTGCGCATCGACCGGCGCGCCGTGCGCACCCATGCCGAAGATCTGGTCGAGCAGTTCGACGTCCGCACGCCCTCGGTGCAGACGGCGGCGTCCAACCTCTCGGGCGGCAACCAGCAGAAGGTCATCGTCGCCCGCGAGTTCTTCCACGCCGACCGCCTCCTGGTGCTCTCGCAGCCGACGCGGGGGCTCGACGTCGGCTCCATCCAGTACATCCACGGCCAGGTCGTGGCCAAGCGCGACGAGGGCGTGGCCGTGCTGCTCAACTCGTCCGAGCTCGACGAGGTGCTCGCCCTCGCCGACCGCATCGCCGTGATATTCCGGGGCCGCATCGTGGGCATCGTCGACCGGTCGGAGGCGAGCCGGGCCCGCATCGGGCTGCTCATGGCCGGCGCCGTCGAGCAGGCGGCCGAGGTCGCGCCCGCCGCCGGCGAAGAGGACGTGGCGGTCACATGAGCGTCGCAGGAGGCGAGCGATGACGGTCACCACCGATCCGGCCACCGTCCCCGGCCCGTCGGGCGACGGTGCCGGCGAGGTGCCCGCCCGAGGAGGGTCGCGCGTCCTGGCCTGGCTGGGCGCCCTCGCCGACGCCCTCGTCCTGCCCGTGCTGGCCCTCATCACCGCGCTGGCGATCGGTGGCCTGGTCATCGTGTTCTCCGACCCCGACACGCTCGAGTCGTGGGGCGGGTTCTTCAGCCACCCGGGTGAGACGCTGTCCGACTCGTGGCAGCTCGTCTACGAGTCGTACGAGGGCCTCTACCGCAGCTCGCTCGGCACGCAACCCGCCATCGGCCGCTCGCTCGTCGAGGCGACGCCGCTCGCGCTCGCCGGCCTGTCGGTGGCCCTGGCGTTCCGGGCGGGCCTGTTCAACATCGGCGCCGCCGGCCAGATCGTCATCGGGGCGACGTGCGCGGGATGGGTCGGCTTCACCTGGGACCTGCCGGCGGCCGTCCACCTGCCGCTCGCGGTGATCGCCGGGTTCGCGGGCGGCGCGGCATGGGGTGGCATCGCCGGCGTGCTCAAGGCTCGCACCGGAGCGCATGAGGTGATCACCACGATCATGCTCAACTACATCTCCTACCGGCTGCTCGACTACGCGCTGCGCAGCACCGCGTTCCAGCGGCCGGGCCGCCAGGACCCGATCTCCAAGCCGGTGGCC
>DATHUR010000008.1:0-6868 GCA_035462025.1 Egicoccus sp. | reverse complement strand
CGGCCTCGCAGGCCCGGTCGACGAACAGGTCGGACAGCGCCGGCACGAGTTCCGGCACGACCCAGCGCCTGAGGTGTTCGCCGATGACCGGCACGAGGAGATCGCGCAGTTCGCGGTACTGCTCGTCACTCAAGGTCAGGTCATCGGGTTTCGGCGCCGCGAGCGTCCGCGGAAGCATCCCGCGGAGCAGGAGGTGGAAGGCGACCTCCTTGAGGATGCCGTTCTCGCTGAGGACGAGAACCTCGTTGCGCACCCGCAGACCCACGCGGTCGACCAGGGCCTTGACCAGGCGGTAGCCGATGTTCTCCACGCTCTCGAGGCGCAGCCGCCGCGACAGCTTCTCCTTGAGCGGCCGCATCGTCTTCGCCTCGGACGGCAGCCGTTCCGGTGGGACCTCGACGTACGTCAGGTCCGGATGGTCGCGCAGCATCCCCGGCCATGGCGGGTTGAACCGCTCGTCGAGTCGCGGTGAGCCGGTCGCCAACGTGACGACGGTCAGGGGCGCGGTCATGTCCTGCGCGCTGAGCCCCATCGCCTTGAGGACGACGACCTGGAAGCGCAGCGCCACGCGCGCCACGGTGAGGGCTTCCGGCGCGAACGGACTCCCCTCGAGCGCTGCAACGATCGCCGTCGTGAGGGGCAGCGTCGAGTGGACCAGGGCCTGGACGTCGTCGGGCGTGAGCCCGGCTTCCAACGGCACCACGCGCGGGTCGCCCGAGCGGAGCATCGTCGGCGAGGATGTCCGGACGACGGACGACTCCGAAACGCCGGCGGCGTGCGCGGCACTGACGCCGAGCCAACTGTCGGCGATGATCTGGCGGACCGCGCCCGGGTCGCGAGGACTGGCGATGGGCACCTCACCTCCTGTCGGCGGACTCTCACGGCGCCGTGTGAAGGGGCCGCACGCTACCGGCCGGGGCCGGGCACCACACCGGTCGCCCCTCGTGGCCATCGACGATGCTGTGCCACACTCCGGCGCTCGCACCGAACAGGGAGTCGTCGATGTCGAAGCTGGTGCGCGTGCTGCTCCAGGCCAGGCAGTCGATCGAGCGGCTGGTGCTGAGCCGTCGCGCCTACAAGTTCGTCGTACGTGACTGGGTCGCGCTCGGGGACCTCGAGGCCGCCGCCCGCGTCATCGGGACCATGCGCTACAGCGCCAACCTCGAACCGCTGGAGTTGGAGGGGCCACGGGCACGACGTGTGCTCGTCATCGCGCCGCACCCGGACGACGAGATGATCGGGCCGGGCGGCACGGTCATTCGCCTCGTGCAGCGGGGCGTGGCGGTGCGGGTCGTCTACCTCACGCTGGACGCGGGCGAGCCCGGCGCGACGCGCAAGCGCGAGACCATGGCCGTGGCACGCGAGGTGGGCTACGAGACGACCTTCCTCGACCTGCCGGCCGGCAGCCTGCGAGCCGACGACGCCACGGTCGCGTTGGTGGCCGAACAGATCCGCTCGTTCCAGCCGGGCACCGTCTTCGTTCCCTTCGTGCTCGACGACCACCCCGAGCACCGGATGTCGAGCCGAGTGCTGGCACGGACGGTCGACGCAGGCGTCGATGGGGACATCGAGGTGTGGGCGTATCAGGTCTACACGTCGCTGATCCCGAACGTCGTCGTCGACGTGACCGAGGAACATGCCCGCAAGGCGGCGGTCATCCGCATGTGGCGAGACAGCGCGATGCGGTCGCGGGACTGGGCGCACTATGCGCTGGGGCTCAACGCCTACAACTCGCGCTGGCTCCGCAAGCCACCGGGCGAGTACTACGTCGAGACGTTCTTCGTGCTGCCGCTCCACGAGTACGCCGAGGTGTGTGCGCGACTCCCGGACAGCTGACGCCCGCCGCGTCCCGCTCACCCGTCGAACAGGTCGACCTCGCTCGGTTGGATCTTCCACCGGCCACCGCGTCGGACGGCGTGGAGCGGTCCCAGCCGGTAGACGTCGACCGTCTGCCACGGTCCGAATCCTGCCGCCAGGATCCCCCGACGCGACGCCTCGTTGTCGGGGTCGCAGCAGATCATCGCGGTTCCCGAACCGTGCTCGGCGGCGCCGGCGGCGAGTCCGGCGACCAGGGCCGTGTACAACCCCCTGCCCCGGTGGTCGTCGGCGGTGCGGCAGTCCCAGACGTAGGCGATCCCCTCGGGCACGCGCAGTCGCACGTGACTGCCGAGCGGCGCCGTGGCCGGACCCTCGGTCAGCCAGGCGTATGCGGCGGTGGTGCCGTGCTCATCGGTGTAGCGGAAGAGCCGGTGCGGGCCGCCCAGCCGTTCACGGAACCGTTGCCCTCGACGAGCGAGCAACGGGTCGTCATCGAAGCCGTTCGAGGCGATCTCGTCGAGGCGGTAGCCGGCAGGAGCGGGCACGCGGCTCGGCCGGTCGGTCCGAAAGAATGCTCGTCGGTCGTGCCGCCACAGACGCTGCCACATCCTCGGCCTCCTCTCGAGCGGTCAGACGATACGGCCACGACGGCGCAGGTAGCGGTGCATCTCCCGGGCAACGGGGTACGGCAACCGCGCGGTCAGCCTGCGGCCGTGCACGCGGTCGGCCGGCGTCTCATCCGGGTCCTGACCGTCCTCGGCACGGACCGGTGCCGGTGCCGGTCGCAACGGGTGGTAGTAGTGGACGTCCACGTCCTCGCCACCGAAGTTGTGCTTGAAGCGGTAGGTCGAGCCGCCCCGTTGGGACTCACCCATGTCCAACCGTTCGATGCCACGCCGCGCGGCGGCACGCATCGTCTCCCAGATCATGATCTGGTTCGGCGCCTTGTCCATGTGCTCGCCGGCGGCGGTCTGGTAGGGGTAGATGGCCACGTGGGGTGCGTACAGGACCAGCGTGCCGCCGATCACCCGGCCCTCATGCGTCGCGACCAGCAGTTCGGCGTCGTCGTCGAGGGCCTCCAGCACCCGCTGGAAGAACGACCGGCGATGGATCGACACCCCCATGGCGACCATGTGCCGCTCGTAGATGCGGCAGACGTCGTCGAGGTGCTCGGGGCTGCTGTGGACCTCGACGCCCGCCTTCTGCGCCTTGCGGACGAGGTTCCGGCTCTTCTTGCCGAGCGCCGACCACATCGCGTCCTCGTCGGCGGTGAGCGGCAGCACCAGGGAGGCCCGGCGCCGCGACGCCATCGGCAGGTCGTGGTCGCGGTAGCCACTCGTGATCGAGATGTCGGCGACGTCGGCCGCCGGGAACCGCTCGACCGTCGCGGTCACCAGCGCCCGGGCGGCCGCGTCGTCGGCCGCCACCAGCCCGTGACGAAGCGAGTGGACGTGTCGCCGCCCGCGCAGGGTCCGGGTCTCGTAGAGCCCGAGCACGCCCCGGATCGACCCGGACCGGTCCTCGGCGACCAGGTACGTCGTCGGGACGCGGTAGACCGACTCGAGCACGCCGGCCCACTCGAACCGGTTGGTCGCTGGGGTGGCCGCGGCAGCAACGAAGCGGTTCCAGCCCTCTCGATCCCCGTCGGTCGCAGGCCGTACCTCGAGGTGGCCCGCAGGCCCCGGGTCGCTCGGGACACCTCCCCCGTCGTCGATCACGGGGTGCCACTCGAGCGCGAGGCGACGAACAGGGCGCGAGCCACGGGCGACACGGTCGTCGGGAAGCGACCGACCATCTCGACGCGGTCGAACCCGAGATCGAGCAGTGTCTGCCGGACCCACGCCTCGGGATCCGGGCCCATGAAACCGAGCGCATCGGTCCACTTCGCTCCGGTCTCGTTCGGTTGTCCGGTCTCGAAGACGAAGGAGCCGTCGGCGCGGCTGGCCACGGCGCGCAACAGGTGCTGGGCCTCGTCGAGCCCGAGGTAGCGCACCCAGTGGTGGAACACCGACAGGCACAGCACGACGTCCGCACGCGGCAACCCCACGACGTTGTCGTGGTCCACGGCCATGCGGGCGAACGCCACGTTCCCGACCTCGTGCACGGTCGCCCGGGAACGGCCGATCATGATGCCGCGCAGGTCCTGGTCGACGCCGAGGCAGATGCCGCCGCGCCGTGCCAGGTTGAACAGGAAGAACCCCTCGTTGCAGCCGACGTCCAGCACCGACAGGGGCACGCCGGCCGGCAGGTGCGCGTCGAACGCGGCGAATCGCTCGTCGCTGCGGCGCGGGTCGCGGCGCCGTTCGCCCGGCGGCGCGAACGGGTCGGGTTGGTACTCGTCGACCAGACGGGTCTGCAGGGCCAGCCGGAGTCTGACGGCGAGCACGGTCGCACGGGCGAGCAGGGCATGCAGGCCGAGGCGGGCACGCGAGCGCAGGCCCAGTCGCAGCGAACTCAGCGGGTTGATGTCAGGACCTCCGAGAGCAGTCGGTCGAGTTCGGAATCCGTTGGGGTGTCGGTGGCGTCGATCTCCAGCAGGTCGATCCCCTCGGTCCGGGCCCAGCGGTCGAGTTCGTCGCAGACGGCGCGCGCGACGTCGAAGTTGTGGCGGAGGGTGTCCAGCGACATGCCCGCCGGCAGGCGCCGCAGGTCGCGTTCGCGGGTGACGAAGCGGTCGAACGCCACGTCGGTGTCACAGTGCACGTGGACGACGGCGGTGGGTCGCGGCACGTACTCCAACAGGGCCCGCTGGTGGCCGGCGTCCATCGCGCCATGGTAGGTCGCGCGGGTCACCAGCGGTTCGAGGAACCCCGCGTCCGCCAGCAGCAGGGGCGTCCGGCCGGATCGTCGCGCGAACGCGGCCGCGCGGAACGCGTACTTGGCGAGGAGCCAGCGCGTCCCCGCGTCACGTACGGCCAGCCAGGCGGGGTCGCGGTGCCGCAGCGCCAGCCGGGTCCGCAATCGCGCCTTCGCGAGGGCCGTCGCGAGCCGGCTCGGATCGGGTGGACGGCCGATCGACAGCCCATCCCCGGTCCCGCGCGCCGCGAGCCGGTCGAGCAGCGTGGTCTTGCCGGCCCCGGGCAGTCCGATCACCTCGACGTGGGGGCGCGGACGGCGCGGCGCGTCCTGCCCCGGAGTCGACAAGGTGGGCCTCGGTGGTCGTCGTCGTTGCGGAGCGGGAGCGTAGTCCCGAGGCGCTTCGGCTCGGATCGGCTGGCTACGGTGCTCCGGTGCACCACCGACAGGACCGCCACCGTGCTGCGCGATCTCTACGTTCTCGGCACCGCCCAGTTGACCCGCAGGTACGGGCCCCTCGACCAGCGCACGGACCAGACCCTGCCCGACACGCGAGCGTTGCTGTCGCTGGCTGCCACCAGCGGGTTCGGGGCGGTCGACACGGCACCGGCATACGGGAACGCCGAGGAGGCCATCGGACTGTCGGGCACCCGACTCGAGGTGCACACCAAGCTGGCTGCCGACGAGGACCCGACGGCGTCGGTCGCGCGCTCGCTGCGCCAGTTGGCACGGCCGGTGCTCGACGTGCTCTACGTCCACGATGCGCGTCTGCTGCTCGACGATCCACACGGGGTGATCCCGGCCGCGCACACGCTCGTCGGGACCACCGTCCGGGACCTCGGGGTCTCGGTCTACGACGAAACGGAGTTCGAGGCCGCGGTCACCGACGGCCGCTTCTCGGTCATCCAGGTGCCATACAACCTCGTCGACCGCAGGTTCGATCCCGACCGCCTCGAGGTGGCCGTTGCCCGTGGCATCCGGGTCATCGCCAGGAGCGTGCTGCTGCAGGGAATCCTCGTGTCGGAGCCGGACCGGCTGCCGACGGACGTCGCGCACCTCGCCGGGGTCGTCGCCGATCTGCGCGCCGTCGGCCGACACTTCGGTCGCTCGCCCCTCGAACTGGCTGTCGGGTGGGTCAAGGCCAACGACGGCCTCGCCGGGTTGATTCTCGGGGCCGAGTCGACCGATCAGTTGCGTGAGATCGCGGGCGCGCTGGCCGCGGCTCCCCTGGCCGACGACGAACTGGGGGCGCTCGCCGGAGTCGAGCTGCCCAGCCCGGCAGAGGTCGACCCTCGGAGCTGGATGCTTCCGGGATGGCCGCCACTACCCTCCGCCTCCGGCAATGGCGGTGACGGAGGCGAACGTGAGCGCAGGTGAGCAGCTCTGGCAACGGGCGACCGCCATCATCCCGGGCGGCAGCATGCTGCTGTCCAAGCGGGCCGAGATGTACCTCCCGCGGGGCTGGCCGGCCTACTTCTCCCGCGCCAAGGGCTGCCGCGTCTGGGACCTCGACGACCGCGAGTACCTCGACGTCGGCCCAATGGGCGTCGGCACGAACATCCTCGGCTACGGCTACCCGAAGGTTGACGAGGCGGTGCGTCGGACCGTCGACGCGGGCAACCTCTCCACGCTCAACGCGCCAGAGGAGGTCGAACTCGCCGAGGCGTTGGTCGACCTGCACCCCTGGTCGTCGATGGTCCGCTTCGCGCGGAGCGGCGGCGAGGCGTGCGCCATCGCCGTGCGGATCGCCCGCGCCTCGTCCGGGAAGGACGCCGTCGCGTTCTGCGGCTACCACGGCTGGCATGACTGGTACCTGGCCGCGAACCTGCAGGACGAATCGGCGCTGGACCGCCACCTTCTGGCGGGTCTGGAACCGAACGGCGTGCCGGCAGGCCTGGCCGGGACGGCCCGTTCGTTCCCCTACAACGACCTCGACGCCCTGCGCCAACTGATGAGCAGTTCCGAGATCGGGGTCGTCTACCTCGAGGTGGAACGTTCGATGCCGCCCGCGCCCGGCTTCCTGGCGGGAGTGCGACAACTCGCCGACGACCACGATGCCGTGCTGGTGTTCGACGAGTGCAGCTCCGGGTTCCGCAAGGTCGTCGGGGGGCTCCACATGCACCACGGGGTCGAGCCCGACATCGCCGTGTTCGGCAAGACCCTCGGCAACGGCTACGCCGTGACCGCGGTCGTCGGGCGCGAGGCGGTGATGCAGAGCGCCCAGGACACCTTCATCTCGAGCACGCTCTGGACC
>DATHUR010000007.1:0-27955 GCA_035462025.1 Egicoccus sp. | reverse complement strand
CGGGCTACGTGAGGACCTCGAGCGCAAGCGGACGGTGGCGCGCCAGCAGCGCCGTTACCTGCACGTGCAGGAATCGTTCGACGGTGGGGTACGTGGCAATTTCGATCTGCCTGCCGAGGACGGCGCGGTGCTGCTCGAAGCGCTCGCTGCCGCCTCCGCGGCGCCGACCGGTGAGCGTGACGTCACCGCCGATGCCCTCGACCCCACTGATCCTGTCGATCCCGACGCGACCGACCACGCCGACCCGGATGCGACCGACACCGACCCGGACGCGACCGACAAGGCTGACGGTGGCGGGTTCGACCGGCCGCGGGCGCGGCAGTTGGCCGACGGGCTGGTGCGGCTGGCCGAGGCGTTCCTGGCCGGCCGGCGTGGCGACGGCACGATCGTGCGTGCCCGGCCCACGATGCTGGTGGTGGCCGACGTGGCCGATCTGGTGGGCAACAGCGAGGCTGCCCGTCGGGCCCGGTTGTTGTGGCGGCTGCCCGGTAGTCCGCCGGCGTTGACCCGCGACGCGATCAGACGGCTTTCCAGCGATGCTGATCTGCAGGTGCTGCTGGTCGACGGACATCGGGTGTTGGGGATCTCGGCGCCGACCTCGCAGATCCCGGCGCGGGTGCGCCGTGCGGTCGTGGCGCGCGATCAGGGGTGTCGGTTCCCGGGCTGTCGCGCCCCGGCAGCCTGGACCGATCTGCATCATGTGGTGGCGCGCAACAAGGACGGCCCGACCACGGTCGCCAACCTGGTGTGTCTGTGCCGTCGGCATCACATGGCGGTCACCGAGGGCCGCTGGAAACTGTCGATGACCTCCGACGGGACCGTCACGGTCCGACGCGGCCGTCACACCGCCCGTGGCGACCCGCCCCTGCGCCGACATCCCATCGACGGCGGCTGACGCGCAGCGGTCGTCCGGGCGCTCGTCCGGCGCGCAGAAGGGGCGCGGTCGTGACCGCGCCCCTTCCGGACTTGCGTGCTGGTGGAACCGGCTGGCACCGCTGCCGATGTGGCGACGACCACATCGGAGACGTCAGGCGGGACGAGTTCCCGACCGGCGCGCAGTGGCGGTGCATCGGTTGGATTCCGCTGGGCGTACCAGCGACGGCCTAGCGGCCGTGCACCTCCAGGGTCCCATGATGACTGCTATCCAAAATGGACCACCTCCTTCCTCTGGTCCCGACAATGTGCCACACACGTCAAGTCCATTCGGGGGGTGCGGGGGTCCCGGCACCCGGCAGCAGCGTCAGCGCCCTACGCTGCGCCGCCATGCCCACCTCACCACGCATCCTGCTCGTCGAGGACGACACCACGCTGCGCGAGTCCGTGGCGGTCGCGTTGCGGAGTGAGGGCTACGAGGTCGCGACCGCAGCCGATGGCACCACCGGCGCCGAGCAACTCGGCGCGTTCCTGCCGGATCTCGCCATCCTCGACGTACGGCTGCCGGACGGGCCCGACGGCCTGGACCTGGCGCGCACGATCCGGGCGAGCGGCGACATGCCCATCATCTTCGTGACCGCGCTGGGCGAACTCGACGATCGGCTCGCCGGTTTCGGTGCCGGTGGCGACGACTACCTCACCAAGCCGTTCTCCACGGCCGAACTGCTGGTGAGAATCCAGGCGCTGTTGCGCCGTTCCGGCCGTCTCGAGTCCCGCGCGTGGCAGGTCGGCGACCTCGTGGTCGACGAGGCGGCACGGACCGCCGTCCGTGACGGCACGCCGGTCGAGTTGACGCGCACCGAGTTCGACCTGCTCATCACCCTGGGACGCAACGTGGGGACGGTTGTCTCCAAGGGCCGTCTGCTCGCCCTGGTGTGGGGCTTCGACTCCTACGACGAGAACCTGGTCGAGGTGCACATCAGCGCGCTGCGGCGCAAGCTCGAGTCGTCCGGCGACCGACTCATCCACACCATCCGTGGCGTCGGCTACGTCCTCCGCGGCTGATGTTGCGCTCGCTGCGCAACCGTCTCGTGCTGTTCACGCTGGCCATCGTCGCCGTCAGCGTCCTCGCCGGGGACCTGGCGATGACCCTCACACTGCATCAGGAACTCGACGAGCAGATGCAGCGGGCACTGTCCGCCCGCGTCGCACTCGTCGAGGAACTCGGGGGCCTGTCGGCGCAGCAGTTGCACGACGTGCTCGCCCGCCGTGACATCCCCGCCGTCGTGGAGGCGCCCGACGGCACCCGCCTCGTCAGCCGCGCCGACGTGGTCGCCGACCCCGGCGCGACACGCACGATCGAGCGGTCGGACGGCGGCCGGGTGCAGATCGTGGTCGGCCGCGGCACGACCGAGGCCAACCTGCGCCGGATCTACGTCGCGATCGCGGCCGGGTCCATCGTGGCCGTTCTCGCGTCCGTGCTCGTGCTCGGCGCCTTCGCGCGGCGCGTGCTCCGCCCGCTGGAATCGGCGCTGCAGACGGCACGTGCGGCCGAGCAGCGTTCGCGCCGGTTCCTGGCCGATGCCGCGCACCAGTTGCGCACGCCCGTCGCCGGCGTCCGGGCGGCCAGCGAGGCGCTGCTGCGCAGCCCCGAGCCCGCACAACAGGACCAACTGCTCACCAACCTCGCCCGCGAGGCCGTCCGTACCGGGCACCTGCTCGACGCGCTGCTCCGCGTGGCCCGACTCGACCGCGGCGACCAGCCGACGCGTACGGCCACGGACCTGGTCGCGCTCGTGGGGGAGGAGGTCGAACGGCAGCAGGCCCTGGCACCGTCGCTCCGGCTGGGGCTGGACGCGCCCGCGGAACACGTCGTCGCCGTCGACGCGACGGCGCTGCGCGAAGCGGTGGCGAACCTGCTCGACAACGCCAGGCGTCACGCGCAGGCCCGGGTCGACGTCTCGCTGGCCCCTCGGGCGCGGGGCGGGGTCGTGATCCGCGTGGTCGACGACGGCCCGGGCCTCGAACCGGGCACGGAGGACGCCGTGTTCGACCGGTTCGTCTCGCTCGACGACCGCGGCGGCTCGGGCCTCGGCCTCGCGATCGTCCGCGGGGTGGCCCGGGCTCACGACGGTGAGGTCGAGTGGCGTGACGGCGGCTTCGAACTCCGGCTGCCGGGCGGGTGACGCGGGTTGGCCTGCGGCCCGGCGCGCGGGTACGGTGCGCGCCGCCCAGGGGCACGTAGCTCAGTGGGAGAGCGCTGCCTTCACACGGCAGAGGTCAGAGGTTCGATACCTCTCGTGCCCACCCCGACGAAACCCCGCCTGACCTGCGACGACGCAGATCGGCGGGGTTTCGTGCAATTGCCGCGCGACGTAGCGGGCAGCGCTCAGCCGGTGCCGTCGTCCGAGCCGCCGCCGCTGTCACCGGCGGTGCTGCCACTTCCGTCACCGGTGTCGCCCGAGCCACCACCGTCGTTGCCGCCCCCGCCGCCCCCGCCCGATCCGTCGGTCTCGGTCGGGGTCGGTTCGGGCTCGGTGGGCTCGGTCTCGGTCGGGCTGGGCTCGGGCTCGGTGGGCTCGGTCTCGGTCGGGCTGGGCTCGGGCTCCTCGGTCTCGGATTCGGTGGGCTCGGGCTCCTCGGTCTCGGATTCGGTGGGCTCGGGTTCCTCGGTCTCGGTCTCCTCGGGTTCCTCGGTCGGCACGTTGGACTCGTCGACCGGCGACCACGCCTCGAGGCTGGACGGGTCGGGTTCGGGGAACTCGGCCACCTCGTACGACTCCATGAACGGCCCCATGAAGTCCGCCCATGTGGCGGCCGGCAGCGACCCACCGGTCACGTCGTCCATCGGCGCGTTGTCCTCGTTGCCGACCCAGACCACCGTGGCGAACTGTGGTGTGTAGCCGGCGAACCACGCGTCGACGTAGTCGTTGGTGGTGCCGGTCTTGCCCGCGACCGGACGCTCGATGTTCGCCGCGGTACCGGTGCCCGAGGTGACGACATCGCGCAGCACGTCGGTGACCACGGCGGCGGCATTCGCGTCGACGATCTCCTCGCCGGCGTCCTCGCGCTCGTACAGGACCTCGCCGTCATGGCGTTCGATGCGCTCGATCACGTAGGGCTCGTGGTGCACGCCCTCGGCCGCGAGCGTCGCGTAGGCCTCGGCGATCTGGATCGGGGGAACGCCGACGGTGCCGAGCGTCAGGCTCGGGTACGCCGGCAGTTCGGCATCGACGCCGAGCGAGGCCGCCCGTTCGGCGACGGCGTCGAAGCCGAGTTCCTCGGCCATGCGGACGTAGGCGGTGTTGATCGAGTCGACAGTGGCCCGGCGCATGTCGACCTCGCCGTAGCCCTGGTCGCCGTAGTTGCCGATCTCGGCGTCCTCGCTGCCCTCCTGCTCGACGACCAGCGTCCGTGGTGCGTCGATCCACGTGCGGTCGGGGTCGTAGCCCTGGGCGACCAGTTCCGTCAGGGTGAACGGCTTGAACGCCGAACCGACCTGGCGTTCCCCGCGCAACGCCACGTTGAACTGCTGGGACTCGTAGTCGCGGCCGCCGATCAGCGTGCGCACCGCACCGTTGGCGGCCTCGATGGTGACCACCGCGCCGGTGTACTCGGTCCCGTCGAGGTGGTCGTTGATCACCTCGTGCGCCAACTGCTGGGCGGCGCGGTCCAGCGTGGTGTGCACGACCAGTCCGGACCCGAGTTCCTGGTCCTCGCCGATCAGCTCGGGTACCTCGGCTCGGACGGCGTCGAGGAAGTAGGCGTCCGGACCGAACTCGAACAAGGGCTGCGTCCGCAGTTCGGGGAGGTCGGTGCCGATCATCTCATCGGCTTCGGCCTGGGCCAGCGCGCCGATCTCGACCATGCCCTGCAGTGCGAAGTCGCGGCGTTGCGCCGCTCCCTCGGGGTTGTCGGCCGGATCGAAGGCGGTCGGTGCCGCGATCATGCCGGCGAGCACGGCCGCCTGTTCGACGTCGAGTTCGGCCGCCGGAACGGCGAAGTAGGTCTGGGCGGCCGCCTCGATGCCGTAGGCGGTGCGGCCGAAGGGGACCGAGTTGAGGTAGTGCTCGAGGATCGCGTCCTTGTCGAGTTCGTTCTCGAGCTTGGTGGCGACCGCGACCTCGCGGAACTTGCCGACGTAGCTGTCGTCGACGTCCTCGACGGCCAGTTCGACGTACTGCTGGGTGATGGTCGACGCGCCCTGCTGGCGGTCGCCGGAACTGAGGTTCGTCCACAGCGCCCGGAGGATGCCGCGCGCCGAGAACCCGCCGTGCTCGTAGAACCGGCGGTCCTCCGCCGCCATGATCGCCTGGGGCACGTGCTCGGGCAGGTCGTCGAGCGAGACGTTCGCGCGGACCGCCGCCGGCTCGAGCGTCTGGATGGTCTCGCCGTCCTTGTCGAGGACCACGGTCGGGTCCGGGACCACCAGTTCGTCGGCCGACGGGATCTCGGTCGCCGAACGGATGCGCCAGAAGGCGATGCCGGCACCCGCCGCGGCCACCAGGCCGAGCCCCGCCACCACGGCGACCACGACCAGGAGGCGGCGGACCCAGGTCGGTCGGGACGTCGTGGGTTCAGCAGCATCCGGCCCGGGGCCGGGCTCGGACGCGTTGGGATGTTCGGGCACGTCGGATCTCCGCAGACGACGATGTCAACCGCGAGCATCGTGGGTGGCGGCCCTCGGCCCTTCGCCCCACCCCGGCCGAAGGACCCCGGTGTGGGCCGCCGCGTGTCCGGTGGTCCGGGCCGCGTTACGGCAGGCGGGTCCGGAGCCAGCCGCCGATCGCCGCGCCCGACGCGGCCAGCGCCACGACCGCTCCACGCTTCAGGTCGGGCCGTCCCATCAGCACCGTCGCCGCCGCGTCGGCGACGTCCGCGACGATGCCGGCCTCGAGCCAGCGGTGCAGGTCGCGGTGGTCGTCGCGGGGGCCGCTGGCGGCCAGCAGACCGACGCCGAGCGCCACGTCCCGGGCCCCCAGGCCGCGCACGGCCGCGGCGGTACCGACACCGTCGACGTCGCCCCCGATCCAACCGCGCGCCGCCTGCCGTGGGGCGACGAACAACGCCACGCCCAGGGCGATGCGGGTCGCTGCCAGGGCGCGCGTGGCGAGGTGGATGTCCATCGGCGGCTCCGTCGTGGCTCGGGAAGCGCACCCTACTGTCGCCGGCGGGAAGGACGGCGGGCGACTTGCCCCCGCTCGGACGAGGTGGCACGGTGCCACCATGAGCCTGCTGTCGTCGACCTCGCGTGCCCCGCTCGGGCGTACCGCCCCGTCCCACGGGGTGAAGACGACCTGCCCGCGAACGCTGCGCGCCGGGCGGCACTCGACGGTCTGAACCGCCGCCGCCCGGCGAGTGCCCGTCGCGCACTGCGCGACCGGTTCGCCCGCACGGGCCCCGCAGGGGCCGACGGGCGCCCGAGTACGCTCGGGCGCGAGCACAGGAGACCAGCAGTGAGTTCGACCATTACCGTGCGTCATGGCGACGCCAGCGCCGACCTCGAGTCCGGCGCCACCGCCATCCAGGCCCTCAAGGCGCTCGAGGCCGTGCGCGGCCAGATCGTTGCCGCCCGCGTGGACGGCCAGCAGTGGGACCTCGACCGCGAGGTGCCCGATGGCGCCGAGGTCGAGGGGATCGCGGCCGACAGCGACGAGGGCCGCGCGATCCTGCGCCACTCGACCGCGCACGTCATGGCCCAGGCCGTGACCGACCTGTTCCCCGCCGCGAAGTGGGCGATCGGGCCGCCGATCGAGGACGGCTTCTACTACGACTTCGACGTGGAGCGTCCGTTCACCGCCGAGGACCTCGACAAGATCGAGGCCCGCATGGCCGAACTGCTCAAGGAGAAGCAGCGGTTCGTGCGCGAGGAGGTCGCCCGCGACGACGCGCTCACCGAGTTCGCCGACCAGCCCTACAAGACCCAGATCATCGAACTGGTCGGCGACGGCACCATCGTCAGCCAGGTGGACGCGCCCGACGCGCCCGAGGTCACCGACGGCCACGTGACCTTCACCGTCTACCGCAACGTGCGGCCGGACGAGACCGTGGCCTGGTCGGACCTGTGTCGCGGCCCCCACGTGCCCTCCACCGACCGCATCCCGGCGTTCAAGCTGCTTCGCTCGGCCGGCGCCTACTGGCGTGGCCAGGAGGACCAGCCGATGCTGCAGCGCATCTACGGCACCGCGTGGGAGTCGAAGAAGGCCCTGACCAGACACCTCGAGATGATCGAGGAAGCCAAGAAGCGCGACCACCGCAAGCTCGGCCGCGAACTCGAACTGGTCCACTTCCCCGACGAACTCGGTCCGGGCCTGTCGATCTTCCTGCCCAACGGCGCCATCGTCCGCAAGCAGATGGAGGACTGGATCCGCGACGAGACCCTGCGTCGCGGCTACCAGCCGGTCTACACCCCCCACATCGCCAAGGAAGACCTCTGGCGCATCTCGGGGCACCTCGAGAACTACGGCGAGCTGATGTACCCGGCGATGGAACTCGAGGACGGTTCTTCAGCGTCCCGAGCACGGGGCGACGGCGGCGCGGCCTACCGGCTCAAGCCGATGAACTGCCCGTTCCATATCCTGGCATTCACCTCGCGCACCCGCTCCTACCGGGAACTGCCGGTGCGGATCTCCGAACTCGGCACCGTCTACCGCTACGAGCGCTCGGGTGTCGTCAACGGCATGCTGCGCGCCCGCGGGTTCACCCAGGACGACTCGCACATCTTCTGCCGCCCGGACCAGGTCGTCGACGAGGTCGCCGACTGTGTCGAGTTCGCCCGCGACCTCTACCGCGCCTTCGGGCTCGGTGACCCCTCGCGTGTCGCGGTCTCGACCCGTCCGGCCAAGTCGATCGCCGGGCACGACGACAAGTGGGAGGCCGCCGAGGCAGCCCTGATCGAGGCGGTCAAGAAGACCGGGCTCGACTACGAGATCGACCCGGGCGAGGGCGCCTTCTACGGGCCCAAGATCGACATCCACGCGCGCGACGCGATCGGGCGCGAGTGGCAGCTGACCACTGTGCAGGTCGACTTCAACCTGCCCGAACGCTTCGACATCACCTATGTCGGCGACGACGGCGCCAAGCACCGGCCCTACATGGTCCACCGGGCCCTGTTCGGGTCGATCGAGCGCTTCTTCAGCGTGATGGTCGAGTCGTTCAACGGCGCCTTCCCGACCTGGCTCGCCCCGGTCCAGGCCATCGTGATCCCGGTGGCCGACGAGTTCGACGGCTATGCCGACGAGGTCGCAGCCGCGCTGCGGGCGAGCGACGTGCGCGTCGAGGTCGACCACACCGACGACACCCTTGGCGCCAAGATCCGCCGTGGGCAGACCTCGAAGGTGCCCTACGCCCTGATCGTCGGTGCGTCGGAACGCGATGCGCGCACCGTCGCGATCCGGCCCTATCGCGGCGAGCAGAAGAAGGACGTACCGCTGGACGACTTCGTGGCCGAGATCGGCGTCGAGATCCGCGAGCGCCGCACCGAGCTGAGTCCGTCATGACGGGCGGGCGGGTGCGGTCGCTCGACGGCGCGGTCAGCTACCACGACCTCGCCGCGTGGTACGACGCGCTCTACGACGCCCGCGGCAAGGACTACCGCGGCGAGGCCGAGACGCTGCTGGCGGTCGCCCGCGAGGACGACCGCGGCGTCGGTTCCCTGCTCGACGTCGCCTGCGGCACGGGCCGCCACCTCGAGGTGTTCGCCACCGAGGTCGGTGACGTCGCCGGACTCGACGGCTCACCCGAGATGCTGTCGGTCGCGGCGAGCCGGCTCGACGCCCGGATCCCGCTGACCGAGGCCGACCTGCGCGGGTTCGACCTGGGGCGGACCTTCGACGTCGTGACCTGCCTGTTCTCCTCGATCGGCCACGTCGCCGACACCGATGAACTGGACGCGGCCGTTGCGGCGATGGCGGCCCACGTCGCACCCGGCGGGACGCTGCTGATCGAGCCGTGGCTGACGCCCGAGCGGGTCCAGACCGGCGGCGTCCGCGACCTCGTCACGGCCAGCAACGACGACGGCGTCGTGGCGCGCGCCGCGAGTTCCCATCGCGACGGCGACGTGCTCGTCGTCCAGTTCGCCTGGGCGGTCGCGACGCCCGGCGGTGTCGCCACCGCCGAGGAGACCCACCGCATGCCCTTGTTCACCGCCAAGCGCTACGTCGCAGCCGTCGAGGCGGCCGGCCTCAGCGGGGAATGGCGGGACGAGGTGGCTGGTCTCGGGATGGGTCGCGGTCTGCTGGTCGGTCGCCGGAACGCCTGAGCAGCAGGCTCAGCCCGATCACGATCAGCACGGCCGGGAGCACGTAGCGGCCGACGTCCCAGCTCTCGGCGAGCCCGCTGGTCCCGACGACCGTCAGGATCCCGCCCGGGATCAGGGGCCACCACCAGCCCGGCCAGTCCTCGCCGGCGAACCGGCCCACCACCGCGATGGCGAGGAAGCCGAGGCCGAGTCCCAGCGGGACGACGTCGCCCGCCACACCCTGTCCGTCCAGGACGAGGCCGGTGCCGAGCCCGGTGAGGATGCCTCCCGGCACGAGGAAGCCGTAGGCGCGGGTGCGCACGTAGGCGGCCAGGAACGCGAGGCCGATCAGGCCCGGGACCATCTCGCCGCCGATGTCGGTCAGTACCCCGAGCAGCAGGACGGCGCCGATGCCGATGAGCACGAAGCCGAGGATGCGGTCGGAGTTCATGGTGGTGCCTCTCCCGGACGGGCGGCTGGGCGGACCCTCCCACTGTGACGGTTGGACGCCCTTCGCGCGAGAGCCCTTGTGCCTTCCTCGCACACCGTTCGTGCCTTTCGGCTGTGGCGTGGGGCCATCCCGCGCGGACCATGGCAGCCAGGAGGTCGCCCCATGCAGGTGCAGGCACCGCCAGCACGGCGGGCTCGGCTCCCGGTCGGGGGCCTGGGCGCGGTCCTGGTGGTCACCTTCGTAGGCGGTCTCGTCTGGGGCTGGGCCGTCCATCGCGACGGCACGCTCATCTGGCTGACCCTCGTCCACGTCCTGATGCTGATGGGGATGTCGTGGTTCACCTGGGCCTGAACGCGGGCCGACTGGTCAGACGACCAGTTCCGGTGCGGCGCGGCGCACCGCGAGCACGGCTTCGGCCGGTGTCGGCGCGGTCAACAGCAGCCCGCCGACCTCGAGGACCGGGGTCACCGAGCCGCAGCAGACCAGTCGGTCGAGGAAGTCGGCCGCGTCCGCGTCGTAGCGCGCGTCACGGACCTCGGCGGTGGGGACGAGATCGCTGATCGTCTCGACGACGCGGCGCGAGCG
The DNA here is from genome assembly GCA_035462025.1 of Egicoccus sp. Lineage (GTDB taxonomy): Bacteria > Actinomycetota > Nitriliruptoria > Nitriliruptorales > Nitriliruptoraceae > Egicoccus. The sequence continues at coordinate 17,807 of DATHUR010000007.1, read as the reverse complement.
GCGGTCGTCGCTGTCGATCGTGAGACGGACGGCGGTCACGGGGTCTCCAGGAGCTGACGGCGGGTGGGGACGGCGGCCGCGGAGCGCGAACCCGCGACGCCGAGTCCAACGCCGGCGGCGGCGTGTCGCTTCCCGATGCTGTCACGTCACGGTGTTGCCATTAGTCGGCGTGCTCGAGGCGGTCGGGCCGTTCGAGGCGTGCGACCACGTCCTCGAGGAACGCCGCTGCCGGCGCACCGTCGAGAACGCGGTGGTCGAATGTCAGGCTCAGCACGACCAGCATGCGTGGCACGAGCGCGCCGCCGACCACGGCCGGCCGCTGCCGCGCCCGCCCGATCCCGAGGATGCCGGTCTGGGGCGGGTTGAGCAGCGGCGTGAAGCCGTCGATCCCGTATGCCCCGAGGTTGGTGACGCTGAACACGCCGCCGCGGGTCTCGTCGGGGGTCAGCTCGCCGGCCCGGGCCCGCGCGGCGAGTTCGGTGATCTGCCGGTTGAGGTCCCGGAGTTCGCCGGTGTCGGCACGCCGGACGACGGGGACGATCAGTGCGTCCTCGAGTTCGACGGCGACCCCGATGTCGAGGTCGGTGGCGGGCACCAGCCCCTCGTCGGTCAGGCGGGCGGCCATGCGGGGGTGCTCCCGCAGCGCCGCCGCACAGGCGGCGACCGCCGCGGCCGTGTACGAGGCACGCTGCCCCCACGTCGCCGACCACGCCGCGAGCCGTTCGGCGAGGTCGGTGACGTCGGCCTCGGCGGTGAGGGTCAGCTGCGCGGTGTCGGCGAGCCAGCTGTGCAGGCGCCGGGCGATGGTGCGCCGTTGCGCGCCGAGCGGCACGGCCGCCGAGGCGGCTTGCGCCGTCTCGGCGGCTGCGGTCAGCACGTCGCCCTCCTGGATCCGTCCCCCCGGGCCACTGCCGGTCACCCCGGCCAGGTCGACCCCGCGCTCCCGGGCCAGCCGCCGCGCCGATGGCGAGGCGACGACCCGGGTCTCCTTGGGCCGGGCCGGCACCGCTTCGGGCGTCGTCGGTGCCGCGGCCGCAGGTTCGCGGTCGTCGATCTCCGCGATCAGCTCGCCCTGGGCGACGACCCCGCCGGGTTCGACGGACCTAGCGGCGAGCCAGCCGCTGGCCGGCGCCTCGACGTCCATGCTGACCTTCTCGACCTGCACCTCGGCGAGGAGCGCCCCCTGCTCGACGCGGTCACCTGGTTCGACGAACCAGGTGACCACGATGCCTTCCTCCGCCGTCTCGGACACCCGGGGCATGCGCACCTCGGTCCTCATCATCCAACTCCTCGTGGCGTGGCACAGGTGGGAAGCCCCGGGCCGGGGCGGCGATCCGGTCGGTTCAGCCCGCCACCAACTCCTTGGCGGCCGCGACGATCGACGCGCGGTCGGGCAGCACGAACTGCTCGAGCGGTCGGCTGTAGGGGATGGGCACGTCGGGCTCTGCGAGCCGCATGGGTGGCGCGTCGAGGTAGTCGAACGCTCCCTCCACCACGGTGGTGACGATCTCGCCGGTCATCCCGAAGCTGCGGTAGTCCTCGTCGACGACCAGCAACCGGTGGGTCTTCCGGACCGAGGCGAGGATCGCCTCGCGGTCGAGCGGGACGAGGGAGCGCAGGTCGAGCACCTCGGCCGAGATGCCCTCGGCCTCGAGGTCCTCGGCGGCGTCCAGCGCCCGGTGGACCATCAGCGAGAGGGTCACGATCGTGACGTCGCTGCCCTCGCGCTTCACCTCCGCCTGCCCGATGGGGATCGTGTACGGCTCCTCGGGCACCGGGCCGGTGGCCCGCGGGTTCGGGGTCATCCAGCCCAGGCCCATGATCCCCTTGTGGAACATGTACAGCACCGGGTTGTCGTCACGGATCGCCGAAATCATCAGGCCCTTGGCGTCGTAGGGCGTCGAGGGCACGACGATCTTCATCCCGGGCAGGTGGGCGAACATGCCGTACAGCGTCTGTGAGTGCTGCGCGCCGTCGCTGTAGCCGCCGCCGATGGCGGTCGTCACGACGGCCGGGACCTTCATGCTGCCGCCCGACTCGTAGTGGATCTTGGCCATGTGGTTGTAGATCTGGTCCATGCACACGCCGAAGAAGTCGACGAACATCAACTCGGCGATCGGCCGCATGACCGACAGGGCCGCCCCCACGGCGGCGCCGATGAACCCGGTCTCGGAGATCGGGGTGTCCATCACGCGTTCAGGGCCGAACCGGTCGAGCAGGCCCTCGGTGGCGCCGAAGATGCCGCCGTAGACACCGACGTCCTCGCCCATCACGAACACGCTCGGGTCGCGCTCCATCTCCTGGGCGATCGCCTCGGAGATGGCCTTCGCGGTCGTCAGCTTGCGATCTGTTGTAACCGCCATCATCCACTCCTCACGCGAAGACGTGCTCGAGGGCACTCTCGGGGGCCGGATACGGGCTGGAGCGGGCGAACTCGAAGGCCTCGTCGACCTCCGCCTGACACTCCTGGTGGACGCGTTCGATGTCCGCAGCAGAGAGCCCGCCACGCTCGGTCAGTTGCCGCTCGAAGCGAGCGAGGGCGTCGTGCGACTGCAGCCCCTCCATCTCCTCGGCGGAGCGGTACAACTGCGGGTCGCCCTCGAAGTGGCCGAGCATCCGCTGCGTCTTGACCTCGATCAGCGACGGTCCGTCACCCCGCCGGGCGCGGTCCACCGCCTCGCCGGCGGCCTCGTACACCGCGATCACGTCGTTGTCGGGGACGAGCACGCCGGGCATGCCGTAGGCGGCGGCCCGGTCGCTGTTGTTGGGGACGGCGGTCGCCTTGTCCTTGGGCACGCTGATCGCCCAGTCGTTGTCCTCGCAGACGAACACCACCGGGACCTTCCAGATGGCGGCGAGATTGAGCGACTCGTGGAAGGCGCCCTGGTTGGCCGCGCCCTCGCCGAAGAACGACACCGCGATGGCGTCCTTGCCGAGCCGCTTGAAGGCCAGGGCGTGACCGACGGCCGTCGGCATGCCCTCGGCGATGATGCCGCTGCACCCGAAGTTGGTCTCGGTGTCGAACAGGTGCATGTGGCCGCCCTTGCCGCGGCCGAGGCCGGTCTCCTTGCCGAAGATCTCCGCCGTCATGCGCTTCATGTCCATGCCGTGGGCGAGCGCGACGTGGTGGGGTCGGTGGGTCGCGGTGATGGCGTCGGCGGGGCGCAGGTGGGCGCAGACGCCGGCGGCGACGGGCTCCTGCCCGGCGGCGAGGTGCATCTCTCCAGGGACCGGTCCCGCCGCGATGTCGAACGCGGGGGTCTTGCCCTCGAGGTAGGCCTGCTGCAGCGTCTGTTCGAAGCGGCGGATGCGGACCATCTGCCGGTGCAGGTCGCGCAGCGTTGCGTCATCGGGTTCGTGCGGCACGGTGTCTCCTTCGGCGCCGCCACGGCCGTGCCGGGGATGTGGGACGGCCGTCGACGGCAACGCACGTGGTCGACTCTAGGCCTGTTCCAGGCGGCCGCTCAGGGGAATTGGCCCCACATCTCGCGCGATGTCACGGAGCAGCCGCGTGGCCGACAGGACGCGCAGCCCGCCGGCCCGCGGGGCCACCCGAACCGACTGCTCTGGTGCGACGACCAGCTCGCGCTCGCCGTCGAACGCGACGGTGCAGGTCGCCTCCGTGGCGGTCAGCAGCGTGGCGTCGCCGGCGGCGACGACCTGCCAGTCGCGAACCTCGACGGGGACGAACCTGCCCGGCCCGAGCGGGGCAAGCAGGCGCCGGCCGGGGGTGCCGAAACGCAGGTGGAGCGCCTCGCCGTCTGCGAGCCGTGCGATCAGCCCGCCGAGCCCGGCCAGTCCCGTCAGGGTGGCGTCACTGCGGGCGAGCACGGCTTCGACCAGCATGGCCGGATCCCACACCGCGTGCGTGCCGGTCCACCCGTGGCGGGTCATCGCGACGTCGGCGACGGCGATGCGTGTCGTACCGTCCCAGTCGTCGGCGTCGAGGACGGTCCGCCGCTCGACGAATCGCCGGAGGCCACCGGGGTCGCGGGCATAGCGGCCGGCGGCGAGGCCGGCCGCCTCGGGCACGACCGGCAGCGCGACCGTGTTGTTGGTGCCCCCGGCCACGGGGACGACGACGGCGCCGGGCCAGCCGGCCACGACCGCGCGCACCGTCCCGTCGCCGCCGACCGTGATCACGCAGGCGACGCCGGCATCGCGCATGGCGGCGGCTGCCCGCCGGGTACCGGCCGCGTCCACTGCGGCTGCGGTGGGGACCACGCGCAGGGCGGCACCGTGCCCGTCACGGGGCAGCAGTTCGAGGGCCCGACCGACGATGTCGAACGGTTCGGCCATGGCGACGACGTCACGGACGCCCGCGGCCGCGAGTCCGGCGAGTACGCGGGCGGTGGTGTTCACGCGCTGGGTGAGCTGCAGGTTGGGAGCCAGCGACGTGAGGCGGCGGACGTCGCCGGCGGCATGCGGGTTGACCACGACCCCGACGGTCGTCACGGCGGCGCTCCTCGTGCGGCACTGGGTGGGCGGTCCCCAGCCTGTCAGCCGCCGGCCATCGGCGGGTGGAGTTCCACCCGCGCACCCGCGCGCAGGGGGGTCGCGCCGCGCACGGCCGTCCCGTCGACAACGGCGATGTAGGGCGCCGCGGGCAGTTCGAGCCGTTGCCGCAGCGTCTCGAGGGTCGCACCGTCGGCGAGTTCGACCGGGCCGTTCCCGTCGGGCAGCAGCGGTACCTGCCCGACGAGCGTGCCCCTGAGCACCACCTCGACGATCACCAGCCTGCGGCCGGGCCGTACGCCGCTTCGACCAGCGGTGCGACGCCGACCCGTTCGAGGATCGGCCGTGGCACCTGCAGGTTGAGCTGGACGAACCCCGGAAGCCGACCGATCTCGACCGCGCCCGCGATCGTCCCACGGTTGCGGACCTCGTGGACGCTCATGCCGAACAGCTTCGCGGCACGCTCGACGGCATTGTCGACCGCCGCGTTGACGAACGGCCCCGACCCCAGCACCTGCACCGGCAGGACCGGACCCTCCAGCATGGTGCGGTTCGCCTCGGCCAGCTGCCGTGCCCGCTCGACCTCGTCGGCGCTGAACGGCCGCGCCAGGAACGGCAGGTCCTCGGCGGGCGGGAGCAGCAGCGGTCCGTCCAGGGTCATGCCCTTGATCACCTCGACCCGTACTACCAGGCGTGCGCCGATGTCGGTGGTGTGGACCGCCACCTCGCCGTCGCCGATCATCGCGTGGACGTCGCCGGCGTAGATACCGGCGCCCTCGACCTTCACGGGCACGATCACGGTCGCACCGACCCGGACCGAGTCGACGTCCATGTGCACGTCAGTGCGCTGCTCGAGTTCCTCCTCGGTGACGGCGAACTCGTGCTCGGCCCCGACCAGGAACGCGCCGAAGTCACCACAGTTGTGCGAACTCGGCAGATCGATCGACGGGATCGAACCGAGGTTGCCGGCCGAGATCCGGCAGCGGGTCATCGTGCCGACCAGGTCGGCCTTGGCCAGCACCGTGATCGGATGCTGGAGGGCATTGTCGGGCAGCCCGACCCACGCCCGGCCGTCCCCGGCGATCTGCTCGGCGCGTTCGGGGGTGACGGTGACCCCTATCGCCTTGTCGTCGTCGAAGACCATCGTGTAGCCCTCGATCATTCGGAACGGGATCACCTCGCTGTGGCAGGCGGCGCAGCGCACCGCGCCGTGCCCGAGCCCGTCGAGGTAGGTGTCGGGGTACAGGAAGTGGCGCCCCTCGTCACGGCAGGTCGGGCAGATGCCCGCGACGAACGGGTCGGAGAGGAAGCGCCCGTCCCAGCCTTCATGGGTCCCGGAAGTGGTCGCACGCGAGACCTGTTCGAGACGTTCGATGTGCAGTGCCACCGCGTCCCCGACCTCGGCACCCTCGACCCGGACCGGCAGGGACACCTCGTGGCCGCTGCGCAGCGCCGGAGTGATCATCGGACCCCAGCAGCCGGGCACGGTGAGGTACTCGATCCGGCCGCCGTCGCGGACCGGCCCGAGCATCTCGTTGCTGGGACCGACGATGTCGGTGTAGCGGTCGACCACGACATGGTCGCTGGCGGCGATGGCCGGTTCGGTCTGGGTCGACATGCTGTGCGCTCCTGTGTGCAGACGACAGCACCATGCTCGTCCTCGGCGCGTCCGAGGGACAGGTCACGCGCGAAAGCTCCGGCAGCGTGCGCGCCAGCCGGATCATCGGCGGCGTGGGGCCGGCTCCGTCCGACTCGCCGCGGACCGGGGACCTCCGACCCTGGTGGCCGCGACCGCGGACGTGATGACCTCGCCCGAGAGCATGCCGGCCGTCCGGAGCCCCCGGAGGGCCGCCGGTACGGCGAGCAGGAGGACGGCGATGACCGCGACGACATCGATGGATCTGATGGAAGCGCTCACGACCCCGACGCGGGTCCTGATCGAGAACGGCAACGCCCGCGCCCGCGCCGCGCAGGCCGAACTGCTGCGCGACCGCGACTTCGTCGTCTCCGAGTGCAGCGGTCCCGACCCGCTCGACGGCGGCTGCCCCCTGCTCCACGGTGGCACGTGCGACCTCGTGGAGGGCGCCGACCTCGTGCTCCACGACCTCGACCTGGACGACCCGCGTCACGCGGCCGTGTTCGACGGGCTGCGAGCCACCCATCCCGATCTCCCCGTCGTCCTGGAACTGCAGACCTCCAGGATCCGCCGGCACGGCAGCCGTCTGGCCGGCTGCACCGTCATCGCCCCGATCGACGCCGACCACCTCGTCCGTGCCGTCGAGGAGGCGGCCTCGCACGTCGCGCCGGTCGCGACGGCGGGCTGAACCGCCGGCACGCCAGCAGATAGGGCCGGTCGGAGCGGCAAGTCGGGACCGTCGGCGCCGGTCGAGCCGGCCGGACCGGCGCACACTCGGTGGTATCCGCCAACCTCGAGGAGTGCGCCCCATGTCTCCCACCATGTCCGAGATCAACGCCTGGGACGGGTTCGCGGGCGACGGCTGGCGCGAGCGGATCGACGTGCGTGGCTTCGTCGCCGACAACGTCGAGCCCTATCTGGGTGACGCCGCGTTCCTGGCCGGGCCGACCGAACGCACCGCCCAGTTGTGGAAGCACGTCGGCGAACTGCTGCACGAGGAGCGGGCGCACGGCGGCGTGCTCGACATCGACGTGGCCACCGCCGCCTCCATCACCGCCCACGCACCCGGTTGGATCGACCGCGACCTCGAACTGATCGTCGGTCTGCAGACCGACGCGCCGCTGCGCCGCGCCGTGATGCCCTACGGCGGGCTGCGCATGGCGCAGCAGGGTTGCGAGGCGTACGGCTACGAACTCGACCCGCAACTGGCCGAGTTCTTCCGGCGCCACCGCAAGACCCACAACGACGGGGTGTTCGACGCCTACACGCAGCGCGTGCTGGCCGCCCGTCGTTCGCACCTGATCACCGGTCTGCCCGACGCCTACGGCCGCGGCCGCATCATCGGCGACTACCGCCGGGTCGCGCTGTACGGCGTCGACCGGCTGATCGCCGCGAAGCAGGCCGACAAGCTCGCCCTGGACGAGCGGCCCTCGACCGAGGCCGTGATCCGGCTGCGGGAGGAGGTGGCCGAGCAGCTCCGCGCCCTGGACGACCTGGTCGAGATGGCGGCGACGTACGGCTGCGACGTCCGCCGGCCGGCGGCGACCGCCCACGAGGCGGTCCAGTGGCTCTACCTGGCCTACCTCGCCGCCGTGAAGGAGCAGAACGGCGCGGCGATGTCCTTCGGCCGCACCTCGACCTTCCTCGACGTCTACTTCCAGCGCGACATGGCCGCGTCCCTGATCGACGAGCGGCGAGCCCAGGAACTGGTCGACGACCTGGTCATCAAGCTGCGCATGGTCCGCTTCCTGCGCACCCCCGCCTACGACGAGCTGTTCTCGGGCGACCCGACCTGGGTCACCGAGGCCATCGGCGGTATCGGCAACGACGGCCGACCGCTCGTGACGCGCACCAGCTTCCGCTTCCTGCAGACGCTGTACAACCTCGGCCCTGCGCCCGAACCGAACCTGACCGTGCTGTGGTCCCCGGCGCTCCCGGCCGGGTTCAAGCGCTTCTGCGCGCAGGTGTCGATCGACACCAGCGCCATCCAGTACGAATCCGACGAGCTGCTGCGGCCCCGGTTCGGTGACGACACCTCGATCGCCTGCTGTGTGTCGGCCATGCCGACCGGCCAGCAGATGCAGTTCTTCGGCGCTCGGGCGAACCTGGCCAAGACCCTGCTCTACGCCATCAACGGCGGTCGCGACGAGCTCAGCGGCGAGCAGATCATCCCGGCCACGCCGCCGGTCGGCGGCGACGTCCTCGACTATGACGAGGTGATGGCTGCCTTCGACCGCACCCTCGACTGGCTGGTCGGGACCTACGCCGAGGCCCTCAACATCATCCACTACATGCACGACAAGTACGCCTACGAGCGGCTCGAGATGGCCCTGCACGACACCGACGTCGTGCGGACCATGGCCTGCGGTGTCGCCGGCCTGTCGGTGGTCGCCGACAGCCTCGCCGCGATCCGCTATGGGCAGGTCCGGCCCGTCCGGGACGAGACCGGCCTGGTCGTCGACTACGAGATCGAGGGCGAGACGCCGGCGTTCGGCAACGACGACGACCGCGTCGACTCGATCGCCGCCGACCTCGTGACGCGGTTCATGGACAAGCTGCGGGCGCAGCCGATGTACCGCGACGCGATCCCGACCCAGTCGGTGCTCACGATCACCTCGAACGTCGTGTACGGCAAGGCCACCGGGAACACGCCCGACGGTCGCCGTGCCGGCGAGCCGTTCGCGCCGGGCGCGAACCCGATGAACGGCCGCGACGTCCACGGGGTCGTGCCGGCGGCGCTGTCGCTGGCGAAGCTGCCGTACGAGCACGCCGAGGACGGCGTGTCCTGGACGGCCTCGTTGACGCCTTCGAGCCTCGGACGGACGCCCGCCGACCGGGTGGACGCGCTCGTCGGGGTGCTCGACGGCTACGTCGACGCCGGTGGCTTCCACATGAACGTCAACGTGCTCGACCGCGAGACGCTGGTCGACGCGATGGAACACCCCGAGCGCTACCCGCAGCTGACGGTACGGGTGTCGGGGTACGCGGTGAACTTCGTCCGGTTGACGCGCGAGCAGCAACTGGACGTGATCAACCGCACCTTCCACGAGCGATGAGCGCGACCGGGGCCGGGACCCTCGCCGACGTCAGCGGCTACGTCCAGTCATGGGACATCGCCACCGGCGTCGACGGTCCCGGCACCCGGTTCGTCGCGTTCCTCGCCGGCTGCCAACTGCGCTGCCTGTACTGCCAGAATCCCGAGACCTGGACCCACCGCGGCGCCGAACTCGTCGACGCCGAGACCCTGCTGTCGCGCATCGACCGCTACCGGCGCTTCATCGCCGTGTCCGGCGGCGGGGTGACGTTGTCCGGCGGGGAACCGCTCATGCAGCCCCCCTTCGTCGAGGCGGTGTTCACCGGCTGTGCCGAACGGGGGCTGCACACCGCGCTGGACACGGCCGGTCCGCCACGCGGGGACGTGCCCGAGTCGCTGCTCGACCTGGTCGACCTCGTGCTGCTCGACATCAAGACCTGGGGCGCCGACCGCTACCGCGCGCTGACCGGCGGCGGCGACCTCGAACAGACCCTGCGGTTCGCCCGGAGGCTGGGGGAGCGCGGCCAGACGACCTGGCTGCGCTACGTCGTCGTCCCCGGCCACAACGACGACCCCGAGGCGGTCGAGGGGGTCGCGGGGTTCGCGGCCTCGCTCGGCTGCGTCGAGCGTGTCGACGTGCTGCCGATGCACCGCCTGGCGACCGCCAAGTACGAGGCGCTCGGGCTGAGCTATCCCGTCGCCGACCTCGCACCACCGGACGACGACACCGTCGCCCGCGTCCGCGCCACGTTCACCGCCCACGGCCTCACCGCCGTCTGAGTGCGAGACCGGGTGTCGATGGCCGAGGCTCTACCCGAGCGATACCGGCAACAGAGCCGCCGTGACGCGCGACGGTATCAGCGTGCACAGACGGCGGTTGCAGGTAGGTCGAGCTTCCGACGCGGTGACGCCCAGTCGACATGGTGACCTCAGCCCGTCACTGTGACCCCCGACCGTCATTCATGCTCGGTTCAGGTCACCATGACGTCTCGAGGTCACATGGCTGAAACGCCTGCATCGCTCGCCGTCGAGGGTGATGTTCAGGCGTTGGCTACCCATACGCAGAGGGCACACGTCGCGACGCGCGACGTGTACGGAGGCGATCGTCGCGGGCTTGGGTCATCGGTGAGCGGTCGGTGGACTACCTCGGTGCGACCGAGGTCGAGACGACCCAGCGGTGCTTGCCGATCGGGCGCTCCTTGACGAAGCCGAGCCGCTCGTAGGTGGACAGCGAGCCGTTGTAGAGGAAGCCGGCGGCGACGCTGCCGGCGTCCTCGGGGTAGCCCTCGACGGTGCCGCCGCCGAGGCCGGCGATCAGTTCCAGCGCACCGACCAGCCCGGCCGCGAACACGCCCTGGCGTCGGACCCTTGCCGACGTAGCAGCAGGCGATCCGCCAGTCCGGCGGCGTGGTCGCCTCGCGTTCGTATGCGGCGCGGTTCTTGATCCGCGGCAACTCCTCTGGCACGCCGAGCTGCACCCAGCCGACGCAGGAGTCCGCGGCCATCACCAGGGCCGCATGGCCGTTTCGTCCTGGACGCGCCGCAGCTTGCGTTCGCGGTTGATCTCGGGCGAGCGTTCGCCGGGCTCCATCGGATGGAAGGCCACGCACCAGCAGCCGCCGAAGATGCCGCCGTTGGCCTCGACGAGCGCGGCGAACGCCGGCCACGTCGAGGTGTCCAAGGCGACGGTGGTGAAGGTGGTCGACGCCATCATCAACTCCGGTCGGCAGACAGCTTGGCAGCGAAGCGGTCGACGGCGCCCTTGGTGCGCAGGGTCTTGGGTCCGGTGATCTTCGCCAGCGCCGTCACCTTCAGGCGGCTGTCGGAGAGGTTGCCGCGCGGCAGCCAGTACAACTCCCGGCCATGGACCGCGAGCCGGTCCGACCTCGTTTCGTGCGACATCACCTGCTCGCGTTGCGCGTCGGTCAACGGGTCGCGCAGGAAGAACACCTGCAGCCGACCCGCGCTGGCCGCGACCTCGCCGGCCGGAAACGGTTGATGGGCCGCGACCGCGCGCAGTTCGCCGGCGGTCCGGACATAGGTCGGTACCTCGAAGCCCAGGGCGTCACCGAGCGTGGTCTCGAGGTGGCGTTCGAGGTGACCACGCGCGGCCCGTGGCGCCGAGAACAGCACGTTGCCGGTCGCCTGGAAGGTCACCACGTCCGCGAAGCCCGCCGCGGCGAACGCCTCGGACAGCGCGTCCATCTTCACGCGCCGGTCGGCGATGTTGATGCTGCGCAGGAAGGCGGCGTAGGTCGGCACGCGAGGGCTCCGGGGTGGGGCAGACGCAGCGTAGGCTCGGCGCGGTCACACACCCAGGAGCAGCGTGGTGGAGGAGTTCAGCGACTCGGTCGGCCAGGTCGGGCGCGACGCGCGCCACGACCAGCCGGGCCTGGGCGCCGACGACCTGCAACGACTGTGGGCGCCCTGGCGGTTCGGCTACGTCGCCGGCGCGCCGCCGCTGGAGGGCTGCCCGTTCTGCGTGCTGCCGCAGCGCGACCCCACGCGTGACCGCGAGAGCCTGATCCTGCACCGCGGCGCGCACTGTTTCGTGATCTTCAACGCCTACCCGTACAACCCGGGTCACCTGATGGTGGTGCCATACGACCACGTGGCGAACCTCGAGGACCTCGACGACGACGCCGCGGACGAACTGTGGTCGCTGGCGCGGCGGGCGGTACGGGTGCTCAAGGGCCAGGTGCGTGCCCAGGGCGTCAACCTCGGCATGAACCTCGGCGCCGCCGGCGGCGCCGGAATCGCCGAACACCTGCACCTGCACGCGGTGCCACGCTGGGTCGGCGACACCAACTTCATCTCGGTGATCGGCGCCGCCCGTGTCCTGCCCCGGGCGCTCGAGGAGATGTGGGACGAACTCGCCCCCGGCTTCGACGACGAGGAAGCACGGTGACCGCCGCCGACGGATCACCGGACGCGCTCGACCTCGGGGGCTGTGGCGGCTGTTCGCTCGGCTGCGCCGTGTCATGTGCCGACGGGCGCGAGGACCGGGCGACCGAGGCCCGTCAGACGCTGGTCGCCTCGGGCGTGGGGATCCTGTTCCTCGCCGTCGTGCCGGGGCTGGTCGTCGGCGCACTGCTCGTGCAGGCGCTGGCGTTCGTGGCCGCCTGGTGCGGGGCGGCGACCAGCGTCCTCGCCGCCGTCGCGGTCCGGCGCGGCCGGCCCGAAGGTGACCGGCCGGCGCGCCTGGCCTACCGCGTCATGCCCGTGGGCGTCGCGGCGATGACCCTGACCTGGATCTCGGCCGCCGTGTTCTTCGTCGTCGGCTGACGCTGCCAGGGTCGTCGGCTGACGCTGCCAGGGCCGTCGGCTGACGCCGCCCGGGCCGTCGGCCGAGCCGGCCACGCTTCCGGCCATCGGTGTCTACGCTCCGGCCGTCGCGCTCCCCGCCCTCGTGCGACCCCTCTCCCATCCTCAGGACGTCCCAACATGGTCTCCCGCATCGGCATCCTGACCGGCGGTGGCGACTGCCCCGGTCTCAACGCCGCCATCCGCGCCGTCGTGCGCCGCGCCGACCAGGCCAACGTGCTCACGTTCGGTTTCCGCGCCGGCTGGAAGGGCGTGCTCGACCTCGAGGTCGACCAACTGACCCTGGCGACCACCCGCGGCCTGCTGCACCGCGGCGGCACCATCCTGGGCACCTCCCGGGTGGATCCCTACCGCGAGCCCAACGGCGTCGACCGCATCCGCGAGGCGCTCGACGTCCACCGCCTCGACGGCCTGGTCGTGATCGGCGGCGAGGGCACGCTGGCCGCGTCGACCCGTCTGACCGCCGAGGGCATCCCGATCGTGGGGATCCCGAAGACGATCGACAACGACGTCGCGGCCACCGAGTTGACCATCGGGTTCCTGACCGCGGTGCGGACCGCGACCGAGGCGGTCGACCGCCTGCACTCCACCGCCGAATCGCACAACCGTGTCATGGTCCTCGAGGTGATGGGCCGTCACGCCGGGTGGATCGCCACCTACGCGGGCATGGCCGGCGGCGCCGACGCGATCCTGGTCCCCGAGGTCCCCTTCGACATCGACGCGGTCGGCCGCCACCTCAAGCACCGCGCCGGGTCGGGCCGCGACTTCTCGATCGTCGTCGTCGCCGAGGGGGCGCTGCCCCGCGAGGGCACCTTGGACATCCCCGAGCCGCCCAAGGACGAGTTCGGCCGCCCGCGACTGGGCGGCATCGGGCACACCATCGCCCACGAGATCGAGCAACGCACCGGGTTCCCGGCCAGGGTCACCATCCTCGGGCACGTCCAGCGTGGCGGTTCGCCGACCCCCATGGACCGCGTGCTGGCCACGCAGATGGGGGTCAAGGCGGCCGAGTTGGCGATCGACCGGGAGTGGGGCGCGATGACGGCGTTCCAGAACCACGAGATCGTGCCGGTCCCGCTCGCCGACGCGACCGCCGAACTCAAGACCGTCCCCGAACACCTGTACCGCGTCGCCGAGACCTTCTTTGGTTGAGTCCGCCGACCTCGATGCCCTGCGGGACCTCGCTGTCGACACCGCCCGGGAGGCGGGCAGCGCACTGCTCGGGTTCGCGACCCGGCACGCCGCCGGCGACGACCTCGGGTTCACGACCAAGTCGACGGTCAGCGACCCCGTGTCCGAGGCCGACCGGACCTCGGAGCGCCTGATCGCCGAACGGCTCGCCGCGGCCCGCCCCGACGACGGCCTGCTCGGCGAGGAGGGCCAGGCGGAGCGCCGGGGCAGCAGCGGACGGCGCTGGGTGGTCGACCCGCTCGACGGCACCGTCAACTTCCAGTACGGCATCCCGACCTGGTGCGTCTCGATCGCCTGCGAGGACGACGGCGGCTCCCTGGTCGGTGTCGTCCACGACCCCAGCCGCGACGAGACCTTCGTCGCCGTGCGCGGTGGCGGGGCGACCTGCAACGGCCGTCCGCTGCGCGTGACCGCCGCCGACGGACTCGAGCGGACCCTGGTCGCCACCGGCTACGCCTACGCCCAGGCGACGCGGCGCGACTGGGCGGTCGACGTCGCCGACCTGCTCGCCAACGTGCGCGACCTGCGTCGCGGCGGTGCCGCGGCGCTCGACCTGGCCTGGACCGCGGCGGGCCGGTTCGACGCCTACCTCGAGTTCGGGCTGTCGCCGTGGGACTGGGCTGCTGGCCGGCTGCTGGTCACCGAGGCCGGCGGGGTCGTCTCGACCCCACGCCGTACGCTCGGCGGCGAGGACCGCTCGGGTGTCCTGGCCGGCGGCCGGGCCGCGCACGACGCGCTGGCCGCCTGGCTCACCACCCGCTGACTGTGCAAAGGACGTCGCCGTGATCGACCTGCGCTCGGACACCGTCACGCGCCCCACCGAGGGCGTTCGACGGGCCATGGCCGCCGCCGACGTCGGCGACGACGTCTACCGCGAGGACCCCGAGGTCGAGGCGCTCCAGGAGGAAGTCGCCGACCGGTTCGGACGCGACGCCGCCCTGTTCGTGCCCTCCGGGATCATGGCGAGCCTGGTGCTGCTGCGCTCGCTGGTCCCACCCGGATCCGAGGTCGTCTGTGAGTCCGACGCGCACCTCGTCGCCTACGAGGCCGGAGCGGCGGCCATCAACGCCGGCGTGCAGTTCCGCACCATCGACGGCGAACGGGGCCGGCTCGACGTCGACCGCGTCGCACCGCGCCTGCGCCCCGCCACGTTCCCCTACACCGCGCTCGGCGCGATCAGCGTCGAGGAGACCACCAACCGGGGCGGCGGGGCGGTCCACGGCCTGGACCGCCTCCGGGAACTGCGGGCCCTCGCCGACGAACGTGGCGTGCCCCTCCACGGCGACGGTGCCCGCCTGTTCAACGCGATCGTGGCGACCGGGACGGACCCGCGCGACTACGGCGCGGTGTTCACCGGGTTCAGCTTCTGCCTGTCGAAGGGGCTGGGTGCCCCGGTGGGCTCCATGGTCGTCGGCGACACCGACACGATCGACGCCGCCCGCGAGTGGCGCCGCCGATTCGGTGGCGCGATGCGGCAGGTCGGTGTGCTGGCGGCAGCCGGACGCCACGTGCTGGCCAACCACGTCGAGCGGCTCGCCGACGACCATGCCAACGCCCGACGCATCGCCGAGATCGTCGCCGACGCCGTTCCCGACAGCTGCGCACCCGACGAGGTCGAGACCAACATCGTCTACGTCGCGACCGGCGAGGTCGCGGCCAGCGAGGTGGTCGACCACCTGCGCGCCGAGCAGGTGCTGGTCGGCGCGATGGGGGAGCACCTGCTCCGCCTGGTCACCCACCTCGACGTCGACGCCGACGGCTGCGCCCGCGCCGCGGATCTGATCGCCAAGGTCCTCACCGGCCGCTGAACCGCGTCCCGCCGCGGGGAGCGACAGCGGGCGTCGTCGCCATGTGACGCCAGGGCGTCACGGTGACCCGAGACGGGCATCGATGGCGGTCTGGGGTCACACTGAGGCGTCGAGGTCGCACGGCGTGGCGGTCGCCGGGTCAACCCGTGGAGAGGAGCGTGGCGGTGGCCGGCCGCTGGCGTCTCGGGCACCGTCGACGCGCGGGACCGTGGCAGGATGGCCGTCGCCCGTCAAGGAGCTCCGATGGACCTGCTCGTCACCGGCGCCACGGGATTCGTGGGCGCGGCGCTCGTGCCCGCCCTGCTCGCCGACGGCCACCGCGTCCGTTGCCTGGTCCGCGAGCCCGCGCGTCTGATCGCGCCATGGCGCGAGCGCGTCGAGGTGCTCCAGGGCCGCGCCGAGGACCGCCAGGCCGTGTGGCGGGCGGGCGACGGCTGTGACGCCGCCTTCTACCTCGTCCACGGCATGGAGCACCGTCTGCGTGGGCTCGTGGAACTCGAACGCGAGACCGCGGCCGCCTTCGCCAGCGGCGCCGAACTCGCCGGCATGCGCCGCATCGTCTACCTCGGCGGCCTGATCGACGAGGACCGACTCGCCTTCGTCTCGGACCACCTCTACGCACGCCACCAGGCGGGTGTGGAACTGCGCGCCGGCGAGGTGCCCGTCACCGAACTCCGGGCCGGCATCGTCATCGGCGCCGGGAGCGCATCGTTCGACCTGCTCAACGCGGCCGCCGCGTCACCGGTCGCGATCGAGGCGCCGTGGACCGCGTCCCTCGTGCAGCCGATCGCCCGCGACGACCTTCTCGCGGTCATGCGCGAGGCACTCACCGATCCTCGTGCTGCCGACCAGGTGCTCGACCTGGGCGGTCCGGACGTCCTCAGCTACGCCGAACTGGTCGACCTCGTCCGCGAGGTGCGTGGCGCCCCCGAACCCCGTCGGCTCCGCCCGTCCTACCTGCCACCCGAGGCGACCGCCCTGGCCGCAGCGGCCGTCGCCGGCGTCGACCCGATGATGGCCCTCGGCCTGCTGCAGTCCGTCGCCGAGGACACCATCGCGCGCGACGACCTCGCCCAGCAGTGGTACGGCCACCTCATGGGCACGCCCGCCCGCGACGCCATCGCCGCCGCCCTGGCGTGACGCCTCAGCCGGATCACCCGGCCGGGACGGCCCGTGAACGCAGGTCGGCGACCAGTTCCCCGAGCCCGCGCTTGGGACGCTCGTGCCAGGCCACCGACTGCCACTGCTCCCACGCGTACCCGGCGGTGTCGAGGCGCGGGCCGTCGCCCACGACGACGCTGATCCCGAGCCGTTCGACCGTCTCGGTGTCGAACTCGCCGGCGGTGTCCGCCGGGACCAAGAACTGACGCGACGACGGGTCGGCGAACCCGAGCATGCCCCACGGCAGAGCCAACTCGATGACGCCGTCGCCCGCCGCCCAGGTGGCGTGCGGATCGAAGTCGGGGGAGGTGGGGTCGGTCGTGCCACGCCGCAGCGGGTTGAGGTCGTGCCACTCGATCGGCTGGGCTTCCCCCGTTGTCGGCACCGTCAGCGGACGGTTGACGACCTGACGGACCGGCTCCCACACGCCCGAGCCGGGCGCCAGATCGCGTTCGTCGAACTCGAGTTCACCGTGAGCGCGGCCGTAGACGTGCAGGTTCGGATCGAGGGAGGCCCGTCGCAGAAGGTGCGCCTCGCCGTCGGCAAGCCGGAGTGCGACGTCGGCGGCCGGCACGTCGGTGGCGGTGTCAGGCAGCGCACCGCCCCCACCGTCGACGGCATCGAAGGTCACCGTCAGTCCCTCGGTGGACTGCCAGGGCTCGCCGCGGGTCAGCACCCGGAGGAACAGCCGCTCGGCGTCGTGGATGGCGCGGACCTCGGTGATCGGGGCGGCTCCCTCGTGGATCACCTGCGAGTTGTCCCGGTTGAACCCGTCGCCACTGCCGTCGATGGTCACGACGCGGCCCTCGCCGCCAGGCTCGACCGCCAGCAGACCGAAGTAGGACTCGTTGGTCATGGCGTTGTGCCACAGCGGGCGGCGGTCCGCCGGCCGTTCGAGGTCACGGGTGTTCCAGGTCAGCTTGAACCACTCGTCGGCCCATTCGAACAGGAAGGCCCCCGCCACGTCGACCCGCTCGGCGATGTCGACGAGGTCACGCATGATGGTCATCGCCTCGACCTCGGTGTGACCGCCCTGGTCGCGGCCGAGTGGGCCCCGGTGCGCGCTCCCGATCGAACTCGGTACGCCGGTCTCGAGCACGACCAGCGGTTGGGAGACGAAGTGGTCGCGCAGCGCCGTGAGGTAGCCGGCGTAGTTGTCGACCTCGCCGTCGAGTTCGAAGTCGGCGTACTCGTGACG
>DATHUR010000006.1:0-8827 GCA_035462025.1 Egicoccus sp. | reverse complement strand
TCCCGTCGGGTCCACGGACGTCGACGGTGTCGCCGTCGATCACCCACTCGACGGTCCAGCCCTCCCCAGCCGGCGGTGTGGACGTCGGCGGTAGACACGCGCCGAGCAGTGCCGCCAGCGTGGCAACCGTCGCGATCCGTGCCACGCGCACCGGGCTCCTCTCGCCCGTCCCGGACGTCGGCGAGGGTAGGAGATCCGCTGCACCGTCCGGGCGTTGCCGCCTTGGATCGGCGAGGTAGACGAAGCCGAGTCGTCGAGCAGTCCGCCGCGGCCCGGGTTCGCACCAGGCAACCTGGACGTCGCTGACCGGCGCGCCGCGTCCAGCCAGTTCGCCGTGGGCGGCGTGGATGTCCGGCACGATCCGATCCAATCCCTTCAGCGACCCGGGTGGGGGAACTGCCCGACCCGCTGCCGTTCCGCCCGCAACGCCGCGGAAGCGTCATGTCCGGCGGGCGGTCACAGGATGACGCAGCACTCGCACGTCGGCGGCGGAGCGGACACGACGAAGGCATTTCTCCTCGCGACCTCGGTGTCGAACGCGCCGGTGTCGAGCTGCGTGGCGGTTCCGAGATTGGGATCGTAGAAGAGGTACCGGCCACGCCCGAGCGAGCGTGCCGCGACGACATGGACGTTGTCGGCCATCCAGAACAAGGTCCCAGCCGGGTACCCGTGCTGCTGCGCGAGCTGTGTCTGCACGGCCTGCGTGGTTGGCTGGGTAGCCCCCGGGAGTTGCGCAGCGGCCGCGGCCTGCTGGGCGGCCATGCCGCCCTGTGATGCCCAGTCCCGCAGGGTGTCGACGCCAGAGTCCCGATCCGGAGCGGGCAACTGGTCGAACCGCAGGCCGCCGGCCGGACCATCGGCTGCCAACCACTGCAGCGACAGGAAGCCGCAGAACTGCTCGATCCGTATGTACCCGGTCGGCTCGCCCCCGTCGGGACCGACCCAGTAGTTCGTGAAATCTGTGTACAGGGCCGGATTCGGCGGCAGGGTCGTCGCGAAGGTGACCTGACCGGACTGGGTGCCCGTGGCTCGTTGCACGACTGGAACCGAGGAAGACTCGTGCGGGCTGCCGCCCGGGTCGAGGGCCCCAGCCGTGGTGCCAGGTGATGCGGCCAGCACCCGCTGCGCGGCCCGTTCGGCCGCGCGCTCGTCCGGGTCGGAGGGATCCGAGAGGCGGAGCCCCGACCGATCGTCGAGCGCGCCGGCCACGGATCCCTCACGTTGTTGGATCACGTGGCTGAGCTCGTGCGCGATGGTGTGGCGGTCGGTGCCGTCCTCACCCAGCACGATGTGGTTTCCGGCGGTGTACGCCCGAGCACCGATGGCCGCAGCCGACGCTCGCGAAGCGCCGTCGGTGTGGATTCGCACCTCGCCGAAGTCGGTGCCGAATCGTGTCTCCATGTCCGCGCGCGTCGTGTCGTCGAGCGGCTGACCGCCGCGATCGAGCACCTGGCGTACCGCTGCTCCCGGGTCTGGCGTGGAGGACGCCAGCCCCGCAACTGCCGCGTTTCCTGCCAACCGCTGCAACTGGAGGATGTCGGTCCAAGGCTCTGGACGAGCCACGGCGACCGGCGCGACCTCGTGCTGGGCTTGCTTCGACCCCGCGCGGCGAAATGCCTTCCACGCCTCCATCAAGGCCCTCCCCGTGGTCCCCGAACGTCCGAGCGAAGATCTCGCTGCAAAGACGTGTTCGACCGTAGCAACGACGTCGAGATGTCGGACGGAGAATTCGCATCGTTCGCATGCAAACGGTCAGCGGCTGCCGCGGCCGAACTCGGACGCGTACAGGCCCGCTGGGCGGGTGACCGGACGCTCGTGCGGGGCGGGGGTGCCGCGTTCGGCCAGGGCGGCGTCGAGCCAGCCCTCCTGCCACGCCCGCCACAACCGCGACAGGTCCCAGGCGCGGGTGCCGGTGACGGTCGCGCCCATCCTCCCCCGCCGCGACACGCGGCCCTCGGCGACCAGCAGCCAGGCGTGCAGGACGGTCCAGGCGCAGTCGTCGAGGTGGCGCTCGAAGTAGGTGGTCTGGGTCGTGCCGGTGCGGTCGTCGAGCGAGAGGAACAGCACCCGCTGCCCCGACCGCTGCGCGGGCGACTGGACCGCGACCTTGACGCCGGCGACCCGGACCGTTGACTGGGTCGGCAGGGACTGCAGGTCGCACGCGCGCACCACGCCGAGCGCGTCGAGCAATGGCTCGTAGAAGCTGATCACGTGACGGCTGACGTCCATGCCCGACAGGGCCAGTTCCGAACGGACCCGGTCGGACTCGCGGTCGGCGGGCAACTGCGGGGTGTGGTCGGCGTTGAGATCCATCGCGGTCTGCTCGACCTTCCGGCCCCCCACCGTCGCGGCGGCCTTGCGGCGCCGGCCCGTACCAGCCCACAACTCCTCGACGGCCAGGCGCAGCGCCCGGCGGCCGGACGGGCCGCCCTTGCGGCCGACGCCGGCGACCTGGTCGAGCGCGCCGACCTCGGCCAGCGCCTCGGCGGTCGGCCGTGACAGGCCGCCACGGTCGCGCACGTCGGCCAGCGAGGTGAACGGGCGGCCCGCGAGCAGCGCCTCCACCTCGGCGTCGGTGATGCCGCGCAGGTCCTGCAGACCGATCCGCACGGCGTAGCGGTAGCCGTTGCCGGCCTCGCCGCTGTCGAACCCGGTCGGCGGCACCGGCCGCGGCGCCCGCACCGGTCTCGCCGGTTTGCCGGCCTTCGGTCGCGGGACGCGCCCTTCCGGGACCTCCTCGGGCCAGCTCCACCCGGGCGGCAGGTGCGGGGTCGGGTCCTCGCCGTGCTGGACCGCACGGACCGCGGCGGTCAGACCGAGCAGATGGTCCGCCAGGCCGCGGTCGACCACCTCGGCGGTGTACGGCCCGATCGAGCGGTTGACGTCGGCGGGCAGCACCGCGACCCCGAACAGGCGGCACTCGTCGAGGATCATCCGGCGCGGGTACATGCCCGGGTCGTGGGTGAGCAGGCCGGCCGCGAACTCGGGGAACACGTGCGCCTTGAGGAACGCCGAGCGGTAGGTCGGCACCGCGAACGCAGCCGCATGCGCCTTGCAGAACCCGAACGAGGCGAACGAGGCGACCTGGTTCCACACCCGTTCGGCGTCGTCGCGGGTCAGCCCGCGATCGAGCGCCCGGGCGATCACCCAGCCGCCGATCGAGGGCAGCTTCCTCGGATCGGACAACTGCCGCCGCAGCAGGTCGGCATAGGCGAGATCGCAGCCGGTGATCGCGGCCAGCACGCCCATGACCTGCTCGTGGTAGACGATCACGCCGTGGGTCTCGCCGAGCACCGGTTCCAGGCACGGGTGCAGGTAGGTGGTCACCTCTTCGCCGTGCCGGCGGGCGACGTAGGGGGTGACCATGTCGGCCTTGACCGGGCCGGGCCGGAACAGCGAGATCTCGGTGACGAGGTCGCCGAACCGGTCGGGTTGCAGGCGCCCGAGCAGTTCGCGCTGGCCGGGCGACTCGATCTGGAACATCCCCACCGAGTGGGTCGAGCGGATCAGCGCGTAGGTGTCGGCGTCGCCGCCGGGGATCGCGTCCATCGCCAGCCGCCCCCGGTCGTCCCGCCCGGGCAGCGCCGGATCGGCGTCGCGGGTCGCGGGCAGCCCGGCCGCGTTGTCGCCGTTGACCAGGCCGAGCGCGTGGGACATCGCCGACAGCATCCGCACGCCCAGCACGTCGAGCTTGAGCAGCCCGAGCGCGGCGACGTCGTCCTTGTCGAACTGGCTCATCGAGTAGCCGTGGGCCGACCGCTCCAGCGGCGTGCGCGAGGTCAGGTCGCGGTCGCCGAGCAGTATCCCGCACGGGTGCATGGCGAGATGTCGCGGGAAGCCGTCGATGCGCTCGACGATGTCGAACATGCGGTTGAGTTGTCCGGCGTCGAGACGGCTGTTCTTGAGTTCGGGCAGGCGGTCCACGGCGGTGCGCGCGTCGCGGGCACGGGTGTGGTGGAAGCCCTTGGCGACCAGGTCGATCTCCTCGGGCGGCAGGCCGAGCACCTTGCCGACCTCGCGCACGGCCATACGGGCCTGGAAGGTCTCGACCATGGCCACGCACGCGGTGCGCTGTTCGCCGTAGCGGGCCATGACCAGGTCGTAGACGTCCTCGCGGCGGTGCGACTCGACGTCGAGGTCGATGTCGGGCAACTCGTCGCGGTAGGGGTTCATGAACCGCTCGAACGCGAGGTCGTTCGCGATCGGGTCGACGTCGCTGATCCGCAACGCGTGACAGACCAGGCTGCCGGCGGCCGAGCCACGACAGGCCACCAGCACCCCGAGGTCGCGCACGTCGGCGACGATGTCGGCGACGGCGAGGAACAGGTCGTGCAGGCCGAGTTGGTCGATCATCGCCAGTTCGCGCTCGAGCCGTTCGCGCACCGCCGGGGTGATGCGGGTGTAGCGCTGTGCCGCGCCCGACCAGCAGCGCTGGTGCAACTCGCCCGCCGCCACCTCGGCCGACAACCCCGACAGGCGCGGCACGTGCAGGCCGCCGATGCCGAGGTCGACGTCGCAGCCGGTCGCCAGGTCGTGGGCGGCGACCAGCAGGTCGGGCCGCTCCCGGAACCGTTCGTGCTGGTCGGCGGCGCTGGTGAACCAGGCTTCCGCGGTGGCACGGCCGAGGTGGTGGCGGCCGAGCGGCACCTGCTGGCGCACGCAGCGCAGCACGTCGGCGATCGCGGCGTCGTCGGGGGTGAGGTAGCGCACGTCGTTGACCGCCGCGGCCCGCACCTTGAGGCGGTCGGCGATCTCGAGGGTGCGCCGGATGCGGGCGTCGTCGCCGGGTTCGGTCAGGTCGTGGCCACCCGTGCCGCTGGCCAGCGACCGCCGCCCGCCGGGCGCGACCCGGTGGTTGCGGACGCCGAGCACCACACGATCGCGGCCGAACACCTCGAGCCAGTGGCGCAGTTCGGCTTCGGCGGCGTCGAGGTGGCCGCGGGCGACCAGGCGTCCGAACGGCGAGTCGACCCCGAGGACCGCCACCACCCCGCCGGACGCGGCCGCGTCGGGCAGCGCGTCGGCGGGCAGGTGCGGGTCGCTGCGCGCCTGCCCGTGGGCGGCGGTGATCGCGCGGCACATGTCGCCGTAACCCGCGGTGTCGCGGGCGAGGAAGGTCACCCGGGCGGCGTCGTCCTCGAGCCAGCCCCCGCCGCGACCGGGCCGGGACTCCCCCGCGTCACGGGTGCGGCCGCCGCGGGTGCGCTCCCACCCCGGGCGGTCCGCGACCTCCAGGGCGAGGTCGGTACCGAACACCGGCGTGACACCCTCGGCGGCGCACGCCTGGGCGAACCGCACCGCGCCGTACAGCCCGTCACGGTCGGTGACCGCCACGTGGGTCATGCCGGCGGCGGCCGCGGCGGCCGCCAACTCGCGCGGACGGATCGCCCCGTCGCGCATCGAATACGAGGTGCGGGCGGTCAGGTGCGCGAACGGGGGCGTGCCGGGCGGCGCGGGCCTGGCCCTACCGGCGCGGTAGAGCGCCTCGGCGGCCTCGGCCGCCCGGCGGACCTCGACCTCGTGGTCCTCGACCGACGCCTCGTGTTCCTGCGGCGACCAGCGGCGGGTGGCCGCCATCAGTCCCAGACGCGATCGAGACGCCAGGTCTCGCCGCGCCGGACCAGTTCGTACACGCCCTGGGCCGGCTTGCCGTTGCGGGCTTCCACGCGCCACAGGTCGGTCTGCTCGATCTGCACCGGTTCGCCGTCCGGGCGGCGCCACCAGCCCGGGTCCTCGCGCCAGTGGCCGAGCACCTGCAGCACCTGGTAGCGGTTGCCCCGCCAGGTGAACGCGACAGGTGCGGCGGCGCCGTCGTCGCCGGTCGTGGGAAGTTCGACCTCCTCGATGCTCTCGCGGTAGCGCTTGGTCATGATGGGTCCGCCGTGAAGGGTGCCTGGTCAATCGAACGTGTGTTCGAGTGAAGCCAGCACCGTACGTCGGCGGTGTGACCTCGCGCCAGCGGACGGCCACGGCCGCCCGCGCCGCGCGCAACCCCGCGCACCCGGGCGCCCAGTGCCGCACCTCACCCGATGTCACACCCGCAGCACCGACCACCCGGCGCGACATCGACGGCCTCGCGTGGCACCGGCCACCCTGCGCGCCACGGCCCCCAGCTGCGGGCGGACGGTGGCGTCAGTCGGTGGGGGTGGCCTCGGGGAGGGTGCGACCGGCGCGGCGCAGCAACTCGCGCGCGGCCTCTTCGGCCACCTGTTCGATCGGCTCGCCGGTCACCACGCGCGCGTTCCAGGTCCCGAGCACCGCGGTGGTGAGTTGGGCGGCCATCGGCCCGAGGGCGACACCGACCGCCGGTCGGTCCTCGAGCAGATCGACCCGGATCTGCGGCAGCGGCACGAAGGCGGGGAACACGCGCAGGTCGTCGATCAGGGGCCGCATCCCGGCCTGCCAGGCGACGCCGTCGGTGGCGGTCGTCAACCCGGCCAGGCAGTCGCCCGCCGCGACGCCGCGCACCGCCTCTTCGGGGTTCGCGGCCAGGAACTCGCGGTCGCTGCGCACGCTGTAGGCCTCGAGCACGGCCCGCAGGCCGTCGACCCGCGTACCGAACTCCTGGTCGACGCACACCAGCGCGTCCGGCTGCTCGGACAGGCGTCGGGCCAGGTCGGAGATCGTGTGTAGGTCGCCGCTCGTCTCGGGGTCCCCCAGGACCACGAAGGCGAACGTTGCGTTGGCCGGCGGCGCGTCGAGGCTGCCGTCGCCCAGCCGCGGGGCCAGCCACTTGACGCCCTGGTCGGCGTCGTGGTCGCGCACGGCGACGAAGCTGGTCTGCGGATCGCCGGGCGGGTCGGCCCGCTCGAGCGTCTCGAGCCAGGCCTCGCCGGTGTAGCCGATCCGTACGTCGACGTCGCCGAGTTCGAGGGCCTGCCGCGAGTCGCGAGGATCACCGAACGCGACCAGTTCGGCCGGCTGTCCCTGCAGTTCGAGCAGCGCCAGCATCGTGTGGGCCAGCACCCGCGTCTCGGTCTCGGAGCCGGTCGCGATCCGCACCGGCGGGAGCTCGGGGTCGGTCGCATCCGCCGCGGGCACGCCACCGCCCGCCTGCGGGGTGCAGGCGACGAGGAGCACCAGGACGGACAACCAGCGACGCACCACGCCAAGGTGCCACACCGACCCCGCGCCCGCCGACACGGCGTGCGGTGGGGCCGTCCGGGCCTCCTACACTCCCTGCCATGATCACCCGCCATCGTCTGCTGCCCGCCGTCCTCGCCACGCTGCTGTTCGCGGCCGCCTGCTCCGGCGGTGACGAACCCGAGGCCCAGCCCTCGCCCGCCGAGACCGATCGCGAACTGGCCGTCGCCGTCGCCAGCTTCGACCTGTCGGCCGGCGAGGACCGCCGCCTGCTGACCGGCATCTACACCGCCGAGCGGCAGTTGCTCGGGTTCGGTGAGGTCACCTTCGACCTCGGCTTCCTCGGCGAGGAGGCCGGCGGCGAGGCGGAACTCACCCAGCGGGTCCAGGCGGGCTTCCTGCCGGTGCCGGGCGCCGAACCCGAGGGCGAGGCGAGCCAGCCGACGCTGCTGATGGGCCAGGACGGCGCCGGCGTCTACGCCGCCGAGGTCGATCTCGACCAGCCCGGATTCTGGGGCGTGCGTGTCACGGCCGAACTCGACGACGGCACCGTGCGCGAGGGCCAGGCCACCTTCGAGGTGCTGGCCGAACCCGCCGTCCCCGCCCCCGGCGACGAGGCACCGCGGACCGACAACCTCACCCTCGCCGACGTCGAGGCGGGCACGGCGACCCCCGGCGCCCTCGACTCGCGTGCCGAGGACGTCACCGACGTCGCCGACATCCCCACGCCGGAGCTGCACCGGACCACGATCGCCGAGTCGATCGAGCAGAGCCGCCCCGTCGTGGCCGCCTTCTCCACGCCGGTGTACTGCGTCAGCCGCTTCTGCGGCCCGCTCATCGACACGATGGACGACCTGCGCGAGCGCTACGCCGACCGCGCCGACTTCGTGATGGTCGAGGTGTGGGAGAACTTCGAGGACCAGCAACTCAACGCGGCGGCCGCCGAGTGGATCCAGACCGAGACCGGCGGCAACGAACCGTGGGTGTTCCTGATCGGCGAGGACGGCCGGATCACCAACCGTTGGGACAACGTGCTCGACGTCGCCGAACTCGAAGCGGAACTCGAGGCGCTGCCGGCGATCCCGCCGCGCGAGGGCTGATCAGACCGGTCGGTCCGAGGCGTCGACGTCGGCGTTGTCCAGTCGCTGCTTCATGAAGCGGATCACACCGCCTTCGAGCACCCGTTCGACCTGGGCCGGCGACAGGATGTGCCTCACGGTCAGGCTGGTGCCCTGGGTGGTGTTGTCGACCACGACCTCCTCGCCGGCCCGCAGGGCATCGCGCAGCCCGGTCAGCCGCAGCACGTCGCCCTGCTCGATCCGGTCCCAGTCGTCCTCGTCGACGAACTGCAGCGGCACCACGCCGAAGTTGGCCAGGTTCTGGGCGTGGATCCGGGCGAACTCCCTGGCGATCGCGACCCGCAGGCCGAGGTAGCGGGGCGCGAGGGCGGCGTGCTCGCGCGAGCTGCCCTGGCCGTAGTTGCTCCCGCCGACGACCGCGTGCCCGGCGCCGGCCTCGCGGGCCTCGACGGCCCGGTCGTGGTAGGTCGGGTCGACCACGTCGAAGGCGAACTTCGCGATCTCGGGGATGTTCGAGCGGAACGGCAGCACCTCGGCCCCGGCGCGCAGGATCTCATCGGTCGAGATGTCGTCGCCCATCTTGAGCACGACGGGGAGTTCGAGCGTGTCGGGCAGCGGCCCGACGTCGGGCAACGTGGCGATGTTGGGGCCCTTGCGCAGTTCGA
>DATHUR010000005.1:0-12735 GCA_035462025.1 Egicoccus sp. | reverse complement strand
CGCCGGCACGCATCCGGGGGGCAGTGTGATCGCGGCCAACGGCCGGAACGCCGCGATGGCGGTGCTCCGCGACCGGCCGGCACCGAACCGGCGTTGGCCAGGAGGAGCCTGACGCGCATACGATCTCCCACCTATCCTCGTCGTACTTCACGAGTGGGAGCACAGCTGTGCGAGCGCATACAACGGTGTGGCGCCACCTTGGCGGTTGAGACGTCAACGCAGAATCCGGCCGCGGCCGTCACGCTGCAGCGCGTGTCCAAGCGCTTCGACGACGTGACCGCGGTCGACGATGTGGATCTGCAGGTCGCGGACGGCGAGTTCTTCTCGCTGCTCGGCCCCTCGGGCTGCGGCAAGACCACGACGCTGCGCATGATCGCCGGGTTCGAGTACCCGACCGCCGGGAGCATCCGCATCTTCGACGACGAGGTCGGGCTCGAACCGCCCAACAAGCGGCCGGTCAACACCGTGTTCCAGTCGTATGCGCTGTTCCCGCACATGACGGTCGCGCAGAACATCGCCTTCGGCCTGCAGATGCGCGAGGTCGACAAAGCCGAGATCGGCCGGCGTGTCGCCGAGATGGTCGAACTGGTGCAGCTGCAGGGGCGCGAGGACCGCAAGCCGAAGCAACTGTCCGGCGGCCAGCAGCAGCGCGTCGCGCTCGCACGTGCCCTGGTCAACCACCCCAAGGTGCTGCTGCTCGACGAGCCCCTCGGCGCGCTCGACCTCAAGCTGCGCCAGGCGATGCAACTCGAGCTCAAGCAACTGCAGGAGCGGGTCGGCATCACGTTCGTCTACGTCACCCACGACCAGGAGGAGGCGCTGACCATGTCCGACCGCATCGCGGTCATGGATGGCGGGCGCCTGCTGCAGGTCGGCTCACCCCAGGAGATCTACGACCGGCCGCGGACCCGGTTCGTGGCCGACTTCATCGGCGACACCAACCTGCTGGCGGCGACCGTCGTCGACGCGCACACCGCCCGGCTCGGGGACGGCAGCCCGGTCCGGGTCGCGTGCACGGCACCGGCCGGGTCGGCGGTCACGATCGCGATCCGCCCCGAACAGCTCGGCTTGCGGCATCCGGACTACGAGCGCGACCCGGCGCTCGACGCCGTCCACGGCCGCGTGGAGCGCCTGACGTTCCTGGGCAACGCAACGGCCTACGACGTGGTCGCCGACGGCGACGACGCGCTGCGCATCCGGGTCCGTCAGGGCAACGCACCCGGCATCGAGCACTTCCGCGCCGGCGACGCGGTCCGGGTGCGCTGGATGCCCTCCAGCGCCTCGGTCCTCGACGACTGATCGGACGCCCCATGGCCGCGGTCCTCGAACCCCCCGAGCTCGACCAACCGACCCCGCCGCCCGTCGGCGGGCTCGAGTCCGACGCCGAGAAGGCCGACTCACGGCGTGGCTTCCTCGTCGGCCTGCCGAGCCTGGCGTACCTCGTCGTGCTGTTCGCCCTGCCCCTGGTGATCGTGGTCGTCTACTCGTTCGCGACCCGCAGCCGCACCGGGCTGACCGTGCTCGGCGGCTGGAACGTCGACTCGTACGTGCGGCTGTTCGACCCGCTCGTCCTCGAGATCACGTGGCGGTCGCTGTGGATGGCCGCCCTGTCGACGGTGCTGTGCCTGGTCGTTTCCTACCCGTTCGCGTACTACCTGGCCACGCGCAGCCCGAAGGTGCGCGGGATCCTGCTCGTGCTGGTGATGATCCCGTTCTGGTCCAACTTCCTGGTGCGCACCTACGCCTGGCGTGTGCTGCTCGGCTCCGACGGCCCGCTGCTCAACCTGCTCGGGAGCCTGAACCTGCCGCAACCGCGGCTGTTGTTCACACCGTTCGCGATCGTGCTCGGCCTGGTCTACGGCTACCTGCCGTTCATGGTGCTGCCGCTGTACGCGGCCATCGAACGCCTCGACTTCGCGTTGGTCGAGGCGGCCCGTGACCTGTACGCCTCGGGGTGGCAGGCATTCCGTCGGGTCACCTGGCCGCTGTCGCTACCCGGGGTGATCGCGGGTTCGGTGCTGGTCTTCATCCCGTCGTTCGGTCAGTACGTCACACCTGAACTGCTCGGCGGCTCGCGGACCACGATGCTCGGCAGCTACGTCGTGCGCCAGTTCCTGTCGTCGCGCGACTGGCCGTTCGGGTCTGCCCTGTCGGTCGCGATCCTGCTGGTGATGCTGGTGGCCGCCGTCGGCTACTTCCGCAAGGGCGGGCGGACCCTGTGAGCGGCCGGGGCGACGCGGCCGACAGCCGGAGGAGGTCGCGATGAGCATGGTCGACATCGGCGGCGAGACGCGGGTCGCGGCCGACTCCGTCGCGCGACCGCGGCGCACCGTCGAGCGCATCCTCGCTGGCAACGCCTGGCTGGTCTTCGCCTTCCTCTACCTGCCGATCCTGGTGCTGGTGGTGCTGTCGTTCAACGACAACCGCCTCGTCGGCGTGTGGTCCGAGGCGTCACTGCGCTGGTACCGGGCGCTGGTCAACGACCGCAACGTGCTCGGCGCGCTGCAGAACTCACTGATCGTCGCGGTCGTCTCGACGGCCGTCTCGACCGTGCTGGGCACGGCGGCGGCCATCTCGCTGGAACGGTTCCGCTACCGCGGGCAGCGCGCCTTCGACGGTCTGCTGTACCTGCCGGTCATCATCCCGGACGTGACGATGGCGGTGATGATGCTGCTGTTCTTCGTCCAGGCCTTCGACCTGATCTTCCTCGCGTCTGGTTGGGCGCCGTCGCTCGGGCTCGGGACGATCTCGCTGGCCCACATCGCCTTCAACATCTCGTTCGTCGCGGTCGTCGTGCGCGCCCGGCTCGCGGGGCTCGACCCGTCGCTCGAGGAGGCCGCCGCCGACCTCTACGCGAGCCGCTGGGTCGCCTTCCGCCGCGTGACGCTGCCGCTGATCGCCCCGGGTGTCGCGGGCGGGGCGCTGCTCGCGCTGACGTTGTCGCTCGACGACGTCGTCATCACCAGCTTCGTGTCCGGCCCCGGGTCGACCACGTTGCCGGTGTACGTGTTCGGTCTGGTTCGTCGGGGGGTGACGCCGCTCATCAACGCCGTCTCGGTGCTGATGCTGGCCGGCTCGATGCTGTTGGTCCTGCTGTCGCTGCTGCTGCAGCGTCGGCGCGAGAGTGCGTGACTACCACGAGGAGAGACCTGATGAGAGTGCGAACCCTGGTGGCCGTGCCCACCGTGCTGGCCCTGGCCCTGTTGGGCTGCGGCCGTGAGGTCGGCGGCGACCCCGAGGCCGCCGGCGAGGACGGTGCGGCGGCCGAGAGCGCCGGCGCCGACTGCGAGGTCGGCGAGACCGACGGCGACCTGCTGTTCTACAACTGGTCGGACTACATCGACCCCGAACTCGTGACCGCGTTCGAGGAGGAGTTCGACGTCAGCGTCACGCAGGACTTCTACCCCTCCAACGAGGAGTTGCTGGCCAAGATCCAGTCCGGCGGCGCCGACTACGACGTCATCGTGCCGTCCGACTACATGGTCAACATCATGATCGAGGAGGGCCTGCTCGCGCCGATGGACCGCGATCTGGTGCCCAACGCCGACAACATCGCCGACGAGTTCGCCGACCCACCCTACGACGCGGGCAACGAGTTCTCGATCCCCTACCAGTGGGGCACGACCGGCCTGGGTGTCAACCTCGACGAGGTCGGCGAGGACGTGGACGCGAGCTGGGCGCTGGTCTTCGACCCCGAGGTGGCGTCGCAGTACGCCGGACGCATCGCGCTGCTCGACGACCCGCGCGAGACGATGGGCGCGGCGCTGTACTACCTCGGCTACTCGGCCAACACCACCTCCGAGGAGGAGTTGCAGGAGGCCGCCGACCTGATCAGCGAGGCGAGCGAGAACTTCGCCGCATTCGACTCCAACCTCTACACCGACCTGCTGCTGTCGGGCGAGGTGGTCATCTCGCACGGGTTCAGCGGCAACTACTTCGCCGCGTTCGCCGAGGCCGAGGGCAACTTCACCTACCTGATCCCCGAGGAGGGTGCGACCAAGTGGGTCGACACGATGGCGGTGCTCGAGGCGGCGCCGCACCCGTGCACGGCCTACACCTTCATCAACTTCCTCCTCGACGCCGAGAACGGGGCCCAGTTGACCAACTGGAACTACTACGCCTCGCCCAACGCGGCCGCCGAGGAGTTCATCCTGCCCGAGGTGCTCGAGGACCCCGCGATCTACCCACCGGAGGACACCAACCTGACCTTCCTCGAGGACACCGGTGACGCCGAGATCCTGTTCAACGACTACTTCACCCGGGCGAAGAGCTGACGGGACGTGGTCGGGGGCGTCGCGGACCGCCGCGGCGCCCCGCCGTTCTCCACGAAAGGTCGGCCCGCATGCAGTTGCTCGCCCATTGGATCGATGGCACCGCCGTCGCCGACGAGCCGGCCCGGCGGGCGCCGGTCCACGACCCCGCCATCGGGCAGGTCGTGCGCGAGGTGCCGCTCGCGGACGCGGCGATGGTCGACCGCGTGGTGGGCGTCGCCCGCGACGCCTTCGCGTCGTGGCGCGACAGCACGCTCGCGCAGCGGACCCGCGTGCTGTTCGCCTTCCGGGAACTCGTCGCCGGCCACCTCGACGAGTTGGCCGCACTGATCGTCGGCGAGCACGGCAAGGTGCACGCCGACGCGGTCGGCGAGGTCCAGCGTGGCCTCGAAGTGGTCGAGTTCGCCTGCGGGATACCGCACCTGCTCAAGGGCGGCTTCAGCGAGAACGTCTCGACCGGGGTGGACAGTTATTCGCTGCGGCAGCCGCTGGGCGTGGTGGCGGGGATCACGCCGTTCAACTTCCCGGCCATGGTCCCGATGTGGATGTTCCCGGTCGCGATCGCGTGCGGGAACGCCTTCGTGCTCAAGCCGAGCGAGAAGGACCCGTCGGTGTCGGTCCGTATCGCGCAGCTGTGGCAGCAGGCGGGGCTGCCGGACGGGGTGTTCAACGTCGTGCACGGCGATCGCGAGGCGGTCGACGCGCTGTTGACCCACCCGGACGTGGCGGCGGTGTCGTTCGTGGGTTCGACCCCGATCGCCCGCCACGTGTTCACCACGGCCACCGAACACGGCAAGCGGGTGCAGGCGCTCGGTGGCGCGAAGAACCACATGGTCGTGCTGCCCGACGCCGACCTCGACCTCGCGGCCGACGCCGCGGTCTCGGCGGCCTACGGCTCGGCGGGGGAGCGGTGCATGACCATCTCGGCCGTGGTCGCTGTCGGCGACGTGGGGGACCGGCTCGTCCCCGCGATCGCCAAGCGCATGGCCGAACTGAAGGTCGGCCCGGGCACGGACCCGGCGTCGGAGATGGGGCCGCTGGTCACCCGGGAACACCGCGACCGGGTGGCCGGCTACGTCGGCACGGGGGCGGACGAGGGCGCCGAGGTCGTGGTCGACGGACGCGACCTCGGCGTCGACGGGGCGGCCGACGGGTTCTGGCTCGGTCCGTGTCTGCTGGACCGTGTCACGCCCGACATGACCGTCTACCGCGACGAGATCTTCGGTCCGGTCCTGTCGGTGGTGCGGGTCGACACCCACGCCGAGGCGATCGCACTGGTCAACGCCAATCCGTACGGCAACGGCACCGCCGTGTTCACCGGCTCGGGGACCGAGGCGCGGCGCTACCAGCACGAGATCGAGGTCGGCATGGTCGGCATCAACGTGCCGATCCCCGTACCGATGGCGTACTACTCGTTCGGCGGGTGGAAGGACTCGCTGTTCGGCGACACCCATGTCCACGGCCCCGAGGGCGTGCACTTCTACACCCGGGGCAAGGTGGTCACCGCCCGCTGGCCCGGGTCGCAGCAGGCACCCAGCACCCTCCACTTCCCGACCTCGGAGTGACGATGGAATCCATCGCGAGCTACGACCCGGCGACCGGCGAGGTCATCGGGCGGGTGCCCGCGGGCGGTGCCGCCGAGGTGGATCAGGCCGTCGGTGCGGCGCGTGAGGCGTTCGACGGCTGGCGCTACACGGCCGCCAACGACCGCGCCGAACTGCTCCACGAGGCGTACGCGAAGTCGATGGCCCACCACGGCGACCTGGTCGAGTTGCTCACCCGCGAGCAGGGCAAGCCCCGACCGGAGCAGGAGGAGGAGGCCGAGTGGGCCCTGACCTCGCTGCGCTACTACGCCGAACTCGGCCGCAACGGGCTCGGCCGCGTCGTCCCGTCCGCCGAACCGCGAACGCAACTCAACCTCGTGCTCAAGGAGCCCTACGGCGTGGTGGGCGCCATCGTGCCGTGGAACTACCCGCTGTTGCTGCTGTCGTGGAAGCTGGCGCCGGCGCTGGCCGCCGGCAACACCGTCGTGGTCAAGCCGTCCGAGCTGACCTCGCTGGTGACCCTCGAGTGGATCGAGCGTTGCTTCGACCACTTCCCACCGGGCGTGATCAACGTCGTCACCGGCTATGGGTCCGACGCCGGTGAAGCACTCGTCCGCCATCCCGACGTGCGGGTGATCGCGATGACCGGGTCGGTCGCGACCGGCCAGCGCATCGCGTCGGTCGCCGCGCCGATGATGAAACACCTCCATCTCGAACTCGGCGGCAAGGACGCCTTCGTCGTCGCTCCCGACGCCGACATCGACACCGCCGTCGACGCGCTCGCCTATGCGGCGCTGCTCAACAGCGGCCAGGTGTGCACCTCGTCCGAGCGCGTGTTCGTGCCCGCCGCGATGCGTGACGACGTCGCCGAGGCGCTCACCGCGAAGGTGTCGGGCCTGCGGCTCGGGCACGGCCTGGACGAGGGGACCGATCTCGGCCCGATCGCGGACGACCGCTTCCGCGACAAGATCGACGCCCACGTCCGTGACGCGGTCGACCGCGGCGCGAAGG
The DNA here is from genome assembly GCA_035462025.1 of Egicoccus sp. Taxonomy (GTDB): domain Bacteria; phylum Actinomycetota; class Nitriliruptoria; order Nitriliruptorales; family Nitriliruptoraceae; genus Egicoccus. The sequence goes on along the minus strand of DATHUR010000005.1, from coordinate 5,909 downwards.
TCACCACCGGAGGACGGCGCGCCGACCGGCCGGGTTGGTTCTACGAGCCGACCGTGCTGGTCGACGTCGCCGACGACATGGTGATCATGACCGAGGAGACCTTCGGGCCCACGATCCCGATCGCGGCGTACGACGACTTCGACGCGGTCATCGACCGGGTCAACGCCTCCGAGATGGGGCTCGGTGCCACCCTGCGGTCGTCGGACCCGGTACTGATCAAGCGGTTCTACGAGGGCGTCAAGGCCGGCACCGTGTGGATCAACGACCCGCTGACCGACAACTACGCCGGCCCGTTCGGTGGCATGAAGATGACCGGCGGCGGCCGTGAACTCGGTCCCGAGGGGCTCGAGACCTTCCTCGAGACCAAGCACGTGCACTGGGACTTCGACCAGGCACGCAAGGACTGGTGGCTGCCCTACTGAGCGGGGGCGCCATGCCCGCCGCAGTGGGGGCAGGTGTCGAGGTCCCCACCCGGTTCACGGGCGCCGGCGTCACGCGCGGACGTACCGCTGCCGCCGGGACGTGCCCCGGCCCGGGTCAGTTCCGAGCTCACGATGCCGGTCGGCACGGCGATGACGCTGTAGCCGAGGATCATCAACGCCGAGGCGAGGACGCGCCCCACCGCGGTGGCCGGCGCGAGGTCGCCGAAGCCGACCGTGCTCATCGTCACGATCGACCAGTACACGCCGAGGAACATGTTGTCGAAGCCGTGCTCGGGGCCCTCGACGACGTACATCACGGACCCGAAGATCACGTTGATCAGCAGCACGGTCATCAGGAAGACCACGATCTTGCGGGCGCTCGCCCGGACCGCCTCGAGCAGGTAGTTCGCCTCGCCGAGCCACTCGGCCATCCGCAGGATGCGGAAGACGCGCAGCAGGCGCAGGGCCCGCACGAGCAGCAGCGAGCGGGCGCCGGGAACGGCCAACGCGAGCATGGGCGGCACGACCGCGAGCAGGTCGATGACGCCGAAGAAGCTGCGTGCGTAGCGACGGGGGTGTTCGGCGGTGAGCAGGCGCAGGACGTACTCGATCGCGAACAGGCCGGTGATGACCCATTCGGCCGTCACGATCGCGGTGCCGTGATCGTCGCGGACACGCGCGATGCTCTCGGCCATCACCAGCAGCACGCTGATCACGATCAGCACCAGCAGCGCGATGTCGAACGCCCTGCCCGCCGGCGTGTCCGCCTCGAAGATCACCCGTCGGGTGCGCTCACGCCAACCGCTCAATGCTCCTCCGCCCACCGCTCGTCCTGGCGCCGCCACTCAAGCAGCCGTCCGTCCACATCGCCGGCACGGACGAGGCGGCGTGTGGGAGTGCGGCCGGCGGCCGACACCGTGCTGCATACAGCATGACCGAAATGTCGGGAGATCCCGGCGGGCACTCGCGGGACGCCGTACTTGACAGAAGTGCCACAGATCCACCTGTTCGGGCGGGTCTGCCCCGATTGCCCCGTGATTGCCGAACGAGTCCGTTGCATACAGGTGGGCGTTCGGTCTAGGTTGCCCCGCGATCGTGGGAGCGATGGGGAGCAACCGCATGTCGATCGACGGCCTGCCCGAGTCATCGGCGCCGCAGCGCATCCGTGCCCTGCTCGAGTTGCGCGAGTTGCTGCTCAACGGTGCCTTCGCGCCGGGTGAACGGCTCTCGGAGATCCCGCTCGGGGAACGGCTCGGCGTGTCCCGGACGCCGCTGCGCCTCGCGCTGATCGCCCTCGAACACGAGGGGTTGCTACGGCAGCACCACGCCGGCGGCTACCTCGTCAACGGCTTCAGTGCCGCCGACGTCGCCGACGCCATCGAGTTGCGTGGCGTGCTCGAGGGCACGGCCGCCCGGTTCGCCGCCGAGCGGCGAACCGACCCGGCCGACCTGGAGCCCCTGCGCGAGATCGTCACCGAGACCGACGAACTCGTCCACGGTGACGCCCCAGCCGCGGAGATCTTCGCCGACTACGTCGTGCTCAACGAACGTTTCCACACGCACCTGCTCGATCTGGCGGCCAGTTCCGTGCTGGTGCGCTCGATGGCGCACGTGACCTCGTTGCCGTTCGCGTCGTCGAACGCGTTCGTCCGCACCCAGGCCGCGCTGCCGACGGCCAGACGCGTGCTCGTCGTCGCGCAGGAGCAGCACCGTGCCATCGTGGACGCCATCGCCGCGCACGAGGGTTCCCGGGCCGAGTCGGTCGCCCGCGAACACGCCCGGCTGGCGAGCCGCAACCTCGACGATGCCCTGGCCGCCGGCGAGCAGTTGGAGCACCTGCTGCCGGGCGGCTCGCTGATCCGCCTGCCCACGGAAAGGAGCGGATCGTGACCCAGCTCGGCACCGCGGGCACCGCGGTCGACGCCGACCGGATCCTGCAGCGGGCACGCGAGCTGCTGCCCGGCGGGGAACTCCCTGCGGCCATGTTCAACAACCGCGCCATCTTCGAGCTCGAACGGGAGCGCATCTTCGCGCGGTCGTGGGTCTATCTCGCCCACGAGAGCGAGATCCCCGAGCCGGGCGACTACGTGCTGCGGTACGTCGTCGACGACCCGTTCATCGTCGTGCGGGACGCCGACGGGCAGTTGCGCGCCATGCACAACCAGTGTCGGCACCGGGGCATGCAGGTGTGCCGCTCCGAGGCGGGCAACGCCTCCAACTTCCGCTGCCCCTACCACGGCTGGACCTACCGCAACACCGGTCAGCTCACCGGCGTACCGGTAGAGAAACAGGCGTACGGCGACGCGCTGGACAAAGACGCCCTCGGCCTGCTCCAGATCCCCCAGCTGGACACCTACAACGGCATGATCTTCGGCTGCCTCGACCCCCACCAGGTGCCGCTGGCCGAGTGGCTCGGGGAGTTGACCTGGTACCTCGACTTCTTCACCAGGCGCAGCCCGGCCGGACTCGAGGTCATCGGCGCACCGCAGCGTTGGGTCGTCGACGTCGACTGGAAGGTCGCCGCCGAGAACTTCATCGGCGACAGCTACCACACCTTGATGACCCACCGTTCGATGGTGGAACTGGGCCAGGCGCCGAGCGACCCGAAGTACGCCATGTACGGCGAGCAGGTGCACATTCCCGGCTCGGGCCACGGGGCCATGCTCATCGGTGCGCCGCCCGGCACGAACCTGCCGCCGTTCTGGGGGTACCCGCAGGACGCGATCGAGCGGGCGCGCACCTCGCTGTCCGACGAGCAGTTCGACGTCGCCTACGAGACCCGGATCATGCTCTCGACGGTGTTCCCCAACCTGTCGATCCACAACCCGATCCGCCGGCCCGACCATCGCTACGAGGGCAGCATCCCGATGATGACCTGGCGGGTGTGGAATCCGCGTGGGCCGGGGCAGATCGAGATCTTCTCGTGGTTCCTGGTCGAGAAGGACATGAGCGAGGAGTTCAAGCACCTCAGCCGGCTGTCGTACCTGCGCTCCTTCGGCATCTCGGGCACCTTCGAGCAGGACGACGCCGAGATCTGGACCCACATCGCCCGCAATGCGGGAACGTTCAGCGGTAGCCGTCACCGGGTCAACTACCAGATGGGCAAGCAACTCGAGACCGACCCGAACTGGCCCGGTCCCGGGGTCGCCCAGCCGGCCAACTTCACCGATGCCAACCTGCGCAACTTCTACGCCCGTTGGCTGCAGTTGATGACCGACGGGGAGGGCGACGCCGCATGAGCGCGACCGGGACGCCGACGACCGTCACGCCCGAGTTGATCGCCGAGCTGACCCAGTGGCTGTACGACGAGGCGGAACTGCTCGACGAGAGCCGGCTGGAGGAGTGGCTCGAACGGCTGACCGACGACGTGCGGTACCGGGTGCCGATCCGGATCCACAAGGAGGTCACCGACGACTCCCGTGTCACCGGCGTCCAGACCGATGCGTTCCACCTCGACGAGGATCGCAACTCCCTGCAGTTGCGGGTCGACCGGGTCAACACCGGCTTCGCCTGGGCAGAGGAGCCGCCGAGCCGCATCCGTCACTTCGTGTCCAACGTGCGAGTCCGCCCACGGGCCGACGACGCCGAGGTGGATGTCCGCTCGTACGTGCTGGTCTACCGCAGCCGCTGGGACCGCCCCGAGTACGACGTCATGACCGCCGAACGTCGCGACGTCCTGCGCCGCGAGGACGGGATCTTCAAGCTCGCGTCGCGGTGGGTGGTGCTGGACAACACCACCGTGCCGATGCTCAACCTCACCTTCTTCTTCTGAGGCTCGCATGGATCAGCCCGAGGACCGCGCTCCCGAACCTGCGATCACGATCACCAATGAGTTCACCAGTGTCCGGATCCGCAAGGTGTCCACGCGCAATGGCGAACGCCTCGAGGTGAGCTCGTCCAAGCTCGGCTTCTGCGTCCGACTCGATCCGCTGGAACTCGAGGCGTTGACGTGGCAGGAGCCGGCGTTGTTCTCGGCCCTGTTGCGCACGCCGTACGGGCCGGAGGACGACGTCGACGACATCCGGCCGCTGACAGAGCTGATGGATACCGACCACTAGGCGCGGCCGGTCCGCCGGGCACGGGGCGAGGACTCGGAACCGATGCATGACAAACACTTGACACTTGGTCATCAAACTGCATTGAATAGCCCGAGGCCGTTGGGAGCGGCCCACCACGGCCGGCGGCTCTGCCGTCGCCACCAACAGGGAGAGACCAATGGCAGATGTTGCGACACGTTGGCGAGCAGCGCGCGCAGTCGCCGTGATCGCCGCCCTCGCGTTGATCGCCGTTGCGTGTGGCGGCGAGACCGAGGACCCCGAGCCCGCAGCCGAGCCGACGGAGGAAGCGACCGCCGACGACGAGGCCACCGACGAGGACGAGGCCGAAGGATCCGAGGAACCGTCCGAGGCGGCACCCGAGGACTTCGGTGACCCCGTGACGCTGACGTTCGGCCACCCGTTCCCTCCGACCGACCCCATCCAGGTCAACGTCTGGGAACCGTGGGTGGAGCGGGTCAGCGAGGCGACCGGTGGCACCGTCACGATCGAGATCCACGCCGGTGGCGCCCTGTCGCCGCCCCCACAGGTCTACGAGAACACCGCCGCCGGCGCCCAGGACCTCGGCTGGACCCTGCCCGGGTACACGCCGGGACGGTTCCCGATCACGCAGATCATCGAGGCGCCCTTCGTCTTCGACGGTGCGGTCCAGGGCACCGAGGTCGCCTGGCAGCTGTGGAACGAGTTCGACGCGTTCCAGCAGGAGTACTCCGACGTCAAGCTGCTCTCGCTGTGGGCCATGGACACCGGGGACCTGTTCACCCGTGAACAGCCGGTCGAGTCGCTCGAGGACCTCGCGGGCCTGACGATCCGCAGCCCCGCGCCGCTGCAGAGCCAGGCGCTCGAAGCCATGGGCGCCAACGCGGTCAGCATGCCGGCCCCCGACATCTACGACGCCGTCGAGCGCGGCGTCATCGACGGCTACAAGCTGGCCAACTCGGCCACCCGTGTCTTCGACCTCGGACAGACCACGGGCTACCGCACGGTCTGCAACTGCTACACCGGCGCGTTCGTCTTCGTCATGAGCCCGTCGGCCTGGGATGGCCTGTCGCCGGCCCAGCAGGAGGCGATCACATCCCTGACGGGCCAGGATCTCGCAATGGAGCTCGCCGAGGCCCACCAGGCGGCCGCCGACGACACCGCGGCGACCTACTGGCCCGACGCCGGGGTCGAGTCCGTCGAGTTGTCCGAGGACGAGTTCGCCCGCTGGCGGGAGACCGTCCAGCCCGTCTTCGACCAGTGGATCCAGGAGCGTGAGTCCGAGGGCGTCCCCGGACAGGAGATGGCCGACCGACTGTTCGAGCTCACCGGTGCCAACTGAGGCTTCGGTGTCGACGACGGGTGAACGACGGCATGCCTGAGGTGCCCGACGCCGGCGGAGGGGAGACCTCCGCCGGCCCACCCGCCGCGCGCCCACCCGCCGCCGGCACGC
>DATHUR010000004.1:0-10613 GCA_035462025.1 Egicoccus sp. | reverse complement strand
CGCTACGCACGTCGCCCGACGGTCCGTTCCACCGGCGCGTCGTCGGGACGGGGCAGGCTCGGCGTCGTCAGGAACTGCTTGTCCACGAAGGGGGAGGTCATGGCGCGCAGCAGGGCGCTGTAGTTGGGCGCGAAGTGAAGTTGCCCGCCGATCGGGAACGGCTCGGCGGACGTCAGCACGAGGTGGTCGCTGCTGGCCGCGACGATCCTGGTGCCCGGCTGTGGCAGGAGTCCGAGCGGATCGACGTCCTGCTCGCCGATCGCTAGCAGGGTCTGCGCCACGAGGCCGCGGTCGGCGGGCGCCTCGGTCGCTCCGAAGGCGGTCTGCGCCGTACGTCCCCACGGCAGCGACGGCTTGACCTTCGACTCGATCACCTCGGCGACCAGGCTGATCGCGTCGGTGAACAGGCCTTCGATCGGGGAACGGTCGAGCGGGTCGAGCCCGAGCAGCAGCGATTCGCCCAGGCGCAGGTCGTTGATCCGCCCCACCGGTTCGTCGCCGAGCGCCCAGCCGAGGTTGGCGGAGTTGCCGCCCGAGACGATCGGCAGGCGGATGCCGAAGCTCGCCTCCATGGCGTCGACGAGCGCGGACAGGTCGGCCATCTTCGCGGCGTCGGGGACGACACCGCTGCGACAGGCCAGGTTGGTTCCCAGCCCTTCGAGGACGAGGTTGGGTTGGCGCAGCGTCTCGCGCACGGCGTCGGCCAGATCTGCGGGCAGGATGCCCTCGCGCAGGTCGCCGAGTTCGACCATCAGCACGACCCCGTGTGTGATCGACTGCTCGCGTGCCGCGGCCGACAGCCCGGCGATCACCGCTGGCTCGGTGTTGAAGCTGAGGTCGGCGCTCCGCACGACGCGGTCGAGTTGGCTCGGCATGGGTGAGCGCAGCAGGGCCAGGCGCGCGGGTACCTCGGCTTGCCGGAGCCGCTCGAGGTTCTCGATGCGGGAATCGCCGAGCACCCGTACGCCGGCGCCGACCAGGGCCAACCCGAGTTCGGGGGACCCGAGCGCGGCCTTGGTGACGCCGGTGACCGCGATCCCGCGTTCGGCCAACCGTGCGCTCAGGCTGCGGGTGTTGTGGGCGAGCTTGGTCAGGTCGATCTCGAGCCGCGGCGCGTTCATGCTCCGACGACGCTCAACTTCCGCGCGAGTCGGGGGAACGCCTGCACGACCATCTCGACCAGCCGCTCCGACGGACGGGTCAGCGCGTCGGTGGTGGGGATCGACAGGCTGGCCTCGTAGAGCGTGATGGCGGCCGAGACCTCGGCGTCGGTCATGTTCTCGTGGTTGATCGTCAGCCCGATGACCCGCGTGTCGGCGAAGGCCTCGATCAGGTCGATCTCGCGCTCCGGGGTCGGCATCTCGAACATCGGGAAGTCACTCAGGTGCGGCCGGGCCGGGGCGTGCTGGAGGATGACGCCGTCGGGGCGGCTGCCCCGCAGGACGAAGGCGGAACTCGAGTAGGCGGGATGGCTCAGTGCGCCCTGCCCCTCGATGACGATCACGTCGGGGTCCTCGTTGTCGAATGCGTCGACGACGGCCGCCTCCATCTCGCCTGCACCGAACTGGGCCGGGACGGCATCGAGTGCCACGCCGTACCGCGCCCCCTGCATCAGGCCGGTCTGGCCGGTGCCGATCATCACCGCGTGCAGACCGCTGGCGTTGAGGGCGCGGGTCAGTGCGGTCGCGGTCGTGCGCTTGCCGATGGCGCAGTCGGTGCCGAGCACGGCGATGCGCGGGCACGTGACCTCGAGGATGCGACCACTGAAGGTCCGCAGGTCCTTCTTGGCACGGGGACGCCGGATGTCGGTGATCGGCACGTCGTATTCGAGGCTCGCGGCGACGAACTCGGGGTCCTCGGCCAGGAACTCGTGTAGGCCGCACACGACGCCGAGCCCGCGGCTCATCGCGTCGAGCAGGACGCCACGCTCGCGGGTCGAGAGCATCCCGCTCGTGGGTGCGAGCCCGAAGATCAGCACGTCCGGGGTCGCCTCGACACGGCGCAGGATGTCGTCGAGGTCGCGGCGGATCGGGATGGCGTTCGCCTCGCCGTCGAGCACGACGCCCGAGTCGCGACCCGCCTGCTGGCTGTCGATGACCGCGAGGATCTCGTACGTCTCGCTGTGCCGGACCAAGCCGTTGGCGGTCTTGCCGTCGATCTGGCCGAAGTTCGCCTCGCAGTACACCACCGCCGTGGGTCGGTCGAGTGGTGTGGTGACGGGGAGATTCGGGACTGCGGACAGCGACATACGGCACCTCGAGGGAGTGGGAAACTCAGAGGAGGCGACGTGTATGGCGCGGCCCGAACGGGCCGGATGTCGAGAAGTCCCCGCCAAGACGGGCGAACCGCCCCATCCTACCAGTCACGGGTGAGCGGCTCCCCGGGCGAACGTCGGTCCGCTGCCGGTTCAGGCGATGGTCGCCGCCCGGGGGAGGATGTGCTCGGCGACCTGTTCGGCGAACTCGACCGGGTGACGGTCGGGCATCACCTGGACCTCGGTGACGCCGAGGTCGGCGAACTGCTCGAGTTGCGCAAGGAACGCGTCAGGGTCGGCAAGCGGTGAGCCTGTTGCGAGCACCGTCTTGGTGACCTCGTCGTGGTCGCGGCCCTCCGCCTCGCAGTGACCGCGCAGCACGTCGAGCTTGTGGGCGACCTGGTCGCGACCGGTCCCGAACAGGTTGCAAGCGTCGGCGTAGCGGGCCACCAGTCGCAGCGTCTTCTGCTCGCCGCCGCCACCGATCAGGATCGGCGGGCGCGGCTGCTGCAACGGTTGCGGGACGCACAAGGTCTCGGCCAGCTGGTAGTGGTGGCCCTCGTACGGGCCGTCGTCGTCGCTCCACATCTGCAGGCAGATCTGCAGGGTCTCCTCGAGCCGTTCGAACCGTTCGGCGACGGGCACGACCGGGATCCCGAGGGCGGCCTGCTCGCGCTCGTACCACGATGCGCCCAACGCCAGCCGGGCGCGGCCGTCCGACAGCACGTCCAGGGTGGTCACGATCTTCGCCAGCACCCCGGGGTTGCGGTACATGACACCGGTCACCAGCAGACCGAGGGTCATGCGGGTGGTCAGGCCCGCGACGAACCCCAGGCCGGTGTAGCCCTCGATCATCGGCTCGTCGGCGCTGGTGTCCGCCGTCTCCATCTGGAAGAAGTGGTCCATCAGGCTGAACGACGCGAACCCGGCGTCGTCCGCGATCCCGGCCGTGCGCGCCAGCGTCGGCCCGATCTGCGTCGGGTCGTCCGGTGTCGAGAAGGTGTAGTAGTGCAGCCCGACCTTCATCAGGATCTCCTCGGCGACGACGCGGCCCGCCGTCCACTCCCCGCGAGCGAACCTACTCCGCCGTCGTGCAGCGTGGCCGTTCAGTCCGGGAGCGTCTCGCCGGTGAGGTCGGCGCAGGCGGCCAGCAACCGCTCCTGGGCCTCGACGTCGTTGGCCACCGGGTTGGGATCGAGCACCCGGCGCCGCTTGAGGTAGCGCCCGCTCGCGGTGGCTGCCGGCTCGTCCGAGGTCGCCAGCCACACCTGCGTCTCGGCGCCCTCGGGCAGGTCGTCGGTCGCCGACGGACCGCCCATCCTCGTCCGGATCCAGCCCGGGTCGACGGCATTGCTGATCGTGTCCGGCCAGTGGCGCGCCACGGCGAAGGCGAGCATGACGTCGTGCAGCTTGCTGTCGCTGTAGGCCTGCATGCCGTGCCACGGCCGGCGCTCGAACTGCAGGTCGTCGGGCTGCCACGTCCCCGAGGCCTCCATGCCCGAGCTGAGGTAGACGAGGCGTGTCGGCCGTGGCAGCAGACACGTCAGCAGGTACGGCGCGAGCACGTTGACCTGGAAGATGCGCTCGAGACCATCCTCGGTGGGGCGCCGCTCGGGCTGGCCGCCGCCGACGCCGGCGTTGTGAACGACGACGTCGAACGGTCCCGCCGCCGAGGCGGCCTCGGCCAGGGCGCGGGTCTGGCCCAGCGAGGCGAGGTCGCCCACGACGACGTTCGCGGCAGCGGGCAGCGCCTCACGGATGGCTTCGGCGCGCCCGTCGTCGCGGGCGTGCAGCACGACCTCGTGCCCGAGCCCGGACAACTGACGGGCGGTCTCGAGGCCAAGGCCCTGGCTCGATCCGGTCACCAGCATCCGTGCCACGCGGGCTCCTGACGTCGTCTACTCGCTGCCGCTGAGGCGCAGCGTGCGGAGTCGGAAGCCTGCGTACCAGGTGCCGCCGAGGATCACCACCGCCAGCAGCGGCACGGCGGCGGCGAGGTCGACGGCGGAGATGACGCCGAGTTGCTCGGCGGCGCCGCCCACGATGCGCTCGGTGATCGACAGCGCCCACTGCTGGATGCTCAGCGCCTGGGCGCCGGGTACGAAGCCACCGATGAGCCCCTCCCAGATCAGCGCGTACAGCAGGCCGGCGACGACGGCGTTGCGGGTGAGGACCGCCAGCAGCAGGAACAGCGCGCTGTAGCCGAGCCCGGCGACCGCGGCCCCCACCGCGTAGCCGACGGCGACACCGTTGCTGCCTCCGACCAGGATCAACCCGGCGATCAGGGTCGGCACGGCGGCGACCACCGTGACGATCCCGGCCGCGACGGCGAACTTGGTCGTGGCGATGTGGAAGCGGCTGACCGGTTTCGACAACAGGTAGATGATCGAACCGTCGTCGATCTCGGGGCCGATCGCCCCGGTGCCCACGATCAGTCCGAGCAGCGGGACCATGGTGCCGAGCGTGAAGCCGCCGAGCAGCGACACGCTCATGGCCTGGTCCTCGCCGGCCAGCACCCGCACCGCGATGCTGAGCGCGATCAGGATCGCCGGCAGGGCCAGCAGGAGCAGCGTGCGCCGCCGGCCGAGCAGGCTGCGGGCGGTGAGTTGTGCGACGGTCGTGTTCATCGGGTCACCAGGTAGGAGAAGACGCTCTCGAGCGATTCGTCGGCGGGGGACACCTCGTAGAGGCGGATGCCGTGGCGGCTGGCCACCTGCGGCAGCACGCGCACGAAGCTGGCGAAGTCGGTGGCCTGGACGTGCAGCGCATGTTCGCTGTCACGCGTGCCGACACTGGGTGCCGTCGGGGCCAGCCGGCCGGCGGCGTCCTTGGCAGCCAGCAGTTGGACGCCGGACGCGCTGACCTCGGACATGAGCGCGGCGGCCAGGGCGCGGTCGTCGTCCGAACGGATCCAGTACTGGTGCGGACGCTCGGTCATCAGCCGGCGGATGTCGCGGTAGCCGCCGGACGCGGCGTGCCGTCCGGCGACGACCACCTCGATGCTGCCGGCGATCTGCTCGACCTCCTCGAGGATGTGCGAGCTGAACAGCACCGTGCGGCCGTCGGCGCCCATCTGCTGGAGCAGGTCCATCAGGTGCATGCGCTGGCGTGGGTCCATGCCGTTGAACGGTTCGTCGAGCAACAGCACGTCGGGGTCGTGCACCAGCGCGGTGGCGATCTTGATGCGCTGCTTCATGCCCTTGGAGTAGGTGTGCAGATCGCGATCGGCGAACGCGGACATCTCGACGGTGTCGAGCGCCTTTCGGGCGGCGGCCTCGGGGTCGGGCAGGCCGTGCAGGCGGGCGTTGGCCAGCAGGAACTGCCAGCCGCTGACGACGTCGTACATCGCCTCACGTTCGGGCACCAGGCCGATGCGGCGGTAGATGGCCTCGTTGCGCCAGACCGGGTCGCCGTCGAGCGTCACCGTGCCGGCCGACGGTTCGAGGAAGCCGCCCATCATGTTGATCAGGGTCGACTTGCCGGCGCCGTTGGGGCCGAGCAGGCCGGTGACGCCGGGGCCGATGTGCATGGTCACGTCGTTGACGGCGACCACGTTGCCGAACCAGCGCGAGACCTGGTCGAGGACGAGAGTGCTCATGAGACCGAGACCTTCCGGTAGCGAAGCAGCAGGGCCGCGAAGGTCGCGACGGTGAGGACGACGAGGGCCGCTACGAAGACCAGGCCGGCACCGATGTCGGTCGGCGCGACGTACATGGCCGACTCCGCGCCGAGGAGGGCGGTCTGGATGCCGTCGACGAGCGTGAACGGCGACAGCAGCGCGAGGTAGCCGGCGGTCGTCGCGGCACCCGCGTCGAAGGCGAGTTCCTGCGAGATGCCCTGGACCGCGGCGAGGACGAGCAGGACCGAGATGACCGCGGCGACCCCGAGCCCTCGGCGCGGCGTCATCGCGGCGATGACCAGCGAGATGCCGGCCAGCAGCACCGCGATCAGCAGCGCCCCGGCCATCGACCGCAGATAGTCGGGTATCTGTTCGCCGAGCGGCAGCTTCGCGACCAGTGCGCCGGCCAGCAGGATGGTGAGCGGTGTCGCGATCAGCACGAAGATCGCCGTGGTCATCGCCGCGAACTTGGCCACGACGTAGTCGCCGCGTTCCATGGGGCGCGAGAAGTACAGCGACATCGTCCCGTAGCGCAGATCGCGCGAGACGCTGGCGGGTGCCTGACCGGCGACATAGATCGCGATCACGATCTGCATGTTGATGACGTAGGTCGCGTAGCCGGCGACGAGTTCCTCGGAACCGGTGAAGATGGTCCCGACCACGATCACCACGGCCGGCAGGCACATGACCACGGCCAGCAGCATCGGCATGACCTTGGACTTGCCGGTGCGGCCGAGCCCGTAGGCGCCGCGGGCGCTCTCGACGAACAACGCGCGGCGGATGTAGCCGCGACCGAGCCGGGCGCCGTCGTAGTGGCGATAGCCGATGTCGTGGATGACGCTCTGCGTCGGCGCGGACGGCGGTGGGGGCGGGGGAGGCGCGGTCGCCTCGGCGGAACGGTTCATCGTGGGTCTCCGTCGGTGGTCGCGAACACCTCGGCCATGCGGTGGCGGCGGCGTTCGAGCCGGACCAGGCCGATGCCCAGTGCGGCGACGCGGTCGCGCACGAGGTCGTAGGCCTCGTCGTCGTGCAGTTCGACCTCGAGCAGCCGGCCCGACGTCGTTGGCGTGAGGCCGGCCTCGACAAGGGCGCGGGCCAGGGCGTCGGCACCCTCGTCGACCTCGACGACGACCAGTTCGGTCGCGGCGGTCATGGACGAGGCGGACGACGAGCGCAGCAGATGGCCACCGTCGACGACCACGACGTGGTCGCAGATCCGCTCCAGTTCACCCAGCAGGTGCGAGGTGACCAGGACCGAGATGCCGAACTCGCCGCCGATGCGGCCGATCAGGCCGAGCATCTCGTCGCGGCCGGCCGGGTCGAGGCCGTTGGTCGGCTCGTCGAGCATGACCAGGTCGGGGTCGTGGACCAGCGCCTGCGCGAGCTTGACCCGCTGGCGCATACCGGTCGAGTAGCCGCCGATGGGGCGGTAGCGCTCCTCGTACAGCCCGACGTGACGCAGCGTGTCGGCTGCGCGCTCGCGTGCGGAGGTCGTGGGAAGCCCGGTCATACGTGCCATGTGGACCACGAACTCGGTCGCGGTGACGTCGGGCGGCAGGCAGTCGTGCTCGGGCATGTAGCCGACCCGCTCCCGGATCGCGGGACCGTCGGTGGCGACGTCGAGGTCGAGGACGCTCGCGGCTCCGGACGTGGCCGGCAGCAGGCCGAGCAGCATCTTGATCAGGGTCGACTTGCCGGCCCCGTTGGCACCGATCAGGCCGACGACGCCGGGGTCGACGTCGAGGTCGAGGCCCGACACGGCCGTGACGGTCCCGAACTGTTTCGTCAGGCCGCGCGTGGCGATGAGTGGCATGTGTCGTGCTTTCGCGTTTCGGCCGCCTCGTGGCGGCGCGCGCCACGGTCGCGACGCGCAACCGGACCTTCGCACGAGCGGCCACCTCGGCACTATGGGGTAGACCCCCCGACGCACCCTGAGGCCGTCCCCCGCCTCAGGGTCGCGGCCCACCCCACCTCAGGGCCGCGCGCCATGTTTGCCGTGCATACGCGGCAACTCTTGCGCGTCGGCCGGCGGGGTGGCGGTGCGCGCAATTCCTACCGCGCGGGCGCGGCAACTCCTGCGACGTCAGACGGTGGTGACGTCGAGGTCGCCGTGCTCGTGGCTGGTGCGCAGCGACTTCTTGTCGAACTTGCCGACCGAGGTCTTGGGGACCTCGTCGATGAAGGTGTAGCGCTCGGGCAGCCACCACTTGGCGACCTTGTCGGCGAGGAAGTCGTTCAACTCCTCGGGGCCGACGTCGCTGCCCTCGCGCCGCACGACGCAGGCCAGCGGACGCTCGTCCCAGCGTTCGTCGGCGACGCCGATGACGGCGCACTCGAGCACGTCAGGGTGGCCCATCAGCGCGTTCTCGAGGTCGACGGAACTGATCCACTCGCCGCCCGACTTGATCACGTCCTTGGTGCGATCGACCAACTGCAGGAAGCCGTTGGGCTCGACCGTGCCGACGTCACCGGTGCGCAGCCAGCCGTCGTGGAACTTCGCCGGCTCGTCGACGCCGTGGTAGCTCGCCGTGATCCAGGGTCCGCGGACCTCGATCTCGCCCATCGCCTCGCCGTCCCAGGGCTGCTCGTTGCCGTCGGGGTCCACGATCCGCAGGTCGACCCCGGGGACGATCCGTCCGGTCTTCGCCCGGTAGTTGATGCTGGCCTCGCCGGTCGCGCCCGCCGGCGGGACCGCGACGGTGCCGAGCGGCGACATCTCGGTCATGCCCCAGCCCTGGATGATCTCGATGTCGTACTTCTCCTCGAAGCGGCTGACCATTGAGCGCGGCACGGCCGAACCGCCGACCACGACCCATTCGAGCGACGACAGGTCGAGTTCGCGCGTCTCGCCCAGCGCCAGCACCCCGTTCCAGATGCTCGGCACCGCGGCGGAGCAGGTCGGCTTCTCGGCGGCGATGAAGTCGGCGAGTGGCTCGGGCTGCAGGTACTGCGCCGGCAGCAGCAGGTCGGCGCCGTAGACCCAGCCGATGTGGATCAGGCCCCAGGCGTTGGCGTGGAACTGCGGCACGATGACCAGCAGCCGCGCGCCGTCCACGACCCCGACGCCGCCGGCGGCGGCCCCGAGCGTGTGGGTCCAGATCGAGCGGTGCGAGTACACCACGCCCTTGGGGTTGCCGGTCGTGCCCGACGTGTAGCAGGACGCGGCGGCCTGGTTCTCGTCGAGGTCGGGCCAGTCGAACGTGTCGAGGTCGGCGCCGTCGAGCAGGTCGTCGTAGCGCACCACCCGCTTGCCCGACGTCTCGAGCGCCGACGCGTCCCCGTCGCCCACGACGACGAAGGCCTCGACCGTGTCGAGCTGGTCCAGGACGCGCGCGAGCAGGGGGACGAGGTTGTCGTCGACGATCACGACCCGGTCGCCGAGGTCGTTGACCACGAACGCCAACTGGTCGGGGAACAGCCGGATGTTGAGTTGGTGCAGGACGGCACCCATGGAGGGGACGGCGAAGTAGGCCTCGACGTGCTCCTGGTGGTTCCAGCAGAACGTGCCGACGACGTCACCCGGTGCGATCCCGAGGCCGGTGAGGCCGGCGGCCAGCCGCGTGGCGCGGTCGTGCGTGTCCGCGAAGCTGACCCGCCGCGAATGGTCGCCCTGCCAGGTCACCACCTCGCGGTGGCCGTGGACGCGGCGACCGTGCTCGAACAGTTGCTGCACGGTCAACGGGTAGCGCTGCATCGTGCTCTGGATCGCCATGGCCTCGTCTCCCTCGGTGCCGACGGCGGCGATCCTATGTCCGAGCCGGCCGGTCAGGCGCCCGGGGCGAAGACGTGGGTGCCGCCGTAGACGTGGACGGGCAGGCCGTCGGGGACACGCTGGATCAGCCAGGCGGCGTCGGCCATGGGCACCCGGACGCAGCCGTGGCTGGCGGGATACGCCGGCACCGACCCGGAGCCGTGGATGGCGAAGCCGCGGTAGAAGTACAGCGGGTCGTACAGCGTTCCCAGGGCGGCCTTGCGGACCCCGTGGACGCGGCGCTCGACGACGAACTCACCGACCGGTGTGCGGGCGCGGACCTGCCCGCTGGCGTTGGTGTAGGTCTCACCCGAGCCCGAGCTGACCTGCAGCGTGACCGTGCGGGTGCCGTCCTCGACCAGGTGCAGCAGTTGCCGGTCGAGATCGACCTCGATGCGATCGTCCGGGCCGCCAGCCAGGACGGGGTCGGCGGTCCCGGCCAGCAGCGCGGCGGTCGTGGCCGGGCCGACGACGCCGTCGACCGCCAGGCCGTTCACGCGCTGGTAGGCCATGATCGCCGCCGTGGTCTGCTGCCCGGCCCTGCCGTCGGCGGCGCCGACCAGGAAGCCGTACGCGCGCAGGTGTTCCTGCACCGCGTGGACGCTGAGTGCCGGCTCGTCGTCCTCGGCCGGCTCCTCGGCGACCGGCTCCTCGGCGACCGGCTCCTCGGCCGGGGGTGTCTCGACGGGCGGGACGTCGTCGGCGGGCACCTCCTCGGCCGGTCGGGTCGGCGTCACCGCTGGGGGCGGCGGATCCGGCACGTCCCGGTCGGGCTCGTCGACCGGTGCGGCGGCCGGGGGCGGGCCCGAGGGGGTCGGCACTGTCGACGAGACACGGGAGACGGTCCAGGCCAGCATCCCTGCGGCCGAGGTCGCGAGGCCGGCCACCAGAGCCAGCGCGAGGACGGCGCCGCCCCACGCGAGCCGGCGGCGCCGGCGGGCGCGTGCGGCCCGCTCGCGACGGGTCGGACGGGGGAAGCCGCCGTTCCA
>DATHUR010000003.1:0-19372 GCA_035462025.1 Egicoccus sp. | reverse complement strand
CCGGGGGCGAGCACGAGCGTCGCGACGCCGTCGACCGAATCGGCCGAGACGTCGTACGGGGCGCCCACGGCCGGTGTGGCGTCACCGGTGTCGACCGTCACGAAGGTCGCCTCGACCGTGATGCCGTCGAGGTCGGGCTGGTCGTCGTCCGCGGACAGCACGGAGACCGCGACCTCGACCGGCGAAGCGGTCAGCACGACGTCGGTGTCGTCGAGTTCGGGTGCGATGCCGCCGACGGCGGCGATGGACTGGATCGCGGCATGGCCCTCGACCAGTTCGAAGTCCTCCGGATCCTCCTCGGGGATCCGCACGGTCACCGAGCCGGTGTCGTAGCGCGTCCGGGCGAAGGTCAGCACCCAGTCCTTGTCGCCGGTGACCGGGGGCGGGAGGTAGACCGACCACGCGCCGTGCAGGGCCGCGTCGGCGTCGTCGACGGTCGTGGCGGCACTCGCCGCGACGGCCGCGCCCTCGGCGGCGCCGGAGGGCGTGACCACGACCGCGTCGAGGGGCGCGGTCGGTGCGCCGTCGAAGTTGCGGCCGGTCACGATGCCCGAGACCAGCACGTAGGGGTCGAGGGTGAGCGTCTCGGCCCCGGCGGCGTCGCCGACGGCGATCCCGACCGCCACCCCGCTGACGTTGCGGTGGGGTCGCGGCGGGAAGGCCGCCGCATCGGCACCCGACGTGGACAGCGCCCAGTCACCCGGCGGCAGGACGAGGTCGATCTCGCCGTTCGCGTCGGTCACGCCGGAGAAGACGTAGCGGTCGTCGTCGCCCTCGTCCGGCGGGTCCGGCACGCCGACGGGCAGTTGGTAGACGGCCGTCACGGTGACGCTCTCGAGCGACGGATCGAGGGCGGATGACACCGTGATGGTGTGCGTCACGGGCGTGGCGAGCAGATCGACGTCCCGTGCCGCCTGCGCGTCGGCGAACTGGATCACATTGATCGTGCCCGGGTCGGCGGGGTCGATCAGCGTGTCGTACCCGTCCGTGTCGTAGGTCAGGCGGTACTGCCCGGTCGGCACGATCGTGAACTCGTAGTCGCCCGCGGCGTCGGTGGTGGTCTGCAGGTCGGCGGCCCCCGAGCAATTCCCGGACACACACTCGGCGGTGACCGTCACGCCACCGAGCACGCGGCTCGGCGCGCCGGCCGTGTCGAAGTCGACGCCGGTCACGGTCCCGAACATCGCCGGGTGCTCTTCGGTCAGTTGGACGTCGCCGCCCGTGAGTTCGTCACCCGGATCGGGCTGCACGTCGATCTCGTGGATGCGCCGCGACGACGGAACCAGCGTGCCATTGACGTCGACGTACTCCTCGAACCTGATCACGAGGTCGATCGGTGGCAGGTCCTCGAGCGTGTACGTCCCGTCGACCGCGGTGAAGGCCGCCGTCTCGTTGGTCACGCCGGTGATGCTGGTCGGTGGGTTGCCCATGCCGTTGTCGCGCAAGGCGCTGACCCGGACGTTCTGCATCGGCGCGGGCGTGGCCGCGTCGTCGGTGACGGTGCCGCTCACCGTCACCCGCGAGAGTCGGACCTCGACGTCGTCGGCCAGGACCTGCGCGGTGGCGTCGGCGATGGTCACGTCGACGAACGTTGTCTCGTGGTCGGTCGCGGTGAACCGCAACCGGTAGTCCCCCGCCGGGATCTCGTCGGCTGCGGTGAACGCGAACCCGCCGTCGGCGGCGGTCGTCTTCGGGCTCACTCCCGCGACGACGTCGCCGTCATCGTCCAGCAGGGTCACCGTGGCGCCGACCAGTGCGTTGGGCGTGTCCATCACGGTCAGCCACGACACGGCCGTGCCGGCGACGGCGCCGAAGCGGACCAGTTCACGCTCGGTGCTGGCGTTGATGTCGCTGATGGTGAAGACGTCGTCCGAGTCCGCCGGCGCGTAGTAGCCGGCCTTGTCGATCACGAGGTGGTAGTCGCGGTCCGGGCCGCCGCGCAGGCCCGTGAACGCGACCGCCCCGGCCGTGTCGGTCACGACCGGCGTGTCGACCAGGTCGCCGTCGAGGTAGAGCTCGACCGTGGCGCCGACGACCGGATCCTCGTTGCCCGAGCCCACCTCGAACTCTTCGGTGACGGTCACGTCGAGGCTCAGCGAGCGGTCGACGAGGAAGGCCCCGTCGCCGGCACCGCTGGAGATGGCGACCGGCGTCACGGGGTTGCCGGGCAGGATGCTGATGTCGGCGCTGGCGTAGTCGAACACGCCCGGCCCGGTGACGACCAGGCGGTAGTTGTCGGGGGTGACGCTGGCGAAGTCGAAATTCAGCCGGTCACCGGCGCCGTTGAGCGCGACGGTCGGTGCGGCCACGGCGGCGCCGAGCGTGTCGACGGTCACGATCGGCCGCAGCTGGACCGTGAGGTCATCGAGGATGTCACTCGGGTCCGCGCCGACCGGCACCAGTCCCACGCTGCCGGTCACGCGGCGGGGCTTGGCTTGGACGCGAATGCCGGTGTTCTCGCCGCGCTTCGGCGTGACCTGGACCGCGCCGGCCGCGTCGGAGTCGAAGAAGTAGTAGGCGTCCGTCGTTTCCGTCTGCACCGTCAGCGCTTCGTTCTGGAGGAAGCGCACCGGCTCGCCGTCCTTCAGTGCCTGTACGAGGCCACTGGCGCCGCTGGTTAGTGCGAGTTCCTCGTACAGGGGGAAGACACCGCCGCCCTCGAAGACGTATTCAGTGATGCCGCGCACCGTGAACGGCACGCTGGCCGCGGGGACCCGTGTCCCGGACGAGGTCTGGCTGTAGACCTCGAACGTGACGGGGATCGGGGCCGGGTTGAGCACGGCATTGGCCACACGGGTCTCCCCGAATCCCAGGGCCGTGATCTGGTTGCTGCCGACGTAGTCGTACTGCAACTCGGCGTTGTTGTAGAAGCCGAGGTCGAACTCGCGCAACTGGTTCACGTCGTCGGGCAGCACGCGGTTGATGCGGTAGACGCCTTCGGGCAGTCCATGTGCCGGTCCATAGCTCAACCGGGGGCCGAGGCCGCCGGGTGGCACCTTCGCCGCGCCGTTCTCGCTCATCGCAAGGGAGATGCCGAGGTTCACGGTGACGCCGCCGGCGTTCTGGTAGGTCGCGGCATTCGGGAAGCTCGGGAGGCCGTCGGCAGTGTCATTGACGAAGGCGTCCGCGCTGACGTTGAGGTAGCCGTCCTCGCTCGGTTCGCGGACACGGCCCTCGATGATGGCGTAGCGCCGGGCGCGCAGGTCGAACCGACTGGTCTCGCCCGAGGTGACCGACACGTCGCGGACCAACTGCTGGTGGTCGAGGGGAACGACACCGGCACGCGCGCGGCGCTGGGCCTCCGTCGTCGCCTGCGCGGCGATGTCGGACTCGTTGGCGGGCGTGATGACCTGGTAGTCACCGGTCCCGAACGCCTGCGGAATGACCGCGTCGCCCGTGGTGTTGACCGTGACGCACAGCCCCTGGAGAGCCGTGCCGGTCGTCCCGGCGATCCCGATGCGCCAGCGGTCGGCGGCGTCCTTGCGCGCGGAACAGTCGCTCACGCCGGCGGTCGGCGTCCGACGGGTGCGCCAGGCCGTGTCCGTCGTGCCCTTCTTGGTGACGAAGACCTGGGCGCCCGAGATCGGGAACTCGGCGCCGTCGGTGACGCGCAGCGCCATGGTCGCCAGCGGGGTCAGCACGACCGTGCCGGCGTCGGTCGTCCCGTCGCGGGCGATCTGGATCACGTGGTCGAGGACGTCGTAGCCGGGCGCATCGACACGCAGCGTGTGGGCGCCGGGCATCAGGCCGGTCAGCTTGATGCCGCCCTCGGCGAGCAACTCCGCCTTCGCCTGGGGCTGCTTGAGGACGCTCAGCTTCGTGTTGGCGGGGAACTTGAACTCGGCCTTGGCGTCGGTCACCGAGCGGATCACGGCGACGACCTCGCCGACCGCCTGCTCCATCTTCGGCAGCAGGCGCAACTGGACCCGGTGGTTGGAGGCCGGCGTCAGCGGTCGACCCTCGGGCCCGATGGCCGCCGCCGTCACGGCGTCGAACGACGCGTCGTCGGGAACGTTGACCACGTCGCCGGCGGCGAGGCTGACGTCGTAGAACTCCGGGTAGTAGCCCTGGCGCTCGAAGGCCAGCGTGTACTCCCCAGCCGGGACCCCCGAGATCTGGAACGAACCGGTGTCGGTCGCGGTCGTGGTGCGGTAGGTGCCCGCGTCGCCGATCAGCGACACACCGACGCCGCCGCACAAGCTGGGCTGTGCATCCTCGAAGGCGGCCTCGTCGTCGGGATCGGGATACTCGCAGCCGTCACCGACCTGCTGTTCGACCACGCCCTGCACGATCGCGGTCGAGGGCGTGAGGTCGCGCACGTGCAGCATCACGTCGCCGCGGTCGACGGTGACCGAGGTGGTCTGGGTCATCCAGCCGTCGGCGGACAACGTCACGTCGTAGTCGCCGTAGGGCAGCGCCGGGAAGTCGAAGAACCCGGTCAGCCCGCCCTGGGTGAGGGTCGTCGTCGTGCGCTCGGCGTTGTCGCCCGTGATCTGCACCGTGACGGCGCCGACGCCCGCGCCGCGGTGGGAGACCTGGCCGCGGACGGTGCCGAGGTCGCCGAGCATGACGGTGTCGACCCCGGACAGGGACTGGCCGCCCTCGATGGCGTCGATGCGGGTCGCGGTCGCATAGCCCCGCTTGACCACGATCACCTGGTAGGTCGAGGGTGTCGCCATCCCCTCGAGCGACCACGAGCCGACCGTCCCTTCGGTGGCCGAGGTGGTCTGGAACGTGAACACGCCGTCGGTGACGGTCACGGTCGCGCCGCCGACCCCGCGTCCGCCGTCGTCGGTCACGCGGCCGTTCATGCCGCCGTCGGCCGGGACCAGCGCCATGGCCAGCTCGAACTCGGGGGTGTCCGCGGTGGTCTGCACGACCTGCGACGCCAACTCGAACCCGGGGCGCACGGCGGTCACGCGGTAGTAGGCGGGCGCGGCCAGCCCGCCGGAGAACCGGAAGCGGCCACCTTCGTCGGTGGTGGTCGCGATCTTGTCGATCACCGACCCGACCATGGTGGTGACCGGGGTGAGGGCGGCCAACTTGGCGCCACCCTGTCCCGAGGTCGTGCCTTCGTCACCGAACGCGATCCGTTCGATGACGACCTCGGTCCCCGAAGGATCGGTCGGCCCCTCGACGGTGCCGGCGACCGCGATGGGCGGGCCAGCGGCCTCCTCCTCGCCGGCCTCCTCGCCGGCATCGGCGGCCTCGCCACCCTCGCCGGCGGCTTCCTCACCGGCCCCGACCTCCCCGTCGGCACCGTCCTCGCCGGCGGCCACGTCGGTGGCGGGGTCGATCACGGGCTCGGCCGTCATCCGGCCGTGGACGAACACCACGGCCGCCGCCCACACGGCCAGCGCCGTCACGGCCGCGACGAGCTTGAACGCCAGCGGCGGCAGGAACGGCAGTTGCGTGTAGGTCGCGGTCGCCGACACCGGTACACCGTTGCCCCGGACCCGGATCAGCGCACCGTGGCGGACCTCGCGGAACCACGACCGCTTGCGACGCTTGATCCGGGTCGGGACGCGCAGGACCTCACCGGCGTCGAGGTCGACCTCGTCGGCCCAGAAGTCGATGTCGACGTCGTTGCCCGAGCCTTCGAGCTGGACCGACACCGGGTGTGCGGCGGTGTTGCGCAGGATCGCATCGAGCTTGCCGGCACGCCGGCCGCGTGCGGCCGACGGCTTGAGTTCGACGAGCACGTCGGGCGGCGAGCCGACCACGACCACGGTGGAGACCGACGCGGGCGGGTGGTAGCCGTCGGGGTCGGTGACGGTGATGCCGATGCGCTGCTCCCCCGGCAGTGCGTCGCCGCTGACCTGCAGCCGCACGACCGTGTGGGAGGAACCGCCCGGCGCGATCGCGACGATCGCCTCCGGGAACGACACCAGCTGCGGGTCGAAGCCGCTGACCCCGACGGTCGGCGACAGCGTCTCCTCGCCGTCGTTGACGACGGTGACGAGCAGGTCGACGTCCTGGCCCGGGGCGAGCTCGCTGAGCTCGGGCGACAGCGAGATCCTCATCGCAGCGCCTCGATCGGGGCGGTCCGCGCGGTCGGGATCACAGGTCGAACTCCACGTTGACGGCCTCGCCGGGCCGGAGGAAGACGGTTTCGGATCCCACCGGCGGTCCACCCGCCGGGACCTGGAACTCGACGATGTAGGTCTCGGGCGCATCGAGCGCCTCGACACGGAAGACGCCGCCGGCGCCGGTGATGGTGGTGCGCACCGCCGACCCCGGGTAGCCGCTCTGCGTGTAGATGGTCACGCCGACACCGGCCTCGCCGACGTCGTCGCGCGTGAACACGCCCGTGATCCGCGCCTGCTCCTCGAGCTGGATGCGCGGTGCGGTGACGGTCTCGCCGGCGCGCAGGTCGATCAGCAGCGTCTGCGCGGTCGAGCCGGCACGGCGGAAGGTCAGCGTGTACGCGCCGGGTGGTACGCGGTCGAAGCCGTAGGCGCCGAGCGGCGCGTCGGAGCTGATCGTCGTGCGGGTCACCCCGGAGCGTTCGAGGGTGATCTGGACCCCGCTGACCGGGCGGTCGTCGCTGTCGGCGACGATCCCGCTGATGGAGGCGTTCGCGCGGCCGAGCACGGCGTCGATCCCGGTGCGACGCGCCTCGGGACCCGCGACCAGATCGACCGACAGCGCCTGGGTCTGGCGGTCCTCGCCGCGGAAGGTGACCGTGTAGGTGCCGGGGACGGGCAGGCCCTCGAGGTACCACGCGCCGACGTCACCGACCGACAGCGACTCGGTGGTCCGTTCGAAATCGGCGCCGCCGACCGTGATCGTGACCCCGCCGAGCGGTGTCCCGTCGGGGGCGGTCACGTGGCCCGCGAGGCTTCCGCGGTCGGCCGTCATCACGATCGTGAGGTCGTCACGCTGCTGCTCGGCCTCGAGCGTGAGGGTGACCGTCTGGTCGAAGTAGCCGGGGGCGGTCACCGTGATGGTGTAGGTCGCCGGCGTGGCGAGATCACGCAGTTCGAAGAGCCCGTTGGTCTCGTCGCCGCTGAGCGAGCGGGTCTGGGTCTGTGCGGCCCCGTCCGTGGCGGTGATCGCGGCGCCGCCCAGCGGGGTCCCCGCGGTGTCGACGATCGTGCCCGAGAGCACACCGTCGCCCTTGCGCAGCAACACCTGCAGGTCGTCGCGCTGTTCGCCGGGGCCGAGCGAGAGCGTGCGCAGTTCGGTGGCGTAGCCGGGTTTGGCGACCTGCACCTCGTAGGTCGCCGGCGTCGGCAGGTCCGGCAGCAGGAACATGCCGCTCGCGTCGACCGCCATGGTCGCCACGACCGCCGGGACCGGGTCGACGTCGGAGCCCTCGATGATCGCGGCCGGCAACTGCACCGTCACGACGGCGTCGGCGACGTCGGCGCCCAGCACCACGCCGCCGACCGCACCGGGACGGCCGTCGAGGGAGATGATCAGGTCGGCCACGGCGGCGCCGGCCGCGACCTCGACCGGTTCGGCGTCGGCGAACGTCTCCCCGGCCGGATACCAGATCTCGCCGAACCCGGCGACCTGGAAGCGCAGCAGGTAGGCGCCCTCGCCCAGCCCACCGAAGCGGAAGTTGCCCTCGGCGTCGGTGACGGTGGCGAAGGCGGGCAGCACGGGGTTGTCCTGCTCGTACAACTCGACCGCGACGCCGTCGATCCCACCGCCGGTGGTCGAGGTGACCTGGCCGGCGACGCTGGCGGGAGCGATCCGCTCGCCGAGCGCTTCGTCCTCGCCCATCGAGGTCTTGATCAGCGCGGCGTTCTCCTCGGAGAGGGCGGCGACGTCGCTGAAGCTCTTGAGGATCACGAACGCGAACAGGGTCACCACGGCCAGCAGACCGACCATGGTGATCACGCGCCGGCTGATGCGGGGGCGCTGCATGAAGGCGATCGCGCTGATGGCTTCGGTGGCACCGGCCGTGGCGCGCACGTCGAGGACGCGGATCGCCGGCATGCCGAACCAGGGGCGCCTGCCGGTGCCCGTCGCCTGCACGACGCATCGCTCGCCCGGGTGGAGCCGGTTCCGCGGCGGGTCGAAGGCGACCGTCACGGCCCGTTCCGGGTCCTGGGCCGACACCGCGAGGTCCAGTGTGGTGTTGCCGGTGTTGACCACGGTCACGACGAAGGTGCCGGTCCTGCCACACTCGACCGTGGCCGGTTCGGCGGTCAGGCCGATTCCGTCGATCGGGGCGACCGACAGCACCGCCTCGACCACGACGGCCGCCGCGCCGGTCACGCCCGGTTCGCTGATCTCGATCGCGATCGCGCGCCGTCCCGCCGGGAAGTCGGCCGGCAGTTGGAACGAGATCGGCACGGTGCGGCGCTCGCCCGGGAACAGGTCGAGCATCGTGGCGTCGACCCGGATCCAGTCGGGGTCGAGGCCGAGCACGTCGACCTTGTACGAGCGGATCACCTCGTCGACGTTGGTGACCTCGACCTCGACCACCGCGAGCTCGCCCTGTCCGAGGGCGAGTTCGGGCGTGATCACGTCGGCGCGGACCCGGTCGCTGCGGCGGCCGTCGCCCGCCTGCAGGGGCCCCATGCCGGTCATCCCGAGCCCCCCGCCGCCGGGACCCGCAGCGTGACGTCCTCGGTCTGGGACGCCTGGACCGACTGCAGCAGGGTGATCGTGCGTCCGTCGGGCGTGGTCGCGGTCACCGTGTAGGCACCCGGAGGCAGATCGCCGACGTTGAACCGACCGATCTGGGTCGCGGGCGCCGAGGCGGTGGTCGTCTCGCGGACCGTCTCGCCGTCGGAGATCGCGATGGTGCTCGCCCCGATCGGCTGCCCGGTCGCGTCGTCCACGACCCGGCCGGTGATGCGTCCGACCGAGGCCGACATGCGTGCCTCGGCGAACACCTGCGGGGTCGAGCGGTCGAGTTGGACCTGCACCGTCTGGCGGGCGTAGCCCTCGAGTTCGAACGTGACGGTGTAGATCCCGGGGACCGGCAGGCCGGCGAGACGGAACGAGCCGATCTCGCCCGAGGTGAACGTGTCGGTGGTCAGCATCGTCCCGCCGCCGGAGACCGTGACGCGCACGCCGCCGAGGTCGCGGCCGTCGGTGGCGGTGACGTGACCCATGACCGCACCCGTGGCCGCGCCGAGCTCGACCTGCAGGCCCTCGAGCGACTCGCCCGGGTTGAGCCGGACGGCGCGGGTCTCGGCGGCGTAGCCGTCGAGCGTGAACGTGAGCAGGTAGGTACCGGGGGTCTCGAGCTCGGGCAGGTCGAAGGCGCCGACCTCGCCGGTGGTCGGGGTCATCGTGGCGAGCACGAACTCGCCGCGCTGGGCGACCACCTCGACGCCGCCGAGCAGCACGCCGTCGCGATCCATCACCGTGCCGCTGATCCCGCCCGGCGCCGCCGGCAGCCGTGACGGGTTGACCACGACCTGTTCGCCGCCACCGACCGGCTGGGTCATCTCGACCGGCGCGTAACCCTCGGAGCGGTAGGTGATGCGGTAGGTCGCCGGGGTCGTCAGGCCGGTGATGCTCCACAGCCCGTCGGCGTCCGCCTGTGTCGCGGTCGGGGCCGACTCGCCACCCACGAGGTCGATCGCGACCACCTCGACGGTGATCGCGGCCACCTCGCCGTCGCCGGCGATGGCCTGGCCGCCCAGCGCGCCGGGCAGGCCGGCCAGTGTCAGATCGACGTTCTCGGCGACCCCGGAGGCAGGCACGGCGATCGGCGTCGGCCCGCCGCCGGGCCACCACTGTTCCTGGTAGCCCTCGGCCCGCATCCGCAGCTGGTACTGGCGTGGGAGCAGACCGGCGAGTTCGTAGGTGCCGTCGTCCCCGGTCGCGGTCGCGGTGACGAGGGTGCCCTTGGTGTCGAATGCCTCGACGGTCACGCGCGGCAGGGGCAGGCCGGTCGACGACGCGGTGACCAGACCGGTGATCGTGCCACCGACGGCGACCGGATCGAGGTCCTCCATCCCGACGCCCTCGCCGGCGGCGAACGTGGCCGGCAGTGCCTTCATCGGCGGCGCCGGTGCCAACGCCGTCCGCACGCCGAACAGCATCGCCAGCGCCCACAAGGCCACGATCACGGCCAGCACCAGGATCGTGATGATCCCCGGGGTGAGCAGCGCCTTCTGGCGGAAGGTGACCTCGGCCGTCTCGGTCAGCTCGCCCCGGTCGGCGGTGACCGTGATCAGGTGCTCAACTGGCGAGCCGGTCAGCGGCCGCTTGCCGACCGCCACCAGCGACGCGGCACCGGACTGGTCGACCCGTAGCCGCAGGCTGGGGTTGTTGACGTAGAGCTTGAGTTGCCGGTTCGCGTCGGTCGCGCGGACCAGCAGGTTGAGCGGGGTGTTGCCGGCGTTGTCGACGGTGATGTCGAACGCGCCCTTCTTGCCCCCGATGCGCAGCGGCGGCTCGACGCTGAGGCGGGCGCCGGGCGACTCGGGCACCGAGACGCGCAACGGCAGCTCGGACGGCAGGTACTGCCCCGACTCGCCCGCGACGACGACCAGGCCCTCGTGGACCCCGGCCGGCAGCGTCGCGTGGAAGCGCAACTCCACCGTGATCAGGGTCGCCTCGTCGGGGAACAGCGTCACCTCCTGGGGCAACTGCACCACCGATTCGGCCATCAACCCGACCAGGCCGACCGTGATCGTCTCGATCACCGGGGTCGAGTTGAGCACCTGGACCGAGACGAACACCGGCTCACCCGGGACGACCTGCACGTCCGGGGTCAGCAGGTCGGCCCGGATCCTCGGGGTCTCGACCTCGGTGTCGTCGATCCTCATGTCCGACATCAGCCGGCCGCCTGCGGTGGGACGACCTCGATCTCGTCGCCCTCGTCCGCCTCGACCGAGTACCGGCCCGAGTCCTGGATCAGTGCCGAGCCGCGGCGGGTCACGACGCGCCCACCGACGGCCGACTCGTCGGCGCGCCCGAAGGCGCGGCGCCGGCGCGACAACGCCGCCGGCTGGCGTCGGTTGGTCGCGGTGAACTGCAGCATCTTCGGCGGGTCGGCGGCCGGGGTGAGCCCGGGCAGACCGAGCGGCGTCTCGACCAGCAACTGCACGCCGGCCCGCGGCGGGATGCCGAGCGCGGACCACAACTGGGTGGTCGACGTGTCGGCGTCGGCGGCGATCGACAGCGTCGGCAACGGCTTCACCTCACGCAGGCCATCGCCGAGGTGCTCGACCGGGATCGCCTTGCTGACCGCCAGCAGATTGACGATCCGTCCGAGCAGTTCGTGCTCGACCCCCGGGCCACCGCCCCAGACGCTGACCAGGTAGCGGGCCTCGAGCACGGGGTTGACCCGCTCGCGGACCATCCGGCCATCGCGTTCGAAGGTGCGCACGCCCACAGCCGCCCGGCCCTTGGACGGGGTCAGCGAGTACAGGAACAGGTCGACCATCGGCGTCGAACGCCGCGCGTCCCAGTCGCGCTCCGGCGCCTCGAAGGCCACCTCGGCGGTCCCCGACGGCAGTGGCACGGCGGCGCGGAGCCACCGTTCCAGGCTGCGGTCCAGTTCCTCGATCATCGACTACACCCCGTAGATCCAGCCGGCGGCGGCCAACGCCACCGAGGCGCCCGCGAGCGCAGCCGCGGTCACGTAGGGCCAGGCCACCGTGCGCACGACGGTTCGTTCGCGCCGGACGATCCGCACCACCGGGATCTCGGCGACGGGTGGGATGGGCTTTGGCAGCGTCGCGGCACAGCGCAGGCACACGTTCGCGCCCGGTTCGTTCATCTCGCCGCAATGCCAGCAATCCTCGGCGCCGATGACGGTCGCCCCGGCCGTCCCGGGCAGCCGGCGACGCGCGCGCCGCTGCTGGGCGTCGGGCTCGGGCGGCGCGGCGCGGTTGACCCAGAACAGCGGATAGTCGCAGCGGGGGCAGAACCAGGCCGCCGTCGGACGAGGGGCCATGCCCACGATCGCGAGGCCGCACCCGGGGCACTCGACCTCGATCTCGCCCGCCGGTGGCGCGGCCGACGTGTCGGCGGCGGCACCGCTGGTCTCCTCCATGTCGGCTCCCTTCCCCGGGCTGGTGCGCGGTGCGACGCCTGCGCCGTCGCCGAGCACCACGGTCGGGTCCCCGTCGCTCGCGACCGGCGTCGCCACCGGGTCTGCCGTCACGTCACTCATGACGCCTCCTCGGCTGCCGCGGGAGCGAACTCCACGTCAACGTGGAGGTGGGCCGGCACCTCGTCGCGCACCAGGGCCTCGAGTTCGTGTTCACGCAGATGACCGCTGGAGGTCACCCGGACACGCACCACGCCGGTGATCTCGCCCGCATCCTCGTCGCCGACGACACGCCCGGGTTCGTCGATCTCGACCGGCGCGCCGGTCACCGCTTCGAGCAGGATGCGCAGCCCCGCGGCCGTTCCCCGCAGACGCAGCGCGCGGCCGAGCGCCGCGACGACGCGACGTTGGTGCTCGGTCCCGAGTTCGGGGTCGAGGACGTCGTAGCCGAGCCAGCGGCCCATGTAGATCAGCATGTCCGGCGAGGTGACCGTGGGGTTCGCGGCGAACTCGATGCCATCCGCGCCGGCCCGCAGCGTCTCGCCGAGACGCTCGAAGATGGTGGTGAAGCGCACCAGCAGGTCGTCGTCGCGCATGCCGACGGGCAACTGCCCGACCAGCCACCCCGGCGGGTACTCCGGCGTCGGTCGCAGCCGCTGCTCGACCTTCCCGACGCTCATGACCACGCCTCCGAGACCGTCTCCGGCCCCACAACTGCCCACACGGGGCCTACGACGCCGCTCATCGGACCACCACCTGGGTGCGCCCGCTGAGGAACAGCGCCTCGGGATCGAGCGCGATCATCTCGACCGCGTCGCCGAGCCGGACCCCGTTGCGCAGGTCGAACTCGAACATCGTGACCTCGTCGACGCCGCCGACCCCCTCGACCTCGTCGATGAGGGCGGTGAGCATCACCGACGTCAGCGACGTGCCGAACTCCCAGCCGAGGCCGCGGGCGCCGCCCTCGAGGGGGCTGAGGAAGCGCGCGACCGCCGCCGTGACCCGCTCGCGAACCGCCACCGGCGAGCGGCCGGCCGCGGCCCGCACCCGGGCGATCACGCTCACGCCCTGGTAGTAGGGGGTGGTCACCTGCACGACGGCGCCGAGCGTCCGCCGTGCGTCGAGGTGGTCGCGCACCGTGGCGAACAGGTCCGGTGTGAGCGCGAAGTCGTCGAGGGTGAACGTGTCGGGGTCACGGTCGCTGGTGGGCACCACCATGACCTTCACCGGAGCCAGCGGCGTCTCGGGCGGGACGCACCGTGCCCTGGCGACCTTCGGCGAGGACTCGAGGGTGAGTTGTTCGTAGTCCGAGGGGGTCACGGCACGCTGACCGGTGCGCAGCGTCCGTGGGCCACGGACCTTGACCTCGTCGAGCGACTCGGGGTCCACCCCGCCGCGTGCCGGCGCGAGGTTGGCGACCTGGTCGACGAACGGCACGGCATGACGCAGCGAGATCAGGGTCCGCGCACCGACGTTGCCGGCGCTGCCACCCCCGGTGCGGTAGCGCGTCATGCCGACCTGGGCCCCGAAGGGCGGGACGGCACCGTGCTGCACCGCCGAGCCGTCTGGATAGCGCACCTTGGGGCCGAACTCGACCACGCCCTGACCACCGTCGATCACGACGTGGTGGTCGAACGGTCCGGAGGCGCTGAAGTCGGGCACCTCGGCGTAGACCACCCGTTCGCCCTGGAGGGTCACCACCACGTCCTCGCCCTCGGCGCGGGGCAGCACGGGCCGGTTGGCCAGCGTGAAGCGCTGACCGGGGGTGCCGTCGCTGGTCCCGATCACCTCGTCGACCACGGTGCGGGCGTGTTCGGCCATGATCGAGCCGCCGAGGCAGTTGACGCCGATGTCGGCGATGGTCGGCGACGTGCGGAACGTCGGCTGTCCCTCGCGGGCGGGTAGCAGGCGGACCCGCAGCCAGTGGAAGCGCTGGTTGGCCAGCACCAGGGGCTCGTGCGCGTCGGGGACGACCATGCGGACCGCACCGGTGCGGTTGAGCCCGCCGGTCGTGTCCTCGATGACGTCGACGGCCAACCAGTGCTCGCCCGACCAGACCTCCCAGATCAACGGGACGTCCTCGGGGTCGACGCCGACGCCACGCGACGAGGTCGTGATCCGCAGTTCCACGAGCTGACCGGCCAGCGACACGTCGAAGCCGAGGTTGAGCGCGTCGCCCGGCGCGACCGGGTCGGACTGGAAGCACCTCACCGCGTCGCGGTCGTAGCGCACCTGCTCGATCACGTCGGTGAAGTTGCGATCGCCCGACGAGGTCAGCGCCGCGTCGAGGTTGGGCTGGACGATGCGCAGCTCGTCGAGCGTGGCGAAGACCACCCCACCGCCGTCCGCCGTGGTCACCTCGGTGCCGGCCGGCACGATCACGGGTTCGTCGGTGATCCCGGCGAGCCAGAAGGTCAGGCGTGCCTGCGCGGCCGACGCGGCGAACGGCGTGGTCCCGAGCAGGTTGAGGAAGTCGATGTAGAGCCGCTCGGGCACCTGGTTGAGCCGGTAGATGACCTGCTCGGACATCCAGGCGAACAACTCGATGAGGGCCACACCGGGGTCGGAGACGTTGTGGTTGGTCCACTCGGGCGTCAGCGACGGGATCATCCGCTTGGCCTCGTCCACGAGGTCCTGGAAGCGGCGGTCGTCGAGGTTGGGAACGGGGATGCTCATGCCGACTCCTCGCCCTCACCGGGGATCAGGTAGAAGGGATGGACGAGGTTGCGGCGGTCGTTGGTCGAACGGATCGTGTAGCCGATGTTGATCGTCACGGCACCGAGACCCGTCTCGTCGGGCCGCACGACGACCTCGTCGATGACCGCGCGCGGTTCCCACCGCGACATCGCGTCACGGACGGCGTCCTCCATCAGCCCGAGCGTGTTGGCGTTGATCGGTTCGAACAGCAGGTCCCAGATCGTGCAGCCGAAGTAGGGCCGCATCGGCCGTTCACCCGGCGCGGTCGACAGGATCACGCGCATCGACTTCTCGATGTCGGCGGCCCCGCTGTCGAGGGCGATCGAGCCGCTGCTGTCGACGCGCATCGGGAACGAGATCCCGCGCCCGACGAACGACGGCATGTCGGTGCTGCTCACCTGTGGACCCCCATCAGTTGATCTGCACGATCGCGCCCTTGACCGTCAGCGGCCCTGACGACTCGACCTTGCCCATCGCGCCCTTCAGCTCGAACCCGGCGGTGCCCTGGCCCTTGACGTTGACCCCCTTGAGGGTCACGTCACCACCGGACGACTTGACCTCGATCGCCTGCTGGGCGTCGATGCTCAGCTTCGTGCACTTGATCGCGAGCGCACCGTTCTTGCCGAAGGTGATCTCGCTGCCGCCACCCTTGATCACCATCTCGTTGCCCGCGTCCGCCTCGAGCGTGATCTTCTCCTCGGTCAGGTCGAGCTTCGCCTTGCCCGCCTTCGTCTGCATCGTGATCCCGAAGGTGGCGGCCGTGCCGGAGTCCTCGCCGAAGACGATCTGGTGCCCGGCCACGGACTTGTACAGCCGCTTCTTGACCTTGCCGTTGTCGCGCGCGGTGGTGTCGGGATGCTTGTTCTTGCCGCTCCACAGCCCGCCGAGCACGAACGGGAACCGCGTGTCCCCGCCCTCGAAGCCGACCACGACCTCGTCGCCGATCTCGGGCATGACGTCGAGGCCGTACTGGTTGCCGGCGCCGACCGACACCAGTCGCGCCCAACTGCTCTCGGTCACGCCGCCCAGGGTCGGGAACTTGACCTTGACCCGGCCGAGGTTCTCGTCGTCCTTGAGGTTGGTGACCACGCCGATGACGAGGCCGCCCGACCACTGCTCGGTCGACGAACGCACGTCGGTCGCCTTCTCGGGTCGGTGCCCCGAGGAGTAGAACAGCGTGCGCGTGTCGGACGCCTGGGTGAACTCGTGGACGACCTCGGTCAGGTAGTACTTGCCGTCGACGGCGCTGCCGAGGTCCTGCAACTTGACGTAGGCGCCGGGGCGCAGGTCGGGGTTGCCGTAGGTCTCGCCCTCGAGCGCGAGCCCGGACCCGATCATGGAGCGCGCCACCGCCCCGGCGCGCGTGTCCGCCGCCGCCTTCGATGGCGTCGGCATCGTCGCGATCTCGAGGTCCTTGCCGAACGCCGTCTTGGCCTTGCCGTAGTTGGTCCTGACGAACGAGGCGTCGGAGTTGAGCAGGTCCCCGGGCGAGCCGACCTTCGAGGCCGCGCCGGTGAAGACCTTCTGGCCGGCCGGGTCCCAGCCGTGGACCTTGACGGCGCTGGCGACCGGTGTCCCCGTGTAGCGCACCGACACCGACAGCAGCGTGTCGTCGGACGGCTTGAGCGTCACGGGCTGCTCGGTGCCCTGCTCGCGGAAGTAGAGCTTGCCGTCGTTGACGAACCACTCGAAGCCGATCTCGGCGGCGAGTTCGCTCAGGCAGTCGAAGTCGTTGCCGTGCTGGAGCAGGTAGGGCTCCTGCGGGTCCGTGGTCTTGATCTCGGACGTGGCAAGGCCGTGCCGACCCGCGATCGCCTTGGCGACATCGGAGCGCTTCTGCTTGAGGTAGGCCTTGAACTCGGACGCGCTGGCGAGCCGGTGCGAGCTCTCGAGGCCCTCGACGATCAGCGTGTTTGACTGCTGCGCCCCGAAGCTCGAGAACCCGACCGTGGTGACGTCGCCCTTGAAGACGGTCTTGACCGCGCTCGTGCCCTTGGGCAACTGGATCTCGAGCGGCTTGCCGACCTGGAGCTTGGTGGACCCGAGCGCGCTCAGGTCGTCGGTGATCAGGTGCAGCGTGACCGAACCGGGCCCGTTGAGCGAACTGCTGGCCCGCAGGTAGCTCAGGTAGGTGTCGCCGATGTCGAGCACGGAGCCGTCGACCTTGACGACGGGGACGATGGGGGTCTTGACGACGGAGGGCATCGTCACACCTCCAGGGTCGGGACGTCGACGCGGACACCGGGCCGCAACGCGAACGGGTCACGGATGCCGTTCGCCTCGGCGAGGTGGCGCCAGGCGGTGGGGTCGTCGTAGTACTTCGCGGCGACCCGATCGAGCGTCTCCCCCGGCTGCATCTGGTGCGAGCGCGACGGCAGCGGCGTCCCCGAGGTCGGGTTCTGGCGCGGCCAGTCGTCCTCCTGTTCGAACTGCTCGAGCGAGAGCTGGGCGCGCGCACGGAGCGGTTCGCCGGCGGCCGAGAAGTAGACGTAGCTGAGATCGAGACTGGTCACCACCGACTTGAACGAGTGGAACTTGCCCCAGTGGAACTTGACCCAGGGCGGCCGGCCGTTCTGCTTGGTCTCGTCGTAGCCGGGCAGCGAGGTGTCGACCTTGAGCAGCTTGATGAGCTTGTCGGTGTAGGTCGTGACGGGCGACCCGTCGGCGGTGGTGTCGAAGAGCAACTCGACCGAGATCGAGCCCGACTTGCCGCCGCCGTAGCGCAGCGTCGGCGTCTGCTTGCCCGGCAGGTTCTCGCCCGTCCATTCCGTCGACAGCGAGATCGACAACTGTTCGGGGTTGAACAGGCAGGGCAGTCTGGTGCCGGTCTCGGTCTCGAGGTAGGCCTTCTGGTCGGAGCCGGCCATCAGCGACCTCCTCGTCGACGGGCCGCGGACGGGGCGGCGGGCGGGACGGCGAGCGGCGCCGGGGCAGGGGTCACGGTGCGTGGCTTCTCGCCCTTGACGGCCCGGGCGACCTCCGGCCGGACCTGGTGTTCGACGGGAACGAACGAGCGCGCCAGTCCGCCCGGGCCGGCGTTCGCGCCGGTCGCCGTGCCACCGTCACGTCGGGCGAGCAACGGCAGGCCGCGCAGTTCGGGCTCGGGCTCGGCCCCACGACGACGACGCAGCGATTCGGCGTAGCGCGCCAGCGCCAGGTTGGCGTAGGCCTGGTCCGGCGGCGCGTCGTCCCGGCGCGGCGCAAGGCCCCACGGCAGCTGCGCCGGCTCGCCGCCGAGGCGCCGGTCGAGGGCCACGCCGACGTGCTGCGCGGTGGCCGTCGCCGCACGCATCGCGGTCCCCAGGGCCTGTCGCCGGGGACCGAGGTCGTGGACTGCTCGCGCCGTGCGAATCATGGCGTCATCGGAACGAGGTCGCTTCGAAGCCGTGGTGGGCGACCTCGAGTTCCTCGGTCGGCTGTTCCTCGGCGGTGGCCGCGAACTGCGGGCCCGACCAGCGCACCGGGACGGCGTCGGTGAGGTTCCACGACCGCAGCCGCTTGCCGGAGCTCGAGATCATCGTGACCGCGGCGGTGGTGCGCAGCACCTTGCCCTGCGTGACGAACGCGTCGCCGGTGGTCTGGTGGAACCAGTTCAGCAGGTTGTCGTCGTAGGTGATCCCGCGCTTGAGCACCAGGTTGGGCCAGGTCATGCGGCCCGGCAGGTGGTGCGAGAAGCCGTTGACGCCGCCCTCGTTGTACTGCTCGACCTCGACCTCGACCTGCAGGCCCGACACCTCGGAGAAGCGTCCGATGTCGACCCCGTCGACCTCGACGAGGAACGTGGCCGCGGTGCCACCGGCCTTGATGAACAGGTGGTCGTAGCCGGCGGGCGCGGCGGACTTGGCGAGGCTAGCCATCGGCCTTCATCTCCCGGTGCCGGTGGTCGACGCCCGACACGAGCGTGACCAGGCGGGTGCGCTGACGGTGTTCGAGGTCGAGCAGGTCGTCGAGCGACCAGTGCAGGTGGTAGGCGAGGTAGGTGATCTCCTCCCACACCGCGGCTTCTGGGTACCGGGTCATCTAGGCACCTCCCGGGCGGCCGACGGAACGGCCGACCTCCTCGATGCGGGCCCGGCGCGGCGGCCGCTTCGGCAGCGCCAGCTCCTCGTCCGCCTCGGCGCCCGCCAGTGCGTCGAGATCGGCGTCGTCGCCGCCGTCGAACGTCGCCACCGGCGGGTCGTCGTCCGCGACGAGGGCCGGTGCGGGTGCGACGGCCGGGGCGGCCGCGGCCGCGGCCACCGACAACGGCGTGGTCGTCGGCGCGAGTGGTGCGGTCCTGGCTCCGCGCTGGCCGGCGAGCATGCCCTCGATGTCGGCGGCGGTGCCGTAGTTGATGACGCTGTAGACGTCCTGGAGGTGGGCGAGGTCGGCGGCGAACATGCCCTCGACGTCGCGCGGGTTCAACCGCGTCAGGCCGCCCAACCCGGTGATGACCCGGCTCAGCACGATCACGGTCAGATAAGGGTCGTCTGGCCCCTTCACCTTGGGGTCGGCGAGCGGTTCGAGTTCGTCGCGGGCGGTCGCGAGGCGCATCGTCCCCTCGCGGTGCAGGTTCCCCTCGCCGTCGACGAAGCCCTTGGGCAACACGAACGGGTACTCGGTCCGAAGTCCGGACATCGCGTACTCCTCGGTGGGCGGTCGGGCCGGTCAGGCGGGTGGTGTCTGGGGAACCGGCCGCGGTCACCGGCGCCTGCTACGACGCCG
>DATHUR010000002.1:0-5316 GCA_035462025.1 Egicoccus sp. | reverse complement strand
GAGAAGCACGGCTGCGACCGCATGGTGATGGTGTGGTGCGGGTCGACCGAGGTCTACATCGAACCCGGCCCGGTGCACCAGGACCTCGAGTCGTTCGAGGCCGCGATCGACGCCGACGACGACGCGATCAGCCCGTCGATGCTCTACGCCTACGCCGCGCTGCTCGACGGCATCCCCTTCGCCAACGGGGCCCCGAACCTGACCGCCGACGTGCCGGCGCTGCGCCAGTTCGCCTCGGACCACGGCGTGCCGATCTGCGGCAAGGACTTCAAGACCGGCCAGACCCTGGTCAAGACCGTGCTGGCGCCGATGTTCAAGGCCCGCATGCTGGGGATGGCCGGCTGGTACTCGACCAACATCCTCGGCAACCGCGACGGTGAGGTCCTCGACGACCCCGAGTCGTTCAAGACCAAGGAGACGTCCAAGCTCGGCGTGCTCGACCACATCCTGCAGCCCGAGATGTACCCCGAGCTGTACGGCGACCTCCACCACGTGGTGCGGATCAACTACTACCCGCCGCGCGGCGACAACAAGGAGGGCTGGGACAACATCGACTTCTTCGGCTGGCTCGGCTACCCGATGCAGCTCAAGGTCGACTTCCTGTGCCGTGACTCGATCCTGGCCGCGCCGCTCGCGCTGGACCTCGCGTTGTTCCTCGACCTCGCACAACGGGCCGGGATGAGCGGGATCCAGGAGTGGCTCAGCTTCTACTTCAAGGCGCCGCAGACCGCCCCCGGCCTGTACCCCGAGCACGACCTGTTCATCCAGCTCACCAAGCTCAAGAACACCCTGCGCTGGCTGCGCGGCGAGGACCAGATCACCCACCTCGGGGTCGAGTACTACGCCGACGACTACCTCGCCGAGTCCTGACCCACCCCCAAGCCCCCCGGTGCCCCGCCCGTGCGCGGGTCCGTGATGTGACCCGACATCGAGGATGTGCCGTCAGATCGAGGTGGACCCCGATCTGACGTCACTACCTCGATCTGGTGTCACATGGCGACGACCGACGGTCGTGGTTGTCCACAGCCGGTTCGCGTCCCGGACGGCGTCACCGCGTCTCCTCGGTCCATGCTTCTCGGCATGAGTACCGTCGACCAACGCGCCATCGAGATCGGCCGCCGACAGCGGGGCCGGGTCACGCGCCGGCAGCTCCGAGAGGATGCCGGCGTCTCGCCGTGGACGATCACCCAGCGGCTGAGGGTCGGCGTCTGGACCGAGGTGCTGCCAAACGTCATCGACCTCGGTACGCACTCCCGGACCTGGCGTGCGCAGGTGCTCGAGGTACTGCTGGCCGCCGGCCCTGATGCCTGGGTCTCCCACACGACGGCGGCGCACCTGCAGGCATTCCTCGACGTCAAGCGTCCGTCAGCGATCGATGTCGTCGTACCTCGTGGCCGCAACGCCCGTGTTGGTGCCCAGCGGCTGCACACGACCACGGCGCTCGGCGAGGACGAGGTCACTGAGCGGCACGGCCTCGCGTGCACGACGCCGGCACGCACCCTGCTCGATCTCGCCGCCAGTGTGTCGGCGGAGGTGCTCGAACGGCTCATAGCGGATCAGCTTCGCCACGACCGGAGTCTGGTCGCCCGACTGGTCGAGCTGTGTGATCGCCATCGTCGCGCGCCCGGGCGACGCCGACTGCTGGCCGTGCTCGACCGGCTGCCCGAGGGTGCGGCCGAGCTCGGATCGGCGCTCGAGGTGGTCGGCGTTCAGCGACTGCGGCAGCTGGG
Source organism: Egicoccus sp. (assembly GCA_035462025.1). Classification (GTDB taxonomy): domain Bacteria; phylum Actinomycetota; class Nitriliruptoria; order Nitriliruptorales; family Nitriliruptoraceae; genus Egicoccus. The sequence goes on along the minus strand of DATHUR010000002.1, from coordinate 3,586 downwards.
CGCGCCGCCATTCGAACTGCAGTACGTCGTACGTGACGCCGACGGCGCCCGGATCAAGCGGGTCGACGTCGCATGGCCCGAGCTGAGGACGATCCTGGAGTCCGACGGCGCCGTCTACCACGATCGCCTGGCTCAGCGGCGCGAGGACGAACGTGTACGGACGCGCCTGCGTGCGCTCGGCTGGCACATCGTGGTGGTTCGCCGCGCCGACCTCGACTCGCCCGAGTTCGCCAGCTTCGTCCGGGGCCTCGCCGCCGCGTGACCCCAGAGCGCGGGCGTGACGTCAGATCGAGGTGGGCCTCGACCTGACGTCACGACCTCGATGTCGCGTCACAGGCCAGCTGGAACGGGGCGCGGCGGGGGAGGGTGGTGCGGGTGGCGGGTTCGCTGCTAGAGGATGCCGCCTTCGGTCATGCGCTTGTAGTCGAGGACGCGGTCGAGCGTGGCCTCGTCGACGCCGTCCTCCACCGCCACCTCGCGCAGCGTCTTGCCTTCCTTGTGGGCCTTCTTGGCCAGGCCGGCCGAGCGCTCGTAGCCGATCTCGGGCACCAGCGCGGTGACCTGCATCAGCGATCGCTCGACGAGACGCGGCCCCTGGTCGGTGGCCTCGGTGCCGGCGAGGCACTTGTCGACGAACACCCGGCTGACACTGGCGAGCAGCCGCTCGGACTCGATCACGTTGCGGGCCATGAGCGGGATCATCACGTTGAGTTCGAGCTCGCCCGACAGCCCACCGATCGCGACCGCGGCGTCGTTGCCGATCACCTGTGCGGCGACCTGGCGCACCGACTCGGGGATCACCGGGTTGACCTTGCCGGGCATGATCGACGAGCCGGGCTGGATCTCGGGGAGCACGATCTCGTACAGGCCGGTACGCGGCCCCGACGCCATCCACCGCACGTCGTTGGCGATCTTGATCAGGCTGACCGCGACCGTCTTGAGCGCGCCGGAGATCTCGACCAGCGCGTCACGTGAACCCTGGGCCTCGAAGTGGTCCTCGGCCTCGCGGAAGGGCAGCTCGGTGCGCTCCGCCATCAACTCGATGACGCGGTCGACGAATCCGGGCGGGCAGTTGAGCCCGGTGCCGACCGCGGTGCCGCCGAGCGCGAGTTCGTAGACGGAGTCCAGCGCCTTCTCGATGCGGGCGACGCCGAGCTCGACCTGGCGGGCGTAGCCGCCGAACTCCTGACCCAGCGTCACGGGCGTGGCGTCCATGAGGTGGGTGCGTCCCGACTTGACGACGTCGGCCCATTCGTCGGACTTGCGACGCAGCGTCGCCGCGAGCTCCTGCAGGGCCGGGATCGTCTCGTACTTGGCGACCCGGGCAACGGCCACGTGGACCGAGGTCGGGAAGGTGTCGTTGGACGACTGCGACGCGTTGACGTGGTCGTTGGGGTGGACGCGGGCCGACGACAGGTCCTCGCCGAGCAACTGCTTCGCCCGGTTGGCCAGCACCTCGTTGACGTTCATGTTCGTCGAGGTACCCGATCCGGTCTGGAAGGTGTCGACCGGGAAATGCTCGTCGAGCTTGCCGTCGATCACCTCGTCGGCCGCCCGCCGGATCGCGTCGGCGATCTCGGCGTCGACCACGCCGGTCTCCTCGTTGGCGGTCGCGGCGGCCCACTTGAGCATCGCGTGGGCCTGCACGACCTGCATCGGGACCGGCTGGCCGGAGACGGGGAAGTTCTCCACCGCCCGCTGCGTGCTCGCGCCCCAGAGCGCGTCGACCGGGATCTGCATCTCACCCATCGTGTCGTGGGCGGTGCGGAACTGCTGCTCAGCCATGTGGAGCCACCTCGTCGTCGCCGGGGCGGACCGCCTCGCACGTGGTCCGCGGATGACGACAGGCTAAGCCCACGACGAGCGGACGACGAACCCGACGCTGCCCGGGGCCTTCGTCCCGCTCGCTGCGCACGGGCGTCGGCCCACGGGCCGCCTCGGTTCAGGCGCCGACGCGCGCCAGTTCGTGGTGCGGCGAGGGCGTGTCGGCAGGTTCGTCGCGGTCCGCCTCGCTGCCCTCGGTCGTGACGTCGCGGGCCAGCGACATCACGCCGTCCGCGATGGCGGCGACGGTCGCGGCCAGTTCGCCGCTCGTCTGTGCGGCGCCGACGGTGGCCTCGCGCTGGGTCTCGATGACGCCCGCGATGCGGCGTTGCCGGTCGGTGATGTCGGCGACGGTCTCGTCGACGCTCGCGATGGCCGTCGAGGTGGCCACGCTGTCCGCCTGGATCGCACCGAGTTGGTGGCCGATGCGTTCGGTCGCCTCCGCGGTCTGGACCGCGAGTTCCTTGACCTGCTGGGCGACGACCGCGAAGCCGCGGCCCGCCTCCCCGGCCCGGGCGGCCTCGATGGTGGCGTTGAGGGCGAGCAGGTTGGTGCGGTCCGCGACCGAGGTGATGAACTTGACCACGTCCTCGACCTCGGCGGTCGACGCGCCGAGCCGCTCGACGAGTTCCCTGGCCTCGCGGGCACCCGCGGCGGCCTGGTCGGCCACCGCGGTCGATGCGGCGGCTTCGTCGGCGATCGTCACCGCGTTGCTGGACAGTTCGGTCAGGACGCTGGACACGCCCTCGGCCGCAGCGCGTACCTCGGTGGACGAGGTGGACAGTTCGGTGACACGCGACTGCGTCATCTCCTGGGTCGCGGCGCGACGGGCGAGCACCGCGCGCTGCTGCTCGACGATGCTGGCCTGGACGGTGGCCGCCTCGGTGCGGGCGTCCTCGGCGAACTTCCAGAAGGCCACGAGCACGGCGACCGCGGCCAGGACGAACACGGCGTGGACGGCGACGAAGACCAGTGGCAGACGCTGCGCGATCTCGGTGTTGTAGAGCAGTTCCGGCGCGATCAGCGCCATGCCCACGTGGTGGACGACCACGAACCCGATCGCGAGCAGCAACGGCGCCCAGCGTTCGTAGAGCACCAGCAGTGGCAGGACGACGAAGAAGTGGAAGTGGGCCTCGGTCGCGCCGCCGACGAGGTGGATGAGCACCGCGGAGCAGCCGAGCAGCGCCAGCGCCATCAGCGCCTCGCGCAGATCACGGTTGAGCCGGGGCCGCGAGACGATCACCAGGACGGCGGGCAACCACAGCAGCTCGACGGCCAGGTGCGTCGGCTGGCGGCCGGCCACCACGCCGATGACGGCCAGCACGGGCAGGTGCAGGGCCAGCATGACCGTGAGCAGTCGGTGACGCGACGCCCGCTGTTCCGGGCGCAGCTGGCCGCCGCGCGGCAGCATGCGAACGAGCACGTGCATGGTCTCTCTCCTCGGATCACGCCGTACGGCCGACCCCCGGCGCTTCCTGTCGCCCGTTCGGGAGCTCGCGCAAGCGGTTGCGGGCTGGTCGGGCGACCACTCGTCGGAGACCGCGCGCCGCGGGTCACGTGCAGCCACGTGATGTGCGGCCGCGAGCGCTCGCGCTGCGGTGCCGTCCCCCGCCGTTAGGCTCGGCCCGCCCCGACCGAGGTACGCCCGTGGAACTCGTCACGCTGGATGCCATCCGCGATGCCCGCCGGCGGCTCGAGGGCATCACCATGACCACGCCGGTCGAGCGCTCGCGGGCAATCGGTGAACTGATCGGCGGCGACG
>DATHUR010000001.1:0-1882 GCA_035462025.1 Egicoccus sp. | reverse complement strand
GCCCCCGACCGCGTCGACGACCTGGTCGGCGGCGGGCTGTGCATCAGCGGTACCGACGACCTGGGCGAGGTGCGCATCGTCGAGCTGCCGCGGCACCGGTTCTTCGTCGCCACGCTGTTCGTCCCCCAGGCCCGCAGCACGGCCGCCGAGCCGCACCCGCTCGTCACCGCGCTCGTGGCGGCGGCGACGTGGGCGACCGTCGCCGACTGAGCGGAGCCGGTCGGGCGCGACGGGGCGGTGCGGGCCGGCATCCCGGCCCGCACCGCCACCGAGGTCACGGCCGGGTCAGCCCGTCAGCGCGGGCCAGCTGTGCCGGTCGGGGCCGAGCACGACACTCGGCTCGGTCTCCGGAGGCGTGGTGGCCGCCGACCCGTCGCCGGCCCTGGCCTCGGGCGTCAGCGCCTCGGGGGCCTCGGCGGCCGCGGGCTGAGAGGCCAGCCAGGCGTCGAAGCGGAACAGGAACGCGGCCATCGCCTCGCGCGTCACCGACGACCCGGGCTTGTAGAGCGGCTTGCCACCGGACTGCGGGGTGCCGGTCGAGATGCCGCTCGCGCCCATCCACTGGATCGCCTCGTAGAAGGGGTGGCTGGGCGACACGTCCGCGAAGAACGGCTCGGTCAGCCCGGACGGTGGGCTGCCGGCCGCCCGGTGGATGAACGCGGCCATCGCGGCGCGCGACACGAGGTCGCTGGGCTTGTAGAGCGGCTTGCCACCAGGCTGGGGCGTGCCGGTCGACAACCCGGTCTCGGCCATCCACTGGATGTCGTCGTAGAACTGGTGGCTCGCCGGCACGTCGGCGAAGAACGCGGTCGGGAGCGTCGAGGGCACGTCGCCGAAGAACCGGTGGAGGAACGCCGCCATCGCCTGCCGCGACACTCCTGTGGTCGGCCGGAACTCGAGGCTGAAGCCCGTGTCGGTGCCCTGGGTGATGCCGGTCTGCGTCAGCCAGGCGATCTCGTCGCAGAACGTGTTGCTCTGCAGGACGTCGCTGAACGGCGTGCCCGTGCAGCCGTTCGGCGTCAACGTGACCGTCATGGCCGGCCCGGCGCCGTCGGCGTTGACGGCTCGCACGCTGAACTCGTACGAGAACCCGTTGAAGAGGCCGTAGAAGGCGATGCCGTAGAACCCGGGGATGATCTCGAACGCCTGGGGGGTGTCCTCGATGACGAGACCCTCCACCTCGACGATGTAGCTCGTGATGGGTAGCCCGCCGTTGCTCGTGGGCGCCTGCCAGATGAACCCCGCCTCGCCCGGCGCCTCGAAGGCGTCGAAGAACACCGGCGCGGACGGCACCGCCGCCGCCGCCGGCTCGACGCCCAGCCCGAGCATCGCCATGACGAGCACCAAGACCGCGAACGGTCGCGCAATCCGCTTGCGCATCGCCTCACCTTCCATCGCCCAGTCTTCTCCCAGGAACCGCCGAGGCGGACTCTAACCCCCGCGCCGCGCCCACCCCCGCAGCCGACACACGATCGCAACGACCGGGGCGCGAAAACGCAGGTCGGCACCGGAGCCCGCCCCGGCGGTTCAGCGCCGGAGGCCGCGGCGCACGCGACCCGCGACGCGACGCACCGCCGGCTGGCGCCGCACGAGCTGGCCGACGAACCCCCGCGGCCGGCGCAACCGCTCGAGCTCGTCGCGCTGGGCGGCGATGACACCCTCGTAGTGGTCGCGCTGGCCCCGGTACTCGTCGCGCTCGCCAGCCAGCGCGGCGCGCTCGCGGCGCAGGGTGTCGACCTCGGCGTCGCGCTCGGCGAGCGCTGCGCTCAGTCGCGGCACGGCCTCGCCCCGCAGCCACCGCAGCTCGTCGGCCTCCTGGCGGTCGGGTCGCAGGTCGACGCTGCGCAGCGCGCCGCTGAGCCAGCCGTCGAGCAATCGCTCG